>JAEEPF010000005.1 GCA_016284635.1 Prevotella sp.
GAGGTCAGGATGACCACACCCAACAGTCCCCAGGGATCAGGGCCGAACCATGTAGCAAAACCACCGTTCACATTAGGATCGGCATCGGAGGGAATCACGGAGAGTTTGTCGATGGCAGCTGTCAATCCACCCTGAGCATTCAGCACGGCGAGGATGACAGCGACGATACCAAAGAGCATGATGATGCCCTGGATGAAATCGTTCATGGCCGTGGCCTTGTAGCCGCCGATGATCACATAGACGGCGGTGAGGATCGACATGATGACCACACAGTACTCATAAGGAATATCGAAGCCCATCTCGAAGAGGCGCGAAATACCGCTATACACACCGGCGGTATAGGGAATGAGGAACACGAAGGCGATGATCGAAGCCGCCACACGCAGGCCCTGATCCGAGAAACGGGTACCGAAGAAGTCGGGCATCGTGCGAGACTCGATATGCTGCGTCATCAGCTTCGTGCGACGACCTAAGATAATCCATGCCAGGAGGGAACCGATGATGGCATTACCAATACCGATCCAGGCACTCGACATACCATACTTCCATCCGAACTGTCCGGCGTAGCCCACGAAGACCACGGCGGAGAAATAAGAGGTTCCGAAGGCAAACGCCGTGAGCCACGGACCGACTGCACGACCACCCAATACGAAACCGTCAACACTACTGGCCTGTTTGCGGGAGTACACACCCACGCCTACCATCACGACCAGAAAAATTACCGTTAATAAAACCTTAATAATCATATTATCTTATTTTATTGAAACGAATTTGTTTTTTATCGAAATGAAATTAATTTTTACTGAAACAAATTTGAATAATGTGCATAATTTTGTTCACGAATTTAAATAATATTATTCATATTAGTGGGATAAATTATGCGTATTATGCACATTCGTTTCCTTTTTATTCTTATTCGTTTCCTTTTTATACATTATTTATTTCTTTATGACTATTTCTTTAGAAAGCGACTTGCATCTGGGCCTGGAGCCAGTTGTAATCCTTGGTGCTGATGTTCTCGCCACAGAGACAACGGGTGTACTGCAGCTGCACACGGCACTTCTTGTAGAACCAGTACTGGATACCGATGGTGAGGTTCGTCTGGTCCCAGCCATCCACCTTCGTGTTACGGTCGAAGGTCTCGCCAGAGGCCACGATGTCGAGGGCGTCATAGACGGGGATGGCCGTGGTGACATAGCCACCCATGCTGCCCACTTCGCCGTCCTTACCGCCCAGCCACTCTGCACGGATGCTGGCAGGACGGGCCTCCTTGTATTTCGCCGGTGAGTAAGGAGCCGTCTTGTATTCGGCACCCACCGAGTAACGGTCGCGCTTGTAGTTGTCGCCCACCTTGATGTCGGGGTTCCAGGCCGCTGTATTCACGGCACAGCCAGTGCCGAGGTAGCCCGAAGCCACGATGCGCAGGCCGTCCATCGGACGCACCTCGAGTTTGGCGATAAAGTCTTTTTGGTTGTTAAGATCCCTGCGGTTGATACCCTGACCGCTCATCAGGGCGAGGTTATAGCGGATGGCACCCTTGGCCAATTCACCATAGAGTTCGAGACCCATGTCACGGCCGTAGTTCACGCCGTTGAGGGGATCGGGTCCTTCACCAGCCAGATAGAGCACGGCCTGGGAATAGACGTCAATGAGCTCGAGCTGTGTGGGTGACAACGGGTTCTCCATCGAGTAGGAGTGCTTGAACTGTCCGAAGCGGACGGTCAGCGAGTTGTCTTTAGTGATGCGATAGTCGGTGTAGTACTCCTGAACGCAGCTGGAGAAATCGTGCATGAACAAAAACGACCAGCGGTCAGTGATGCGGGCCTTCGCCCAGAGAAGTGTACGTTTAAGGTTGTAGGAGTTTGTACCTTTGCCGTTGATGTCCTGATAGGACCATCCGCCCTGGGCATAGCCGTTGAGCGTGATACGACTCGTGAAATCTTTCAGCCAATCAGTCTCCTGACTCCTGACTCCTGACTCCTTTTGTTGGCTTTGCCCCATTGCGGCAACACTACTGAACACTGCCAGCATCACCGCCAGTGTCCTCATCTTAATGGTTTTCTTTCTCATGTTAATAATTTAGTTTATGTTAATTAATGAAGTATCAATTTACCGTTGTGGATATAGACACCCTTTCGCGTAGGCTTTGCAACGCGCTGCCCTTGAAGGGTGAACCACCCCTCCTGACTCCCGACTCCTGACTTCTGTCTCCTGTCTCCTGACTCCTGTCTCCTGTCTCCTGACTCCTGACTCCTGTCTCCTGACTCCTGACTCCTGTCTCCTGTCTTCACACCCCTGATGGCCGTCCAACCGTCCTCTCTGACAGGGATGGTGGTATTCAGGTCTTCAGCCATACTCTCCCTTTCCGGATCACCATAGTTGGTCTTGTCCTCCAACAGACCATAGACCATCGCGTTCATGTCATCGAAGGTCACGCCGCGTGAACTGAGGAACAGATTGATCAGTACGCTTTCCATCAACTCAGGCAGATGTTCCTCATAAGCATCCAGAAGTTCTTGAGAACGCGGATTCTCAGGTTCATCACCACACACATGCAGCACAAATAGTTCCGCTAAAATATCAGCCACCTCATCATTGTAGAAATACATGAAGGCAAGATTCTTCAGACTCGAGACCATACGTTCCCTGGCAAGCGCCTGGAAGTCCTCGACGCCTGGCAACTCCGTAATGTAATGTGTCCGGATGCTCATGGTCTCGTCGTCGTTGAGTGTCAGCAGCCGATAGGGACAGGGATAAGCCGCACAGGTGCCCGTACAGATATCGTGGATGGTGCGCGTCAGGTCTTTGTTCCCATCCTTGGCGATATCAGTGGCATGCACATGACCCGTGAGGACAACCCCCACACCGGCATCAGCCAGATGGTTACGCAGAGTGCTATAACTATAATAGGTGTAGCTGCCGTCGCCATTGGGCATGCCCAGCTTCACTGCGTAGGTAGAACTGACTTTCTCGGCATTGGTCACATGAGGGAAGAGCGAATGGTGCATCATCACCACCACCTGCTTACCAGCCGCCGTGGCGGCCTTCGCCCGTTGTTGCACCCATTCGTAGGTGGTATGGGAGATGACGCCATTCAGGGGAGAACCTTCATAACCTGTATCGATGCCTATGAGCACGAGACCGTCTGACGGTTCACAGCACCATGTCAGCGTGGTGGGTTCCTGTTCCATATCAGCACCATAGCCGAAGTCCTTGTACATCTCAGCAAACTGGCGCGTGTTAATCGTCTCGGCCGCATATATCTGGTCCTCGTCATAATAGTAGGCATTGTTCGTGCCCATATCGTGATTCCCAGGAATGACAAAAGCCTTGATGCCAGCCTCCTTCAGCTCATACAGTTTCTCAACCACATACTGATGACTCAGTAACTCTCCGTCTTTCGTCAGGTCGCCGGAGATCAGGAAGAGGTCCGGTTTCTCCTTCAGGGCGGTGGCAATGACCTCGTCAAAGATCGCACTGCTGTAATCATTGAGTTTGCGGTCGAGACGGTTGGTATCATCCAAGGCCTTGCCCTTATTGATGATCAGGCCGGGGGCCAGCACATGGGGGTCGGAAATGAGCATGATACGAACCTTTGCACGGACCGGAGCCAGTGTCAGAAAGAGCGCCAAAGTCAATAGCACTCGTCTTATTACGCGTACATTATTACAATATCTAGTCATTTCAGCGTGCAAAGGTACGAATAAGTGAGTAAAATACCAAAATTTATTTGAGAATTTTCGAACGGGAGTACCTTCGGCGTAGCCAAAAGTACGAAATAATTGTAAAATAAGAATGAGGTATGGAGATTTTTTTGTAATTTTGCACGCAATTATCGCAATAACGAGGTATAAATAGAATAAAAACGTATGATAGTCTGCATCGCAGAGAAACCCAGTGTGGCGCGGGATATCGCCCGTATTATCGGGGCAAACAGCTCGCACGACGGGTATATGGAAGGTAACGGATACCAGGTGACATGGACCTTCGGCCACCTGTGTACACTGAAGGAACCGGGTGACTACACCCAGGCCTGGAAACCCTGGGCACTGACGCAGTTGCCGATGGTGCCACCACGCTTCGGCATCAAGCTCATCGACGACAACGGCATCAAGAAACAGTTCGCCATCATCGAACGGCTGATGCAGGCTGCCGACGGCATCGTGAACTGCGGTGACGCCGGACAGGAGGGAGAACTCATCCAACGGTGGGTGATGCAGAAGGCACAGGCCACCTGTCCCGTGAAGCGATTGTGGATCTCGTCGATGACCGACGAGGCCATCCGTGAGGGCTTCGCGAACCTAAAAGATCAGGCAGACTACCAGCCGCTCTACCTCGCCGGACTTTCCCGTGCCATCGGCGACTGGCTCTTAGGCATGAACGCCACGCGGCTCTATACGCTGAAATACGGGCAGAACCGTCAGGTGCTCTCCATCGGACGAGTGCAGACCCCTACCCTCGCCCTCATCGTAAACCGTCAGAAGGAGATTGAGAACTTCAAGCCCGAGCCTTACTGGGTGCTGGCGACGGTGTATCGTGATACGACCTTCACCGCCACCAAGGGCAAGTTCACCTCGAAGGAAGAAGGCGAGAAGGCCTTTGCCACCATCGAGGGCAAGCCTTTCACCGTGACGAAGGTGGAGAAGAAGGAAGGCAAGGAACAGCCGCCACAGCTCTATGACCTCACCTCACTACAGGTAGACTGTAACCGCAAGTACAGTTATTCGGCAGAGATGACGCTCAACCTCATCCAGAGCCTCTACGAGAAGAAATACACCACCTATCCCCGTGTGGACACCCAGTATCTCTCAGACGACATCTACCCCAAATGTCCGCAGACGATGAACGGACTTTATCAGACGAAGTTCGGCGGTGTGGCACCTTATGCCGAGTTCATCAAGCCTATCGGCGGCAAACCGTTGAAAAAGAGCAAACGTGTGTTCGACACCTCGAAGGTGACAGACCACCACGCCATCATCCCTACAGGCGTCATCCCACAAAACCTCAGCGATGCCGAACAGAGAGTCTTCGACCTCGTGGCACGTCGGTTTATTGCAGTCTTCCTGCCGGATTGCAAATTCTCCACAACAACCATCCTCGGCGAGGTCATTGGTGAAGAGGATAAAGTGGAGTTCAAGGTCACCGGTAAGGAGATCCTCGACCCGGGCTGGCGTGTTGTTATGCCCCCTAAGTTAGGGGGCGACAGGGGGCTGAACGAGGGAGAGTCTGACGGAGGTTCAGACCCCCAACCCCCTAACTTAGGGGGCTCAAATGCCGAGGAGCGCACTCTTCCCACTTTCGTCAAGGGTGAATCGGGCGACCATAAGCCCACCCTCACGGAGAAATGGACCATTCCACCACCTTATTATAATGAGGCCTCCCTGCTGCGGGCGATGGAGACGGCGGGAAAGTTCGTGGAGGATGAGACCCTCCGTGCGGCAATGAAAGAGAACGGCATCGGTCGTCCGTCATCGCGTGCCGGCATCATCGAGACCCTCTTCAAACGCCACTATATCAAACGCGACAAGAAACGCCTCATCGCCACCCCCACAGGCATCGAGCTCATCGACCTCATCCGCGAGGAACTGCTGAAGAGCTGTGAACTGACGGGTATCTGGGAGAAAAAACTGCGTGACATCGAGCACCAGAAATACGATGCCAAGCAGTTCATCGACGAATTGAAGCAACAGGTGACCGACATCGTCCACGAGGTGATGACCGACCCGAGCAACCGTCGGGTGACCGTCCTCTCCGATGCCGATCTCAAGAAAATCAAATCTCCAAAGAAGTAAGATGTTTTTTTCAACGGACTACACGACTGACAGGACTGATAAAAAGTCTTTAAGTCCTGTAGTCCGTTGCTAAAACAATAAATCTACTATTTTCTCGTTATATACAGGTATGCGAAAGGTTTTCACCATATTATATAGCATCGTCTGCGCCGTGCTGTTCGTCAGCTGCGGGGCTGACCAGGCGATGAAGAAGGGCGACAAGTTCTATGCCATCGGCGAATACTTCGATGCCGCCGCACAATACCGGAAGGCCTATACCCATACCTCCAACAAAGACAGAGCCGTGAAAGGTCAGCGGGCGATGAAGATGGCAGAGTGCTACCGTCGCATCCACTTCACCTCCAAAGCCATCTCCGCCTATCAGAATGCCATCCGCTACAAACAGGACGACTCGCTCACACATTTCTACTTGGGACAACTGCAGATGCGCAACGGCAACTACCGTGAGGCCGAGAAACAGTTCCAAATGGCAGCAGATTCGCTGCCATTTGAAGACCCACACAGGCAATTGGCTCTCACAGGACTGAAGTCTGCGAAGCAGGCGGCACAATGGAAGAAAGACGGCTCGGACTATACCATCAAACGGATGGACCTCTTCAACTCCCGCCGTGCGGAGTATTCCCCGATGCTCGGCGGCGACGAGGACAACCAACTCTACTTCACCTCCACCCGTAACCAGGCGCAAGGTGATGAGTACAGCGGCATCACAGGTTCGAAGAATGCCGACATCTTCCTCTCGCAGAAAGACGACAAGGGCAAATGGGGCAAGCCCCAGACCATCGACTCGGAACTGAACTCCGAGATGGACGAGGGTGCCTGCTGTTTCTCTCCCGACGGAAAGAGTATGTACCTGACCATCTGCAAGACCGACCCCAACTACCCGCGCTACGCCACCATCGCCGTGTCGAGCCGCAGCGATGCCTCCTGGAGCAAGCCCAAGGATCTGGTTATCTCGAAAGATACCCTTTCCAGTTTCGCCCATCCCGCCGTCTCTCCTGACGGAGAGTGGTTGTATTTCACCAGCGACATGCCAGGTGGTCTGGGAGGCTTCGACATCTGGCGCTGCAAGATCATAGGCAACGAGGTGGGGCCCTCCGAGAACCTCGGCGCACCCGTCAACACACCCGGTGACGAGATGTTCCCCACCTTCCGTCCCAACGGCGACCTCTATTTCTCCTCCGACGGTCATCCCGGCATGGGAGGCCTGGATATCTTTATTGCAAAATCCAACGACAAAGATTTATTAACGACAACAGAGACAACCAAAACAACTCTATCCGCCTCTGGCGGAGGGACTCTCGCCAGTGGTGAGGAGAAAAAGTTGTCCAAGTTGTCTGAGTTGTCGTTAAAGATAGAACATCCCGGTTTTCCCCTGAACTCCCAGGGCGATGACTTCGGCATGACCTTCGAGGGGAAGCGTAACCAAGGCTACTTCTGCTCGAACCGTGGCGACAACCGAGGCTACGACCATATCTACAGTTTCTTCAATCCCGAGATCGTGCAGACGGTGAAGGGTTGGGTATACGAACAGGACGGCTACGAACTGACGGCGGCCCAGGTCTATATAGTCGGCAACGACGGCACGAACACGAAACTGAGTGTCCGGGGCGACGGCAGTTTCACCCAGGAGATCAAGCCCAACGTAGACTATGTGTTCCTCGCCACCTGTAAGGGCTTCCTCAACCATCAGGAACAACTGCGCGTGGAACCTGTGACGAAGTCGGAGGAATATGTGTTGCAGTTCCCGCTGGCTAACATCTCTGCCCCCGTACTCATCGAGAACATCTTCTACGACTTCGACAAGGCGACGTTGCGCCCAGAGTCTGCCACCGCCCTCGACGAGCTGGTACAGCTGTTGAACGAGAACCCAAACATCACCATCGAGCTCTCCGCCCACACCGACTACAAAGGCTCCGACGCCTACAACGAAGGCCTCTCCCAGCGTCGTGCCGAGAGTGTAGTGAACTACCTGATAGCACACGGCATCGCCTCAGACCGTCTCACCCCGAAAGGCTACGGTGAGGGAAAGCCCAAGACCATCAAACGGAAGGTGGCGGAAAGATACCCGTTCCTCAAAGAGGGTGATGTGCTGACAGAGGCTTACATCACCACCCTCCCTGAGGAACAGCAGGAACAGTGCAACCAGTTAAACCGTCGCACGGAGTTTATAGTATTGCGGACAACTTACGGGCTGTTCGATAAGGCAGGTAGATTGATACAAACCCCAAAGCCAAAAGAATCATCCAAGGATTCAGATCAAACTCAGCCGTCGGAGCTGTGGTAAGGAACACCTCGAAACTGGTGAGGATGCTGGCATAAAGCACGTGCAGACTGGCTTTCAGCATCTCCCATCCGTTGAACACGAAGAACAGCACGAGGCTCACGGCGATGCAGAACCACGTCCATAACATCGACAACAATTTTCCATTGTCCTTCTTCAATTGTCCATTTTCAATTGTCCATTGTCCATTGCCTATAGCCCATTGTCCATTATCCATTTTCAATTGTCCATTGCCTATGGCCCATTGTCCATTGCCAATGGCCTCCATCACTTTTTCCGTGAAGCCGTTGTCTTCAATCTGCTGCTGGGCAGCCTGCTTGAAGAGATCCTCTATCAGTTTGTTTTCTTTTTCAGTCATATCCGTTTTGTTTTAAGTAGTTCGCCATTTTCTCTTTTCCCCGGTGCAGATGCGACTTCACCGTATTCGCTGGGATACCCGTCACCTTGGCAATCTGGTCGACGGGATAGCCGTCGATGAGTTGCAGTGTGATGCACGTCCGCTCATCGGGTTTCAACAGGGCCAGCGCGGCGTAGATATCCATTTTCAGGCTCTCACTGGCTGTGGTCGTCTGACGGGCGGCACTGACGGATGTATCCAAATCCTCCGTCTGTTTCCTCGACCTCACCTCATCGTAGAACACATTATACGCAATTCGCATCAGCCAGGTGGAGAAGCTCGCCATACCCCGGAACTTCGTGATATTCACATAGGCCTTGATGAAGGTCTCTTGAGCCAGGTCGTCGCTCAACTGTTCATCGCCCAGCGTCTGGTTGAGGAAGAACCGACGCACAGGTGACTGATACTTCCTGACAAGCTGGTCAAAGGCCTTCTTGTTCCGGAATACCGCCACCTGCGTCACCAAGGCTATGTCGTTGAGCTCCGCCATTTTATCCTTACTCCTTCTCTCCTGACTCCTGTCTCCTGACTCCTATCTCCTGACTCCTGTCTCCTGACTCCTGTCTCCTGACTCCTGTCTCCTGTCTCCTACACCAACCTTCTCTCTGGCATGCAGATCCACAGTACGATATAGAATATCAGACCGCTGAAGCATGTGAACAGCGTGAGGAACGCATACGCAACTCTTACCATCGTGGGGTCGAAATCCAAGTACTCGGCGATACCGCCACAGACCCCTGCCCATACTCTGTCATTAGAGCGCATCAATTTCTTAGTCATAATCCTGAATATTTGAGTCGTTTGAATGATTTATGTTATCTGAAGGATTGTTCATGGACTGCGGACCGAAGCCTGTGTTTCCCGACTGACGGGCGATATACCACTTGCCAAGTCCGATGCAGAACACGAGCGCACCGATACCGAAACCTATCTCTCCAACCAAGATGCCGAGGAAGATGGCGAGACCGACACCTGTGAACATCTGACGGACACCCTTCTGGTAGTCACCGCTGTTCTGGACGGCCTCCTCCTTCAGCAGCTGCTCTGGGATCGGCTGACCGTTCTGCATGGCCATCTGAGCCAGCTTGAGCCGTTCCTTGCGGTTGCGATTGATGAAAAAGACCACGGCGATGATCACGATGATGGGGAACAGGACGAACAGGATGAAGATAATTCCCACGGCGGTCAGCATACCCATGACGGCTTTCGAGTCGATATTCGAGAACACCTCACGCACGATCTCCTTGGCATCATCTTCCGAATACTCAATGTGTCGGTGGCTGGTGATGCTGTCACTGTCATCAGCTACGGTTGTGGTGTCAGAAAAGGCCTCGATTGCATCCTTTGCCTTAGTAGAGTCCACCTGCTCCGTACGGGGCGTATGGCGGTGCTTCTGTGCTATAGCCTCAACATTCAAGCTGAGTGCGAGCACCAGGACGATTGTTAATAATAACTGTTTCATATCATTTCTCCTTTTTCTTTTTTATTTTTCTTTGTCCGTTTGACGTAACAAAACATTAATAAGTTGCAAAGATAGCAAATAATTTATGAAAATCTATGTAATCTGTGTCTTTTTTCTTAATTTTGCGCCTAAATTCAACGCGAGATATGACATTACCCGAGGATTTCATCCGGGAGACGCGGCTACTCATGGGCGAAGCCCGCTTTAACCGCTTCATAGGAGCCTTCGACGAAGAGGCCCCCACGAGCATCCGCCTCAATCCCAGATTCTCGAGGAATGTGGAATGTGGCGCTCGGCCCAAGGCCGCTTGCTACCAAAGGGACGCAAGAATGTGGAATGAGAATACTCCAAGCGCAGGTTTTTCTGAGGATACGACTGCGGCAGACTCTATGGAAGAAGGTAATCATAATTCTCCATTCTCCATTCTCAATTCTCAATTTGACAAAGTCCCCTGGTGTCCCGAAGGTTTCTACCTCTCCGGTCGTCCCCAGTTCACCTTCGATCCTCTCTTCCATGCCGGCTGCTACTACGTCCAAGAATCCGCCTCGATGTTCATCACGCATGTTTTGAACAGTTTAGAATTTAGAGTGGAGAGTGTAGAGTTTGCTACCGCCGTCCTCTCTGCGGTTCCATCAATGGCGGTAGCAAACTCTCCACTCTCCACTCTACACTCTCCACTTAAAGCCCTCGACCTCTGCGCTGCCCCCGGCGGCAAGTCCACCGCCATGCGCACCGTCCTGCCCGAGGGCAGTGTCCTCGTGAGCAACGAGCCTATCCCCACCCGTGCCCAGATCCTCTTGGAGAACATCACCAAATGGGGCTGGCCCGACTGCATCGTCACCAACAACTACCCCCGTGACTTCCGCAAGGCTAAGATGACATTCGACCTCATCCTCTGCGACGTCCCCTGCTCCGGCGAAGGCATGTTCCGCAAGGATCCCGCCACCATCAGCGAGTGGAGCCTCCAGAACGTGGAGAAGTGCTGGCGCCTGCAACGCGAGATCGTCGCCGATGCCTGGGAGTGTCTGAATCCCGGTGGTCTACTAATATATAGTACGTGTACCTATAATATTAAAGAAAACGAGGAAAACGTGCGTTGGATCTTGGAGACCTACGATGCCGAACCTGTCGCCATCCCAACCGACGCCTCATGGAACATCACGGGTTCCCTCCTCCCCGGCTTCGATGCCCCCGTTTACCGTTTCATCCCCGGCATCACAAGGAGCGAAGGACTGTTCCTTTGCGTCTTGCGCAAAAGTGGAGAGTGTAGAACTGAGAGTTTAGAGTTTGCTACCGCCATTGATGGAACCGCAAAGAGGACGGCGGTAGCAAACTCTACACTCTACACTCTCAACTCTCAACTCAAGCAACTAAAAGCCGATCTTCCTCAAGGTGACTTTCCACACGTCGACCTTTCCTACTCCGACGCTCTCCGCTACCTCCGGGGCGAATCCCTCGTCCTTCCCCCCGACACCCCTCGTGGCATCGTGACCGTCACCTACCGTGGCGTTCCCCTCGGTCCCGCCAAGAACATCGGCAACCGCGCCAATAACCTCTACCCCAAACCCTGGCGCATCAAAACCACCCACCTCCCCACGGAGCCCGTAGAAATTATCTATAATCTATAGTCAAAAACTCTAAAGTCAAAAATATGAAACAGTATTTAGATATTTTGAACCGCATCCTCACCGAAGGCACAGAGAAAGGTGACCGCACAGGCACCGGCACCATCAGCATCTTCGGCACACAGTCGCGTTACAACCTCGACGACGGTTTCCCCCTGCTCACCACGAAGAAGCTCCACCTGAAGTCGATCATCTACGAACTGCTCTGGTTCCTCAAGGGCGACACCAACGTGAAGTACCTCCAGGAGCACGGCGTCCGTATCTGGAACGAGTGGGCCGACGAGAACGGCGAGCTCGGTCCCGTCTATGGTCACCAGTGGCGTTCATGGCCCGACTACAACGGCGGTACGATAGACCAGATCCAGTATGTGCTGGACCAGTTGAAGAACAATCCCAACTCCCGTCGTATGATCGTCTCCGCTTGGAACGTGGCTGAGGTGAACCAGATGGCACTGCCTCCCTGTCACACCATCTTCCAGTTCTACGTGGCCGGCGACCGTCTGTCGCTCCAACTCTACCAGCGTTCGGCAGACACCTTCCTCGGCGTACCGTTCAACATCGCCTCCTACGCCCTGCTCCTGATGATGATGGCACAGGTGACAGGTTTCAAGCCCGGTGACTTCATCCACACCACCGGTGACACCCATCTCTATCTGAATCACATCGAGCAGGCCAAGCTCCAACTCACCCGTGAGCCCCGACCCCTGCCCCAGATGAAGATCAACCCCGACGTCAAGTCCCTCTTCGACTTCCAGTACGAGGACTTCGAACTCCTCAACTACGATCCCCACCCTCACATCAAAGCCGAAGTCAGTGTCTAATAATAACGACAACAATGACAACAAAAACAACATTTTCGTCATAAGACGAAAAGAGAAAAGTTGTCCAAGTTGTCTATGTTGTCGTAAATAAATGAATTGTTAATTTAGAAACGAATTTGAATAATATGCATAATTTTGTTCACGAATTATAATAATTATTATTCATATTAGTGGGTTCAATTATTTCAATTATTCAAATTCGTTTCCTTAAAAAAATCACATTCGTTTCCTTAAAAAAATCCCACTCGTTTCCCTAAAAAATAAAATATGATTTCAATTATTGCAGCGGTAGCCCGGAACAGAGCCATTGGTTTCAAGAACAAACTGATTTACTGGCTCCCCAACGACCTAAAGCGCTTCAAGGCGCTCACCACAGGCCACACCATCATCATGGGTCGCAACACCTTCCTCTCCCTCCCCAAGGGCGCCCTCCCCAACCGTCGTAACATCGTCCTCACAAGAAAGGGAGTTAAAGGGGAGTTAGCGGAAGTTAGAGAGGAGTTAAAGGACAATACCTCACTCGATTTCTATCCTTCATTGGAAGAGGCTCTCGCCCACTGCGCCCCCGATGAAGACATCTTCATCATCGGCGGCGCCTCGGTCTACCGTCAGGCCCTCCCCCTCGCCGACCGTCTCTGTCTCACAGAGATCGACGACACCCCCGCCGAGGCCGACACCTTCTTCCCGCCCTACAAAGACGACTGGCAGGAATCCTTCCGCGAAGACCATCCCGTCGACGACCGTCACGCCTTCCCCTACTCCTTCGTCGACTACATCCGCAAATAAAACGTCAAGATCCTTATATTGTCACTTCAAAGATTCGTTTTCCTTTGTTCTCTATCCAACGTGGCTCCGTCACCTCCCGCTTTTTGGAGAAGTCAAAGGTCACGAGGTAGCCTTCCGACGCGCCTCGTGTCATAAGGTATGAGGCCAGTTGGTCGCGCCCCTGCTCCTCGTACTTCTCACCGCGCCATATCTTCAGCTCTATGATGAATTCTTCGCTGCCGTAGGTCACCACCAGATCCATGCGCCGGTTGTCACGTGTCTGCGGCTCCACATAGTAGAACCCCGTGCCGTTGATGATCGGCTTCAGGAACGTCAGGAACAGCAGTCGCCCCTCCCTTTCCAGAAACGGCACAGTGCTCTCGCGGTATTCCTCCTGCATCAGTTCGGCGAAACGGGTAATCACCAGTTCCATGTCGAGCCGCCCGTTGCGAACATAATTCACTTGAATACGCAGTTTGCCCAGGTCGTTGATGGTTTGTTCGGCAATAAAATAGTTGTTAAGCACCTCCTCAAAAATAATATTGTGGATGCGTACCTTTCGCCTGGCGTCATACCTGATGATGCTGAACATCGTGGCGAAGTCCATCACGGGGTTATTCACGTCGTAGGTCACCTCCTCACCGTTGACGGAGATGGCAAAGATGAACTGCTTCAACTTTGGATAGTTCTCCAGGTTCTTCGTCAGACTGGTGAAGAGGGTGTTCTTTTCCAGGATGGTCTGCTTCGTAGCCGTCTGCACCCCTCTTATAGTCCAGTCCTTGCCCAACTCCTCGTCGATCACCTTGCAGAGCTTACTCACGAGGAAGGGATAGCCCGTGGTATATTTGTATATCTCCTCGCTCACGGCGCCAATGTCCATGCCCGTATGCTCATCCTCCTCGTAGTCATTGAGCATCTGGGCTATCTCCTCTGGGTGGAAGGTCATGTCAACATTGAAGTCTGTGGCGATGTTCCAAGGCGAGTTGTATTTCTTCTCGGCATCGGGCCGGAACTTCAGCTTGATATTTTTAATATCATAGACACCAGCGAGGACAACACTCAAGAAGGTGGAGTCAAGACCATTATCTTCGCGTAGCAAATACATATTGCGTAGCATCCCGATGAAGCCGATGAACGTGTCGTTGTCACTGCTCTTGTCCACCTCGTCGATCAGGAGCGCAACGGGCTTGTCGTATGACTGGCAGAACCTGGTGATAGTCTGGCTCAGCGTCTCAAAGTCCTTGATGCCCTCGTCTTGCCAGATGGCTTTCGCCTCAACGCTTTCACGCGACACTTCGTCAAGCATCAGTCGGACGAATGATTTCACGAATGTCTCCTGCCCCTTGAACGACTCGTCGCCGATGCCCTCAAAACTTGTCTTTATGATGAGGTACTTGTCCGACAGACGGCGCCGGATGGTCTGAAGCATCGTCGTCTTACCATACTGCCGTGCGCGGTTGATGGTGAAATACTTGCCCTTGTCTATCAGCGCCTCCACGGCCTTAAACCGCTTCTCCGTATTCACCATATAATGCCACTGCGGGTTACAACTGCCTGTTATGTTGAACTCTTTTCTCATTACCTTCATCTTGTTCGTTTCAGAAAACACATTACTATGGATTCGTCGTCGATGAGCCTGAATTTGTGGTTGTTGTCGCATCCCGTCCAATAAAGACATTCGTGTTGCCCGTTACCTCCGCATTGTTACCTCCGCCATAGACATTGCCACGAATGTCAGCACCGATGACGTCCTTTTCGATATTTTTCTCTTCATAGTAGGTGGTTTCTGCTACAGCAGTACCTGCGGCTGCGATATATCTATATGGACTTGCCGCAGTCCCTTCTCCTGAACGAGTGTAGAGGCCTTCTACGGAAGCTCCAACACTTACACTCTTTTCTTCATACCCCTTTACAGAGACTTTTGCCAAGGTTCCAATATTGACATTAGTATTACCCTTGACCGATGCAGCGTTGCCACCACCGAAAACTTTGCCAATAGCACCTATCTTACCCTTGGCATGAGACGGCAGTTCGACATCATGCGTTGTTGTACCATCTGATATCGGCAAAGTTTCTCCTTTATAGCCCGTAGCATTATATTCGTATCCAGTTTCAGAATAACGGGAAGACTCTCCAACATAATCCTTCCATGCACCCTCTACAACACTTATATTCACCGTCGGATCGCCCACCATTACAGCAGTTTCACCATAGCCACCGCCATAGACAGCCCCGATACTGGTGAACGACTTGACATTCACCACAGGGGCATTAAACACGCTTGACAAGCCTGATTCCAAACCATCTTCTGGCAGACGGGGTTTCCACACCTTATTGGTACCTTCGGTCACTTCCTTGTAACCATAGACAGAATAGCCAGCCTGATTACCACCGCCATACAATTCACCAATGATAATCGGTTTACAGCCAACCTCCTCGACATTTACGGTGATGGCGCCACGGATGGTTCCACTCAGATTATTGCCACCAAACACACGCTCGAAACGACCATTAGTGATGGTCAGCGTCACATTGCCCTGTATGTCGGCAGCCTCAGCACCACCATAGGCTGCATTCAAACCAGGAATACAAGCCATCAACAACTTAGCCTCTGCATCCATCGGTGCACTCTTACCACCGCCATATGCCTCATCCACACAGAAGTCACAACCTCCGACTTCCTCTAACATAGTCACAGCAGTCTGTCGTACATTACCCTTCGTATTCGAGCCACCAAAGACACGGTGAATCGTACCTCCGAAAATATTCACAGAAGCCTTACCTGTACCATATCCATAATTCGACGCTCTATCTTCAGGTGTCTGTGCATTGGTTGCATCCACATCATATGCCCTAAATCCAACATTGGCACCAGGATTGGGATCGCCATTGGGCAAGTCATCTTTACCATTACCACCACCAAACACCTCTTCAATTTCAAAAGTACCATTGACCGTAACGTTAGTCGCTGGTGTTGAAGCGGCATTACCACCACCATAGACTTGCTGAATGCTGGTTAGTCCGCAACCGTCAATAATAACATTGGTACTATTGGTAGTATTCTTGCCACCAGCAGGTTCGTAGGCAGCCAAGTTTCCACCACCATAGACTGCTTTCACATCGTAGGATCCTTTAACCTTGGCATCCGTCACTGGTGTCTCGCCGGCTGTATTTGCTATCTGTGACTTGGTCTTATTCTGTGTAGCATAGATATGCACCATCACCTGCCCCATTGGTGTACCGGCAGCATTATTACAACCAAAGACTTCACCGACGGCACAACCCCTTGCATCATTGGCGATGGGCGTTCCTTCTTCACCTGACGATGTCGTACCGTTCAAGTCAAGTAGTACATTACCATAGACATAGGCCGGCTTTCCTGCTTCTCCCAGTCCGCCGCCATAGGCTTCTCCAAGAATAGTACCACCTGTCAAGCGGATTGTCGTTGTGGTGCTTGCAGAAGTCTTGCCTTCAGCCCAGTCGCCCGTATTATTAGTACCACCAGTCGGATTCCAGTTGCTGGTCTGGGTGTCAGCCAGAGCGCCACCACCATAGACGTCTTTCAGCACCAAGCCACCCGTCATGTTAACAGCCACGCTGCCCTTCACTTTACCAGCCTCGCCGCCACCAAAGACAGAACCTGCTATGAGCTGAACATTCTTGTCTTCGTTATCTGCTGTCGGAGTTGTTGCATAGTTGATGTTCACCTCCGTCTCACGCACCTGAGCAAGGTTATCACCTGTTGCTGCAAGGTCACCACGGGCAGCACCAAATATGTTACCATCGTTGTTGCTGTTACCATCATAACCGATACGACCACCACTGACCGTAACCGTTGTCTTACCACTGGTAGCAACACTGGCAGTACCTACCGAGCCCATAGCACCAGCTCCATAGACGTTGCGTACCACTAGGCCACCGTCGATATTCACAGTGGTAGTACCTTGCACGATACCCGCTAAGGGGTTAAATTTTTTTATCGTCTTAGTTACAGCGGACTCTCCCTCACCCTCCGTCACAGTAACGTTATAGGTATCAGTACCGCATCCGCCACCATAGACATTGCCGCGATTAGGATAGGCAGCGCCTTGGTATTTGTTACCATTGTCGTCTTCGACCTCTACTCCAGAAGTAATACCTATTGTACCACTATAGACGTCGACAATGGCATCCTGATAGGTATGCCCATTCTCGCCACTACCATAGACAGAGCCCATAATAAGCGGAGTCGTGGTAACAGTGCCCGAACCAGAGGTTCCAATAATGACATGAGTATCATGAACCCACGCCAATCGGTCTTGGATAGAACCTGGCTCATCCACATCACCTCGCGACGAACCGAATATCATACCGTTATCCTTACCAGTGGTGCCAATGGTTCCGCCAGTGATGGTGATTTCTGCCTTTCCTGTATTATCGGTATGACCTGTAATATTTCCAGAACCGTCGTAGTTGTAAGTTCCTACAGATCCGAAGGCACCACCGCCATAGACATTATGCAAGATGGAGCCACCCTTTATCGTGACATTGGTGTTACCCTTAACGAGGCCTAATTTAACGGCTTCATCGCCTGCAAGTTCATTATCATCTTCATCTTTATATTTACCCATGCCGCCACCATAGACATTGCCATATTGGGCTCCGCCCTTACCTTCAGAACCAACGGTACCGCTATTGAATTCCACAAATGTACTACCTTCTACTGTCGATTCCTCACCACCGCCATAAACACTTTCATCAACTGTAGTGTTCGTTATGGTCAAATTGACTGTACCAACCTGTCCGAGTGTTGTCAAGTCTTCATCGGTATAAACGAAGTTTCCTGCCGAGGTGCTTTCCATACCTGGGTCACCGTTAGCTGGCATAGAATCAACATGCTTCCACTCGTAATCATCAGTTCCAGCAATCTCACCCTCCTCGAACATGCCGATATTGATATTCTTACTCGGTACCTTGCCAGTAACGAAAGCCGGAGTATTTCGTACGGCAATCTTGGGCAGAGTGGCAGAATATCCTCCACCAAACACATTGCCCTTCACCGTACAGCGGTCAAGCGTGGAAGTGGCAGTACCGTTTACCTTACCAAGGCTACCACCACCATAGAAGTTTTCATTGATTGTACAGTTTGTAAGGCTCGAAGTAACATTGTTCGTTCTTGCCAGTGAGAAAGAAACAAACTGCACATAGAAACGGGCACCTGTCACACCTGATGACCAAATGAAAAATTCGTAATCAAAGTCAGTTGCTACGCCCTTACCCTTTTTACCATAAGCAGGCTTGGTGTCATAAGCATTAGTTGAAGAGCCATCGAAATATTTACCACGATCTGTTGTATAAAGACCTTGGTAAGAGTTTGGAACACCATTTTCCACATCTCTATATTTCACTCTATTGTATGAATTACCACCATAACCAGCACCAAAGAAAGTACCAAACTCACAGTCTGTGGCATTTGTTGTAACAGTCTTATCAACCGACATATCACCGAACTTCGGACCACCGCAATATTGCCCAACGTGACTACGAGTCATATCAACTCTGATATCGCCAGTTATCGGATTGTTGGCATTAACACCACCACCATAGAAATTGGTGATGTCTGCCCAGTCTATCTGCCAGCGCACATCACCTTGGATTGCTTCCAATGAGGCACCAGCCATATCACCGAAACGACCTCCGCTGACGTAGCACTCGGCTTTGTCTGATTGCATATTTTCAATATTGGGTTGATACGTACCCGACAGGTAGAACTCATCATAATCACCACCCGTTACAGAAATGGGGACATGAGGTGTAAAATATTTACCATCACTGTGGGTGCCATTACCGAATTTCGCAAACCAAGCATTACCACCAATATGTATATATTTCGTTTTTGGAGTCGTATAATCAAGTGTTCCCATTTGCGTGGAGACAAACTGCTCATACGTACCACCAAGAAGAATCAATGGAGCTTCGGATTTCACGACTGCGTTTTTAGCACCATTACTATTGTCATATTCAAACTGAGAGAAATTCACCACGCAAGTATTCGTAATCTCGAACCACCCCTTCAAATTGAATATTGATACATTGCGAAACCGATCATTACTACCTGTCAACTTAGGAAGTTGAGCCTCTGCTATACCCATAACATTAAGGAAGTCAAAGCGGATAGGTGAAATCGGTTTTCTGTTGTCATGGCTGCAAATGTAACTATAGTCAGGTTCGTTGTCATGATTCATGTCAATGGACATGACTGTATATGGAATATCATTTTTCGTAGGATCAGCGTATTGATGCAGATTACCCACCAGCACCACAGCCTGGTCATACACCCTCTTGTTTTCATTGTCAAAATCTGCAATTGCATTGGCTATGGATGTATAGACTTTCTGATTGTTATTATCACCATAAATATCTATATCCGAATTGTTGCTGTATTGTGATCCAAACGGAGTGAAATCCTTTTTATTATAATCTTTATCATATACAACATCGTAAGTTCCGTCTGAAACGTAGTTGGCTATAGCCCAGTAAGGCTCTATAGTAATGGCTGTCACACCCTCTGGAACATCCCAGTAAGCACCTTGTGAGAACACACGCTTATTAATTTCATACTTATCTTTTTTTGTACAGTGACGGTCAGCAAAGTTATAGCCACCCCAGCTATCACTTTCTGTATATGTACCATCATTGCCACCAGTGATGCTTGTAATCTTCCAACCCGTTACTACACGGTTTCCCGTGTAGTTACCCGTTCCTATATCATTATAATAAGGCAGCTGCACCTTGTCATAGTTGTAGTTGAATCGGTCGAAGTCCTTGTCGGTACGTTGTAGCGTAAGGCCGGTGGTTGTTATCCTAGCGCCTGTGGGCCACGTCTGGCCGCCATCACTTTTAGATGTTGCAATAGTTACCGAAAGTGTTCTACCTAATTTCCCACCATGATTGCGTCCTACTGTTGTGCTATCGGGAGCATTTTTTGCATCATAATTGATAATAGAAGGATAATACCTTTGTGCTTTCAGTATAGGATATGGATACGGACTACGACCTGTAATACTTCTGTCAGCTGTCTCCAACACCCATTTCGCCATGTCATCAGGGTTAACGGTAATGGTGGTGGATGGGTCGGAGGTAATGACAGAGGCATATTTAGCCGCTAACTTCTTATTACTGTTCAGCAACAGACGATAGCGCTCAAAGCGAGTGATAAACTTCTCTTCCATCGCCAGTGCTCTGTTATATTTAGTAATCTTCTTCTCTTTACTGTAACGGGATCTGTAACGATAGTAGTTATAATTGTTCATGCCATCGGCACTATTGTTTATTTCCGTACCTCCATAAATGGGTGCAATCGTATTCCCGTCAACAATGTCACCATAGAACATACAGTTCATCACCATAGTCGTCAGGCTTGACTGTGTAGATGTCACTTTGTTGTAGCCCACGATACCTCCCTTGTCTTCCCCATTAGTGATATTGGCATAGCTGAAGCAATTGATAACGCGGGCCTCACCGTCAAGTAGCCCCACCAATCCACCAACCTTCTTACTGCCACCTACGCTGCCGCTGAGTATTCCACAGTTGTAGATACGGGTAGTGCCTTTTGCCTCGTTGCAGATGGCACCGACATTGGTACCACTACTGATATCGACATTATCAAGTATGACATTCTTTACCACACCTCCATTGACGCTGTTGAACAAGGCATGTCCAAGACTACTAATGGTGTAGCCGTCTCCGTCAAAAGTACCAGTGAATTCTGTGGCAATAGCATCTGTGCCGCTGGCAGAGACATCAGAACCCAACTTATAACAGGCAGAAGCAGTAGATCCGTTGTTGACATTCGTTACAAAGTTGGAAAAGTCTGCGGAACTATAAATAAGGTACGGGTCTTCAGGAGATCCGGAACCAGTCTTAAGTTTCATGGAAGAAGTCTCTGACTGCGTATAGTCGTTGTGTCTGGCCACTACCGTTACAGTCATTGGCAGTTGATCTATAGTGAAGGAAACGGGTCCATTGTATGGGGTTGCCGGAGTACTTTCGTCTAATGAATAATAGAAAGTCGCATCTGTTGGCATGCTGCATGAAAGGGTAAATGTCATGCCTACTCTTGTAATGACAGGTGTCGCACATTGCAGAGTCACCGAGCCACTGCCAACCTCCGAAGGAAGCATGTTCTCCTTGAATGCGATAGCCATGATGGTAACATTGCTAACGTTTTCTGTCAAGGGAATTGTGTACGGAGTACTATCTGTAGTAGGAGTGCTTCCATCAGTGGTGTAGTAAATTGTGGCACCTGGCGTAGCCGTTGTTATTGAAATGGCGTTACTACCATTATTCTGGATAGTAGGAGTAGCCACTTGGCTAATCTCCAGCTTACCAACTTCGGAATTTGCTAAAGTAGTATGTGTCGCTATAGCCTTGATGGTAATGGGAGGGGTAACAGAAAACGGCTGATCGTCATACTCTGTCGCCTCAGCAGTGGGAGTGTCACCATTGGTAGTGTAATAGATGGTTGCATCCTCTGTAGCACAGGTGATAGATACCATCGAGGTGGTGTAGTCAAAACTAATAACAGGTGTAGCACATGAGGCGGGTTGGAGAGCCTTAGGACCCGCCACCGGAGTGACTAAAGTTCCGAAGACACCTACAGCCTGTACATTCCAATTGTCTGTGATGTTAATATAACTGCCGCTGATAGCCGAGGTTCCGGTGCTGGCATTGGGTGTGGTAGTTCCATCAGTGGTATAGCGGATAGTGGAGAAAGCCGCCGCCGGCGAGGTGATGGTAAAGGTGTTGTTCGCAACATCCACATCGCTGATTTCAGGTGTCAATTCTGCTGCAGAGGATGCATCTTCAAAATGCCAGATAGAGTTGGTACCTTTATTATTATAAACACCAACTAATCCTTGATGATATAAGGAGGAAGAGGTTCCATAGTAATTATTGGAATTTTGTCCCGCAGGATTCCAGTACCAGCCTGTACGATTTTTAGGACGAATATTGTAACCATTCCCCGATTCTGTAATTTCAAACTTGAAGTTGTCGTTTGTTAATGGATTATAGTCCCCATTATCAATGGTCTGTAGGTGCATTGTCTTTCTCTTACCATTTTTCGTTTCATCGTTATCATTGTTTTTGTTTGGGTCATTTGGCAAAGGCACCTCATATATAACATATTTTCCTGTAAGCGCATGGATAATAAAGTAATAGTCACCACTTTTCGTAACTATCCAAATGGAGTTAAGGTCCTTGTTTGTTTGGGCCGTGGCCAAGAATGGTTTCTCAGGGTCGCCGTTGGTGGAACTATGATTTGGAGAATAATAGGCATCAATGGCGCTTCCTTGTTGAGGATTCGCCGCTGGAACAAGATAATACTTTGCGTCATCTGATGCTTCACTCCAAACTTTTCCTGGATGGTTGGTTGAACTATTATCATTAGCAATATACCATATTCCTGAAGGGGGTGTGGTTGATTTTGCGTCATCCCGTTTCTGCGGCAAGAACTCGGCCTTCTTCACCCAAAGGTTAAGCTTGGAGTCGATGGTGGTGGTATAGGTGCGCTTCGAGGCTTCGTCTTTGAAGTCTTCGCTTTTCAGCGTGAGCGTTGTGGAGACCTCTAAGCCACGGGTTGAACTGATGTCGGTGGGAATGACGGCATAGACTTCAAGGCCATTCTCTGCCAGCTTGTAGTTCTTGTCGGGGGTTACAGCGAAGGTCACCTTCGTCGTACCGTCTTTCTGGTCTTCCTGAGAAATAATGACAGTACCGCCCGTAAGTTCTTTTTGAGCAAGGGTAATCGTGCCGCCCTTATCAGGCTGCAGTTCTGTACCCTTTTCTCCGAATAACACTTTTACTTCTGCCTTAGCGCCCATGCTGACCATGATCAGCATCATCACAGTGAACAGCCTTGTCAGTGTTGTCTTCATATCTTGAATCATAACCTTGTTTTCTTATCTATTCTTACTTTGTTATCTTTGTAATCCGGCACTGGTGTGTCTTATCTTTCTTGTCATAGTTAATGCCTACGAGGAGCAGCTCGCCGCAATAATCAGCCACCTTCGCAGGATACTGCTTCTTGAGAATCTGACTGATTGCCGTATCGGCATCCTGATTGTATTTCAGTTCCACCACAATAGCAGGCGAATCAACATTTTTGCGAGGTATCATCACCAAGTCGGCAAAACCCTTTCCTGTGGCCAACTCGCGATGGATGACAAAGTCGTTATGAGCGTAATAGTATGCCAGGCTCAGCACGCAGGCCAACGAGTTCTCATCGTTATAGCTGAGGATGCTGGTATGCTCGTCGTGAGCGGCATCCACGCCAAGAGCCACAGCTTCCTCGTCACTACGAAGTGTTGCCTCAAGCAGCTGCTCAGACTGCTCTATCGCTTTGATTACATTAGTCCATCCCGATTCCTCTACGGCATTGGTCAACTCTCCCCTGACTTCACGATTAGGAACATAGCACTCCATCTTCCTGCGGTCATACGACAGATAGCCTAAGTGGATGAGCACGGTCAAGACGTCATCTTTCGACTCAATGAGCGACATATCGTTTTGGAACTTGGTGGTATTCACTTTCACTCTCCCTCCTCCCAACATCAGGATGACAGCATCCTTCAATCCGTCGAAGTTCATGCGGATATAATGGGTCACGGCATCGTAGGCTCCAGTCTTGCCCCAGTAACTCTCGCACCAATTACTGTCAATGGCTTGAATGACCGAATTGGGGTTGAACATAGAGAGTTGGTCGCCTATCTGGTAACCGTCGTACCATTTCTCCAGTTCATCAAAGTCCATGCCGCCCTTCTCGGCTAAAGCTCTCACCTCTTCTTTCGTGAATCCGAAAAACTGAGCCATCTTGCGTGGTGTCACCATCGAGTATTCAATGAAGTTGTTCATTGCCGACTCTGTCTTATACTTCTTGATAGGCAGAATACCTGTCATATATGCACAGGCAAACACTCGCATGGCATCCTGACTCTTAAACATACGGCGCAACCAACTGACGTAGGCATCCATCGCTTTCGTGCCAGGGGCAAACTCACGGCAGATGGCATCCCACTCATCGATGATGAATACGAAATGCTCCTCTTTGGCTATACTGACACGCAACAGATAATCCATCAGCCTATCACCTTGAGCTACTGTCACATCAGGGTACGCCTTGCTTATATCTGACAGAAGGGCATCGTCAATGATATTTACAATATCATCACCCTTGTACTGTGAAACAAAATTCGTCATGTCGAGATAGATGGCGGCATATTTGTTCAGGTGTTTTTCAAATGAGGGATCATGGGCAATCTTCAGATCAGCGAATAAGCTGCGGGAATCACAAGAGTGGTCATAGTAGGCATACAGCATCTTAGCTGCCATCGACTTACCGAAGCGTCGACAACGGGTCACGCAGCTAAAACAGCTCTCCGTAAAAAGAGTGCTATTCACCACTGTTATCAGCCCAGACTTGTCAACGTACTCACTATTCCTCGCACGTTGGAATCCTGCATTACCTACATTGATATATGTCCCCATGACGGTTATTTCAACAAAAATCTTGCGTTCATATTATATAATACGAATGCAAAATTAAGGATTTTTGGGGAGATAAGCAAGGGTATGGGGTAAAAATTTGTTAAATTAAGGGTTTTGACGATAAAAAGAACAACGGTTTACGGTAAAATGAGTAAAAATGAAGCATAATGACACAATATGAGGAGTGGGATTCCAAAGGAATACACCTGGCGATTCATTTAGGCCAAAAGCCTAAATAGGCCAATATAATATTGCGCTATATAAAGTAAACAATTGAAAAATAGCACTATTAGTACTACTTTACAATATATCTATTTGATAATCAAATATTTATTGGTAGTACTATTGAAAAATATTGTACTACTATAGTACTACCATAGTACTACCGGAAAACGAGAGTCATTTTACGGTGTTTTCTATTTTGGCTATAGCCGTAAAGCCTTTTGGCTATAGCCGCAATGTCTTTTGGCTACAGCCGTAAAGTTGTAAAGAGGGCATATACTCCCTGTTTACACGGCAGTTCAACCCGCTTTAAAGCCTTAACAACCCCATTAAACCTTATCAGAGCGAACGATAACCTATAGGACTACGACAACACAACGACAAGACCCATATTTGTACGATTATTGGTTCATAGTAGTACAATAAAGAGCCTATAGTAGTACAATAGTAGGTCGATTTTAAACAATCGACCTACCACTATTCATTTGAAAATCAACAATTTAGTCGCGAAAGTAGTACCAATAGTACTATTTTCGCGCTGTTTCACTTGATAATGTACTTTTTACCACCATTGATGTAGACGCCCTTGGCGGTGGGAGCGGCATTCAGGCGACGGCCGCTCAGGTCGTACCAACTGTCATTAGACTTTAAACTTTGAACTTTGAACTTTGAACTTTCAATGGCGGTGATAGCGTCAGCGTCTTCAGCATCCTCGAAGCTGAGATAGAGACGGGCGAAGCTCCTCACTTTGCTCTCTTCTTTCTTGACTTCCTCAAGATAGATGCCACCGACGGGAATCCTACCGGCCTGCGTCGGATAGAACACATCGTTGTAAAGCATATAGACCTGGCCAAGCTTCACATCCAAGCCCTGCTCTTCAATAGGCTTCTCCGGGTCTTTCGCCGTCACAACCTTCAAAGCGAAATCAACAGGTTTCTCTTCGCCCGCGCCCTCACGAGTCTTATTTGCGGTCTGGTCTTCAACATGAACCGTGCGCAGGTCATCAGAGATGATTTGATTGCTGAAAAGCAGCAAGGGCTCACCAGCAGTGATGACATCTACCTTATCATACAGGATCTGATCACCCTTAACGCCAGTGATGGTATAACCCGACACACCAACAGGTATCTTCTGATTTTTATCCGAGACATACACGTCAAACTGGTTCTTGCCTTTCACGAACTTGACTTTCCCCATCTTAACAACATTCTCATTGTTACTATCGACAGTGAAGCTGCTCCAGCTGCCGTCCATCTTATACATATTATAGATGTTGCCAGGCACATCGACGGTCAGTCCCGCTTTGGCAGGTATAGCACCTTCACCCAGCGTGACGACGTCCTTATCGTTTTGGATTTCAACGCTCGTCAGATTGTCGCAGCCTTTGAAGAGGTCTGCGCCAAGGGCTGTAACGCCCTTGCCGATGATTACACTGGCGATATCCGACAGCTGCATGGCCCAAGGAGCCGAGCCGTCGAGAGAGGCTGTGCCCTCGCCTTCGAGCGTCAGAGTCAGTTTCTTATCCTCAGCTTTAGCCTCATCAGCTTTCAAGCTCCATTTCACGGTACCGATCTCTCCCGAAGTAGCAGCCTGCTGGAAGTTTGCTTCCGTGACCCAGGCTCCGAAGCCCTTCTCAATCGTGAAGGTGTAGTCGCGCTTCTCCGTGAGATTCTGAGGATCAACACCATCGAGTGCAATCTTGTCGACGAACTCTGGCTTCTTTACCCCATCGTCATCGGCACGGGTTTCTGCCGGTGTCGGATCCAGCGGATAGGTAGCCATCACGACGATGTCGTCCTTCGTGATGTAAAAGCCAGATGCGGGCTCTACGGTGATGGTCACTTGAACCATGACAGGCTCCACCCCTTCTTCGGAAACCACCTCCTCCGATGTCTTTTTAACTGTACCACCAGTGAATTCGTTCGTGTCGAACTTCACCAGTTCATCAGCACTGGTCACCATGCTGAACATCAACATCAGCACGATTCCAAACATTTTCTTCATTGTTTTCATAACGACATATTTTTTAATTTATATTTATTTTACCACGAATTACACGAATTATATTTATTTCTTAACTGAGAGTTTCTTGGTATACCTTCCATCGAGCGTATGCACGATATACATACCCGAGAAGTCAGCCTGTACCTCCACTGTCTGTCCCGGTTTCACGCTGAAGGCGGCCACCGTGATACCAGCAGGTGTCACGACACGCACATCCTCGGTATAGCTGAGCGTCGACTCCACAAAGATCTTATCCTTCTTGGTCCAAATTCTCAGTCCTCCATTGATCTCTTCCTTCCTCGGATCGCCATGCTCCTCGACACCCTTCAGCTCCTCCAACTGCTCATTGCCGAAAATAATAGAACGGGTGTGGGCAGTGGCCGTTGTGAAGTAAGGTCGGAAAGCACTCAGGGCGACAGTCTTTGAAGCAGCTCCTGCTGCATGGAGATTAGCCTCATAAGCATTACCTGCAGTGTTGAGAACAAAGTCCCTGGGCGACGTATTGTCATCAGCAGCTACCGATGTCAGCGTCTGATTCAAGTAGTTCGGTTTGAATGTGTAGTTTCCGTCTGACTTACCATCTTTAGTCTCCTCATCGCTCACACCAATAGTAGCACCAGGAGCCGAAGCAAAGGTGATGGTCTGCTGTCCTAGCTGAGTGGGGTTCGGAGTGAGTGTGGTTTCTGCCTTGAACTTACCACTCAGGTCGAACTCATAGTAGCGTTCTCCCGGGAAGCCGATGATATAAGGTGTGGCCGCAGCAAGACGTGGATAGTCTTCGAAAGTATTCACGATACCATAATCATCTGCCTTATAGTAAATCTGATAATCATCCTGATTCAGGTCATCACGATTATTCCAAGAATAATAGTAGTCCCAGAGGAAGGTGTTGGTATATTCCTTCTCGCCATCAGCACTCTTAGCATCAGGATACCCAAGTATAGCCTCATAGATACTCTCATCCGTTGTCGATACATGACCACCCTCCTTCAGTTCACGAAGCCAATATTCATGGCCCACCTTGCTATGGGTTTCGTTAGCACTTTCCTTGCTGCCACCATAGAAGTGCGTAATTTCACCCTTCACATTGGTGGTGACAATTTCGGCCTTGAACGGCAGGCTGATGTCATTCCAACCCGAATGACTATCGGTATAGGTGCCGTCATTCTTCTTCATGCCAACATAGTTGTCAGGCTTGCGCTGATACCACATACGCTTGCCACTGGCAAAGGTATAAGGTATTGGACAGTTGAAGTCGTAGAGGTCAACCAGCAGATGGTCTAACGATGCTACATAGCTGTTTTCGCCCACCTTCTGTACCCAGTGTCCACGTACAGCATCACTCTCGCTGTTCCATGGGGCAACGGTGTGATAGGTGGTGTTGATCTCTTCGTATGCTTCATCATGCAGATAGGTGCTCACCACATTAGCCGTTTTCTGCGAAGCGGTAGGCGTCTGACCTTCTTCCGTTCCACCAGGAGCACCAGTATAGACTAAGAGGTTACGCGTCAAATCCATGTTCTGGAAGAGTGTCAGACCGTCATCGTCGAGCAACGGATGGAAGAAATGACCGTCATCATCCAGTCCATACTCATACGAATTAGTTTCATCAGCAGCCAAACCACCAGAGAAGTCGATGGCTGTCATATCCTTGTAGGCAATGACTGTGGGATCATCCTTCTTGGTCTGTGCAAAGATGGCATACGGATTGAAATGAGCCACATCCTTCACCTTCGAACGGAAGTATGCCGGAGCACGATATACGCGGTTGCCATCGGCTGTGGTCAGTATGCGTTCCTGACTCTTGTTGATGCGTGAAGGTGTCGCCTGATGCTCACGGTTACCTACATGGCCGTAGGTCAGAGCCTGTCCGAAGAAGATATAGTCATCCGGCCAGATGGGTGTGAAGTGCGTCGTGGTCACAGCATTTTCACCCTCACCCGTCGTTACAGTCCTGACACGGATATCAGTAGTCGTAGGAATCTCACCGTTGGCATAGCGGTAGTCACCATCATAGAAGCGGTTCTCCACATAGCCCAGCCAAGGTTTCTCCACGCCTTCAGACATCTTGACATCTGGCTGATAGACAGCATACCCTGCAGGATACTTGGCTGTACTCATGTCCGCAGGCAACGTGGTGTTGCTTTCTGACTTGAGGTACAGATATTCCGCAACATCGCTACCACTGGGTTCGACCTTATCGTAATAGCGCTTCTTCAGGTAGAAGCCATTCAGGTTGTAAGCCACCTCGCCATTATAGAAGTCCTTGTCGGGCATCTGAGTGGGTCTGCCGTGCTTATAGCTATCATCCGTAGGCGGTGTCTGATAGTCGTTACTCTCAGGATAGTAGCAGTTCTCCACCTGTATCAGTCCACGTGGGTCAGTACCTCTTGTGGGATTGCCGAACACGGCATAGTGAGTCTCTCCATCCACCTTCACGGGCGTACCGCTAGTTTTCACCCAGCAGTTCTCCACATAGCCCTCACCAGTCTCAGCAACACCTGCACCCGTGAACGAACCCATCACGCCGAGGTTATAGACATTTCCGCAGAGCTTGCCAAACAGTGACGAGCTCAGTCCGCCGATGGTGTAGCCATCGCCATGCAGCGTACCCGAGAAGCAAGGATCATTCTCACCACCTCCAATAGAATTCCACGTGGTGTATGCCTTCGGACTGACATTGCTGCGGAGGAAGAACTCCAGATTGTTACCCCCTTGTACACGGTCTCTGTTAAGCAGGGCATGACCTTCCAAGGCCGAACCTGCAGCAGGCGTCGTGCTGAGCACACTCAGGTCGAAGAAATCCTTCAGCAGGTCGAGTTCACTCTTCGTAGCATCCGACTTGCACTCACGGTTGTCGATATAGATCTTGCTGTCACGCTCGACATCCGGATGGTCCACATACATGTGGTGTTCCTTATCCAGCATCACCTTGTCGAGGTCATGGTAGTTGGCCACCGAGACAGGCACAGGATTAGAGTAGGTAAAGCCCAGATAGGTCTTCGAGTAGAAGGCCACGTACGCCTTTTGGTTCTGATACCAGAAGACGGGTGTGCTATTATTGACAAAGGCTGTACCATTCTGATGCTTGACAGCATCGTCGTAGTTGTCGTACAACTCCCAGCCGTTAGTAAGAATCTCATAAAGTCCAGGCTTCACCTCAGGTGTTCGCAAGCCCACGGCATCGCCAGGCAGCACGATGGAAGGCGGATTCAGCTGACCAATCTGCGGCACACCGCTCTCCAGTTCCAGGTGGATGTTGACCACATGCAACTCGTTGGTCAGTTTCACACTGCCGTCATCCTCGTCCTCATAGTAGGTGTACTGATAGACCACCGTGATAACCTTCTTCTTCGTCAAGTCATAGATGTCGCTCTCGCGTGATACGTATAAGGTGGTTGTCTCCGTAGGCTCCTGACCCTGAATGACGAAGTATTTCTGGTGGTTAGTCAGAGCAATATAGGCTTGATCATCAATAACCGTTCCTTTAGTAACATTTCCATAATCTTCATAGCAATAATACTTGATAACGGCAGCGCTTCCTGTATTCGTAAACGCTATAGCATCCACCTTATCCTGATTGACCGTCAACGTCGCCACGGTCTCTTCAACCACCTGTCCCTTACCGTAAGGAATACCGTTGTAAACAAAGTTGTCCTTGGCTATGTAGATGGTCTCACCATTGGCTTTCACAGATACACGGGTATAATGACGCTGGTCATTACGTACATTCTCAAATTCCTCGTTGCTAATGCGCTTGTCTGCATCGGCAGCAGTCGGGGAGAATTCCCTGGAAGTACCATTGTTGAACTCTACGATTTTGACTTCATCTTCGTCAAAGACAGCACTATACTCTACAGCCACCAGATCAGTATATGGCGAATGGAAGGCCTGAACGGTGCGCTCATGACTTGGTGACTCAACACTATTGCCCACTTTCAGATAGTCGGCATCGTTTATCAGGTCAAGACCATCGTAATTGAAGGTGAACTTATCATGACCATTTGCATCTATACGGTCGCTCTTCGGCAGTGAACACCATGCTGTGATAGCATCATAGTTCTTGTCGTTTTCCAACCGCTTACCACCCCAGCCACCAGCACTACTACAAATATAGGCAGGTGTCATGGAAGCCTGAATCTCGGCGGCAAGTGGTGTATATCCGGTAATGTGTCCGTCCTCGTCTGTTATGCCAGCGAAATCGTCCTTCATCTGGTTTATCTCGTCCTGCGTCTTCAGGTCGCCATAAAGCATATAGTTCTCATTGGAGAGTTTGACAGTGCTGGTACACATCAGTGCTTCACCGAAAGAAGCCTGTGCCGTTGCCCCAATGGCATCGTATTCCGTCTTTGGAATAGGCGTACCCGGGTTAGCAATTTTCTGCTGGTCCTTGTAGGTGTATTTCACCGTCTTAAAGGCGACGTATGCCTTCTCCATCGTGGCTTGTGTGCCAGAACCCTCCGTACTGTTGGTATATGTCTCTTCTGTAATGACAGCACCTTCCTCATACTGTCGCTGACCATATACACCTGTTTCAAGCGGACGGAAGGTAGGACCTTCACGGTAATCATATTGAGCCGCAGAAGAGAGCTGTTTGTATGCTGCTTTTGATATCGTGGTGGTAGTGCCACTGGTTGTACCTCCATTATTTATGGCTGTGTAATAGTCATCCCATACCTTGGGCGAGTTCATATCGAGCGTCAGCACATAACCAGTGTCATGCCCAATGTTGTTCGACGAACGGAACACGAAATCGACCGTGGTTGCATTGCCGGCTGCATTGGTAATCTCATGGCTGGTCTTCTTGAATTCTGTGAAGTCAGCATCGTCCATGACGTAGGTTCCAGCCTCATACTCTTTACCGTCGATGGTGCAGGTGATACAGTTCACGTAGGTCTGTGTGACGAAGTAGCTACGTTCCGTTGGCGACAGCTGATGCCAATCCCACCAGGTGATGACATCGTTCAGCTCGTAGCTGTCCGATTCGTTGTTCACCCAAACCTTGTCGATGGGTTCACCAGAGGTGTCTAGTTCACTACCAATCTTCACCTTGTCAACACCCGTTGCTTCGGTAGGCATGTAGTAAGCATAGAGGTTCGGCTTCACATTCAGCAACTGCAGACGTCCGTGTGAGGCAGCAGTGATCGTCAGCGGCAGATGCACCTCCTTCGAGTAGGCATTGGCACTTCCCGTATAGGCTGACACCTTCTGGTCGTAGATATACACGTCACCCTTTACATACCAGTAGTGTGCCTCTGAATAAGGCGTGCGCCCCTCGATATAGGCATTGTTGATGGGGTAACAATCGTCCACAATCTTCTTCTTCGGGTGAATGAAGTTACCACTGGTCTCATAAACCACGTATTGGTAAAGTCTATCATTAGGTTCTCCGCCGACGTTTTCCGCACCCTCTTCCGGCCATGGGCCTTCCTGCGATTCATAGTACCGGAACTGCCTGTTGGAAACAGCCTCATTGTCACTTACATTATTGTATTCCGATAAGAAGACATTCCTTTTATTGGGATAACGGCGTGGTAAGCGGTGCTCGTTCTTGGCATAGACGAAGCCCCCACCGACCTCGTCACGCTTCACATTGATCAGGTCAAGCTCAATCACACCCGTCACGTAGCCGTAGTCCTTATGGTCGGCGGTACTGTTCTCTGTGGTCAGTTCGAGGAACACGCCCGAGGCCAGTGCCACCTGATTAAAGCTACTGCCGAAGTTTCGACTGCTACTGGTGGGCTGTGCTTTTTTGTAGCCGTAGTAAGTCTGTCCAGGCACCTCTTTGCCATCAGTACCACGGTAAGTGTCTCCGAAATGCACATCGCTGGTCAGGTTACCCATATAGTTCACTACACTATAGATGCCGAAGTAGTTGCCATGCAGGGCATCGTCGCTACCTTCATCAGCAGCCTGCTCGCTTCGTTGCTGGTTGAGCGACACCTCACCGACGCGGTTGATGGTGTAGTCAATATCCTCACCGACATCGGCCACACGGTCTTTAGCACCTTGAAGCACCATACGCGAGCCGAACACGCCACAGAAGTCAGCACGCTGGATGGTATTCAGCAGACGGCCAGCGTAGATAGAACAGAAACCGTAGGGGGTGAAAGCGTCCTTTGCTGCAGGATATTTCTCAAGCAATTTCAGGTACTCGTCCTCCTTGAGGATTTTATCCTTTTCGTAGGTTATCGCACTTTCACCAGAGCCAAAGGTGGTAGTCTCATTACAGATATACTGCAACTGGAAGTATGCACGCTCACGGTTGCTGAGGCTCTTATATTCATCCAGCGTAATCTGAGAGTCCAATCCGTAATAGTCGGTACCATAGTTGGTGATGTTCAGTTCACGGTAGCCATCCACCACAGAGAGGTTACCACCGCCATAGATACCGCCAGTATGCTCGGTACCAACGGTGATAAAGTCACGATGATAGGCATCGAAGAGTGTTGCCGTGGTATTGCCGAACACGGTCGTCGCGTTGGCGTAGGTCTTATCATTGTTCGACGACACATTACCTCCGGCAAACACACCATTACGGATGTGTATGCCACGTTCATCAGTATCCTCAGTAGCTCCCTCCACACCGTTGTTTACACCCGTGAAGAGTTTCAGCCAGTCGCCAGTAAATTGTTTGGTCTTGTTACCTTCATCATCTGTTACTTCTTGCTTCTTCGGCAGGGTGTTCAGATACTCCGTAGGTACATAGTCGTAGGCGTTGTAGGTCTTGCCTAAGTATGTGATGCTCTGCCCAGGTTTTACCTGTAAATAGGGTGAGATGACCACTTTACAATCTTCTGTCAGTTTGTCACCTGACCCGTCATTATAATAATAGTAATAGTGATTGGGCGAACCTGTACCCGTTTTACGTGAGTTCGTGTTATTATATCCCTTACTATAGACAAAGCCCACGTCGCCACCGCCGAATACGTTGCCATTGTTATCGGCAAGTCCCTCTTCCGTACCTACCTCACCACCATAAATATAGACCTCAGTCTGTCCGAACACATAACCATCGGTATAAAGTTCATTCTTACCACCGAATCCCAACACGTTATAGCCCTTACCGCCACCGAAGACATTGCGTTTGACATGACCGTTATACATCTCCACATGGGTCTTACCAGCCTTGTAGATAGCTTCGAAATCGCGCTTATGATTCGCCACGCCACTCTCTCTCGTAGCACCACGTCCGATGGCTGCCAACTCAGCTCCGCCATGCAGACTGCCACGGAGAATACCGCCATACATCACCACGTTGGTCTCATCCACATTACTTCTGTCACTATAGCCGCCACCAAAGATGTTGCCGTAGTCCTTCAGGCGACCAATACTGTCGTTGGGGTTATCTGTTATCCACGTCTCGTCGTTGAGTTTCTCCACGAATTCATCATTCAGCCAGTCATAACCGATACGACCATTGTTGATTATCACATTCGCCTTACCGAAGACAGCACCGCCACGACCGCCGGCCTTATCCTCACCTTCGCCTCCACCGTATGCATTACGCTGGATGGCTGGAATACCATTATAGAAGCCGTATGTGCCTTCATTATCGGCCGATTCACTCTTTGCGTAGTTCAAGGCTGTTGTAAGGTTTTCAGATGTCTGGTCTTCGCGAATACCGATGATGATGTTTGCCTCGGCAGGGATATCGACTACGGTTGTATTACTGATGTCGGCATCGATTTCCCCATTCACCGGGTTACCGTCTTTATCTGTGACGGGATTACCATTTTCGTCTTTCAGTTGTCCAGTGGTCTTATGTTTACCGACACTACCCATGTAACCACCGCCAAAGACGTTACGTGCCACACCACCTCCGATATAGGCTGTCGCTGAGGCTACGAAAGGCTTGTTGAAATCGTCAGTCAAACCACCATATTGGTCGAACACCGAACCCACAGAACCAGCTGCCACGAGGTCCTTCTCCACCGTACCACCCAGCAGAGCAATATAGGTTGTGCCATTCACATCGCCACTACGGCTCTTGTCGGGCGAGCCCATGCCACCACCGTAGGCGTAGCCACCCTTGACGTCGAAGCCTGGCGTAGAGCCAAGGGCATACGAACCCACAATGGCACCCTTGTTGATGATGACATTAGTGTTGTATTTCTTTCCGTCATAACGTGCCTTGGCCAAGGGGTTATTGAGGCCATTCTCGGCATATGCCTTGCCATTTGCATAGGTGTCGGCAATCTTCAGGCCTTCATATGTAGGATCGCTAAATTCTACTTCCGACATCCTTTTTGTTGATGCCACATTAGCCACACGGCCATTATGGCCACCACCATAGACCATATAGACCTGCGAACCTTTGTTCAGGTTCACTTCGGTATATTGCGACCAGGTATTCTCACCAAAGCCTGCGCCATAGATCGTTGCCATATAGCCGGTAGACTTATCCGACCAAACGGGGGCATTGACATTCACCCGTCCGTAGAGCGTACGGCGGGCATTGTTATTACCCCCGTAAAGACCGCTGACAAGCGCATTCCCACTGTTCCAGTTCACATGGCCTTCATAGACATCACAGATGTCATTATTGCTAATGCCGTATGCTCCGCCGAAGATCTTGTTGAGCTTCACTGTAGAACCCATTGGCACATTCACCACCGTACGACGGGTAAATCCTTCCTTATAGCTACCGCCATAGACCACATTCAGCTGGCCTCGGGGCAGGTCGATGATGGCCGATGCAGCATCGGCAACAGAACCTTGTGTTCCAGGCTCAACATACTCCCTCATGCCCAGTCCGCTCCAGGCTCCGGCACCCCAGACCTGTAGATCATCGAAGTTGGTCATGTCTTGCGGAATATCAATGAGGATATAGCTACTATTCTGCATGATGTCGCGGTCACCGTCACCGGGTTGTCCCTGTCCGGCACCATATATCTCACTGATGGTATTATCCTCGTTACTCTTCAGCCTGGCATCATTCGACGGACGAAAGTTCACAAAAGCCTTGTCCATTCGAGGCTTGGTATAGCCCAGACGGGCAGTGCCGAGATTGGTCTCAGTGGCATCCGTAGCACCTGTCGTATAGAAGAAGTCTTTATATTCAGGATCCTTATAATCGTAAGTACCGAAGCAACCGCCAAAAATACCTATGGCATGACCTTGCTGATACTCTACGTAGGCTGACACGTTCTTGGGAGCATCTGCACTGTGAATCTTCGAGGCCACCTCATTACGCACACGGACTGTGAAATCCGCCTTTCCCAAAATGCTTCCGCCAAGGTCGTTACCGCAGTAGATATAGTCTTCAATATAGGGGAAACCCTCACCGACGGTGCCATCATCCTTGATTTGACGACCCATATAGGTCTCTGTATGGCCAAGGATATCAGCATTACAAGCTCCAGCAAAGGTATTGAACACGCGACCCTTACCCAAGTTCAGGATTGTATTACCGCAGACAGGACCTAAGAAGCCGCCGCCATAGATAAACTCTGCCTCGGCATTGGCATCACTGGGGCTTCTCAGGTTGATGATACACGAGTATTTGTCATCCTGCTTGAAAGACTTTCCTTTGAAGGTATAGGTGCCACCCGTATCAACAGCCTTTCCAATGATACCTTCCTCACTGCCTCCAAACACCTGAAATACGAATCCCTGCTTCAAATTGACTGTCGTAGAGCCCCAAATCTCCGTCTCACGACCCTTACCACCGCCAAACAGGCAGAGGGCAGAACCGAGCACGTCCATACCCTGCTCGTCGAGGATCACACCTGACCGGCGTTCATTAATCGTGTATTCACGTGTGTCTTGTTCCAATATGTCATCACCATAGAGACCTTCACCAGCTGCTTCCACATCGTCAAAGATCTTGTCTCTATCCATCAGGGTGGCATTGACATTGATAATCACATTACCATTGACAATACCGCTGGTACAGCATCCGCCATAGATATTGCCACCCACAAGGCGACGCTCCAAATCGGCAGCAACTGCTTTCCCATCGGCAGGAATAGCGGGAATATCCTCGGGATTAACAGGATTGCCGTTTTTATCAACCACGTTCCATATCAAGTCACTGATATTGGACTTGTTGTTCTCGTCTCTCCATCGTTTGGGCTCAATCGTCAGACCGCTGAGGTTTAGGGTCAGCTTGTTATCATTTGTACCTGGATCACCAATTATACCACCCTCGTATCGGGCATTATAGTCGCCGGCAAGTACTACGGCATTGTTACTGCCTGCCACCAACTTGTCGTAGATAACCACCGGGTAGTTGAAATCGATGGTGTTCATACCCGTCGTATTCACGCTACCACGATTACCACCACAATAGAACGAGCCGAAATAAGTACTATAAGGCACATAGTCCTCTGGGTCTTTTCTTATCTGGCTGTCGAATACCACATTTGGCTTGACATCCATCTCACAACCTTTCATGTATTCAGCCATCTGGCCGGAATTATTCTTCAGATCCATCTGGCTGAAGTCATAATCAGATGAACTGGTTGTGATCGTTCCATCAGTCTTAACGTACTTGAACAGCCGTTCCAACAGCTCCTCTTTCACCATGTTTTCGCCGTTGCTGCCTAAGAACACCTCGTTGGCATACACGTATGAACCAATCTTCAGCTGGGCTTGAGCCGTAGTACTCGTAGAACGCAGTGTAGCACTGTTACCGCCACAATAGACAGCACCGCCAATAATCAACGGCTTAGCCGCTGTTCCTGACAGACGTATCGTCGCAGCCTCGGCATGCGGGCGGAACCTATCGAGTGCCTGAGCCGACTCCATGCCAGTGAACGAAGAACCAGCCGGTTTCCCCAAAATGGCATTGACATCGTAGAAGAAGTCACTATAAAGGTCGCTCGTTGCCAAGGCAGGATTATCTGTATAGGGATAGGAGCCGTTACCGCCGCCATAAACATTGCCCTTAATACTTGTATGAACACCGACAGCATTACCGCCATAGATATTACCGCTAATATCGTTTCCGCCATAGACATTATTGATATTACCACCTGTAATGTACAGACGGGCAGAATGGTAGGGAGGATAGTACACACCATCGATATATTCTTCCGCAATAGTTTTATTAGCAGGATTGACATCGGCCATTCGGCATCCGCCATACACATTATTGATCTCAAGATCATCCGATGCAAGAACCAGAAGGATGCCCTTTTCATGCGTCATGGCACCACGATTACCACCACTATACAGGTTACGGATCTTACCCTTCTTCAAATGCCAGGTGGGACGAATATCCATCGGTGCCTTATTGTTGCCTCCGAACACACGCGAGAACTGATAGGCATCACTGGTGGCCACATCCTCGCCGGCAGATCCAAGTTCAAAGATACCCATGTGCTTCAAACGCTCATCCGTCAGCTTGGTATTTCCTTGAGCATCTGTTATGTCATACGTGATCGCACTGGGGTTATCGATACAGATGTCCGTAGCCTCTTTCACCGTCACATTGTTTCCACCACCATAGAGCAAGACGCACGAGCCGCCACGCATCTCGATATAGGCCTTGTCCAACTCAGGCTTGATGAAATCATCTTTGCTGCTTGCTATGGTGTTGCCTGAGGCGTCCTTCGCTACATGAACAGTTGTGGTAACTGCTTCAGCCCCCTCGCCTGTAGTTGTTGTCTCATTCGTATAGGTATAGTCACCATTACCACCACCGAAAAGCTGACCGAAGTACATCTTGTAAGGTTGAGTGGTACTAGCCGATTCACCTGTGACAGTCGTCTCTGTTCTTTCTTTAGTTGTCAGCACGAAGGCGTTGTAATTGTTCTTGTTCTTTCCTGCCTCGTCTGTGATTCCATTCTCCACAGCCTCCGTCAGTTCATCAGGAAGAGTCGCTGACGCGCCAATAGTTCCAGCAATATCATTACCACCATACACATAGTTGATCAGGATATCACCGCTCATGTGCTCGCCATCTATGTGGACGAAAGCAGAGCCGCCAACATTGGCCTGTCGTGCTCCACCGAAGACATTGCCGTCAATATCGCCAGAGCGCACGGTAACCGTTGTCCTGCCTCCCGTGTCGCCGGCATTACCGCCGCCATAGACATTACCGCCTATGTTAATCTGTGCATATACATTGAACATTGAACATTGAACATTGAGGATTACCACCATCAGCAGCAATCGCTTCAAATGCTTATACTCTATTATGTTCAATAATATATTTATCATTTCAATTTTCAATTGTCAATTGTCAATTATCAATTAATTGTCACCGTCGGGTTGTCCAAGTCCGGATCCGACAATACGTACAGATAGGTGGGATTCACCGTCAACGTCAGTATCGTGCGTTGGTTGGGACCATAAGCCAAACTTGGCAGTTTGTTGACAGCCGTACAATTCTCACGAACCAGATTACCATTTGGATGATCCTCCGTCACATTCTTGTCATACACGTCATACGTACATCTCAGTCTCAGTTTGCTCGCCACATTTGACTTTGGGGCGAAATAGCCATTAACCAATTTGGCATTCTCAACAGACGTTGACAACGTCTCGCCATCTTCATTGGTATACAGGGATATATAATCGTTGGACAATGTAGTTCCTGTGCCCCAGCTCACCTCATATCCAACCTGATCCTGATCCTTCATCGTGACCGTTAAGGGGTAGGTTAGCTGATCATCGGTCATCATCTCAACCTTCTTCAGTTTGATGGTGCGCAACTCGTTATAAGTATCTTTCACCAAGAACTTGAACTGCACGGCGGAATAGAGATGGTCGAGCATCAGACAAACAAAGTTACTGCCACTTGCCTTGCCATCATATCTGAAGTTACCGGGAGCAAGGCTTCCCTCTTCATTATCTAGGTTGGAACTCGACACCTGCAACACACCTGACACCACGGAGAAATCCTCTGCCAATACCGGAGGCAACTTGGTAAACGTCAGGACTGCACCTTGAGAGTAGTCCTTTCCTAAAATCTGAGAAATCTCGCAATGGATGTTCTCGTTCACGGGCATATAACCATAGAGATAGTACACCTTCGAGTTGGTAACACTCACCTGAGAATTCCATTGGTTATTAACATACGAGAATGTTCGTATAGCGGGCGCCTCGCCATCGGTTGTGGTGGTAAACACGCCGATGGTGTTAGGACCTTTATAATCTGTATAACCAGAAGGGAGCGTGACGTTACGCGTAGCAGAAGGTGATACTTCTGTCCTGCCGTGGGTATAAGGCACTAAGTGGAGCGTGTCTGTCTCACCTTCCATCTTGTCAGAGTCGTCGGAACAAGCTACCAGCACCACTGCCATCAACAATAGCAGTAGCATGCGTACCTTATATCTATTTAATTCTCTCATTCCTTTTTACCAATTATACACTTCACGCGCTATTTCCGTGTCTGTCCAGTCTTTGAGCACTACTGAGACGGCCACCAATCCCGACTTACTGTAATAGGCATAGACAATCCACGTATGGTTCCGTGAGAATTCGTATGCTCTTGCATCATACAGATCTTTGTCCATCTCAAAGTTGACACTCTTCTCTGTATCTCCCTGCTTCTGGTACCAAATCTTACCCGCAAGTCGTTTGTCACTCTCACGCAGATAGAACGGACCGACTTGTGTCAGTTCCGGCTCAGTTGCAGTTAGTCCTTCCTCTATGAGGTTTTCATACGCTTGCGCTGTCTGCGACTGATATAAATATTTTAGTGGATCCGTACTCTTACAGATATCCGACAATGTCTGAGAAAGAAATTCCTTGGCATCACCAGTAGCAAAACTGCCAATATGATAAGGCTTTGCATCTTCACCAGGCGCCAAATCTTCATCAGTCTTCAGGAACAGATACTCCGACGTCGGGATCATTCCTTCGTTAAGTGTAATGCTGTTTATCGAGATGGGCACACCATCACCGTCTGCAGGTTTCTCACGACAGAAGACAAAGCGGATCTTCGACACCGCACGAGTCAGTTTCACTTTCTGCAGCTCCGTTTTGCCTACCCTATACACAGGCGATGAACCTCCAATCTCCACATTACTAAGCACACCCGACATAGGTAAACCAATAGGCTTCTCGTTTTCATATTCTGGAACCTTTTGGGTTAGATTGTCCAGCCCAAAATACTCGGTATTTATGAGTTTATCCTTCAAATCTGCTTTGGACGTTGTCTCACTAAGTGTCAGACCACAACTGGCAGCATTCGCTACCACAAAGACATCCACATGAGGTCTGTTCTCTTCTGAAGTAGCCGATGCAAGTTCATTTGCAAAAGCTTCACTCACGCTCAACTGATAGGTGGCACCCGTGGCATCCTTACCATTCAGGTTCTCCACAGACTCCGGCTTATAATAGGCAACCAGATCGGTTGTCCCTGTTTTGAACACCCAAATCTGAAGGCTTGTGATTATACTCTCACTTTTGTTATTGCTGATGGGAGCAACCTCTCCAGTTCCTGCACGCGTAATGATTGGTTTAGCCGGAGAATAGACATAGATGCTGATCACCGGCGACTGCTTTGTCTCCGACGATTCGCCATCACCACTGCATGCACTTAGCAACAGCACGATGAGCATCATACCTATGACTCTTATCACATTCATTCCAATATCACATTTGTCGTTTTAGCCTGTATCCAGTTGGGTACCAACTCCACACCCAACTCCAGTCGTCCGCCAAGCATATTAGGCAGTACGTTATAGGCATTGGCCAGCGACTTCACTTCTGTATTGACGATCGTCACATAGTCGCGGGTAAAAACGCGCTGTTTCACAGATTCCGGGACATCTTCGCCGGCTGTGACATTCGTATCTTTAGGGCTAATCTTCCCCATCAGATAGAACTTCGTTCCCGGATAGATGACGCCACCCTTGCCACGGAAGTCCGTTCCACTGTTGTTTTCGAACTCCAGAGCTATCAAGACTTCCTCTTCGTCATAGCTCTGCAGCACCAATGTAGAGGGGATGCTTTGGTTATCAGTTGTCGATAAATGACAAGCTGTGCCTACCTGACTGTCGTAGATAAAATGGTCTTCAGCATGCGACTCTGCTCCATTCGCAGCCACAGGCTCAAAACTGAAACCCACAGGGTGCTGGTTACAGATGATGATACCTGTCAATGGGAAAGATGACTCAGTCAGAGATATTTCTTTCCCCGCATCATCCTTCAACGTTGTCGATACCTTTTTCAGGCTGACTTTCAGACGGCCCACCGCATACTGTAAAGGCTTCTGGATGGCGATGCCTTTCGTGTCACCTGTCACAAGAGCATCCTTGTTTTCGTAATAAGTAAGTACTCCATCCCAGTCAGTTGCTGTATTATACGTTGACTGATAACCCTGAAAATTATCCTTATTGGACGTATCTATCCGGCTATTGGCATAATAGAACAGCTCAGGAGGATAACAGAAACGGCTGATACTGTTGATATCGGCCAATGTTGTCGTCACCGTCTGAGGCACAAAATGATCTGTATCCCAGCGCAAAGCAGCAGCACCATCCGGCAAGTCGTATTTGGCCGGATAGTGATAGTATTTATTGTCTTCCTCTATCTTTATATCCGTCAAACGCCAGTCTTTGCCAGTCTTCCCATTGACTGTAAAGGCCAAGGTCGGTCCATTTGTGGTAGGAGCACTATAATCCTGAATACAATTGATGATATTTGTCTTAACAGTTGCCTCGCTTCCAGTAAACGTGAGTCCTGATAACAGGGCATACAAAGCATTGACATGCTCCTTCACATTCACACCCGCACCCGCCATCACCATAACATTACCGTCATTCTCCTGACCCGTAAACACTTTATAGAGCAACTTCAGCGTCTGATCGGACGTTGTACTCCAGCCATCAGCATTGGCTATATGTGTCAGATAGTTTGCCAACAAAGTTGCTTCGGATGGAGCTGTCGTTTCAGAATACATGGCATCGGGTTTGAACCGTAACGTCTCCAGATTGGGGTTGATCAACTCAGACTCATTAAACTGCAACGAGCCATAGAAAGCCTTATCGCTTACGCCTGAGGGTTTTAGGGGCAAGGCTGTCGATGCCCTGCCATAGACGAGGAATGCATTGACACCTCTTACCATCGAATACGCATTGTAGAGATAGAAGCCACCGTAGTTGCTGCTCTTATTAGACGTATAGGAATACGGGCTTCCTTCATCGCCGCCAAGTTCAAACAGACGCGACGGATGATTTGAACTTTCAATCGCATCCTTATCCCCTTGAATGGCAAAAGGGATCATATAAACCTGACCCAAGCCTCGATATGACCGGCCTCCGTCAGGTTGCTCCTGCACCACGTCATCGGCCATACGGGTCGTTGTCGCGGAGGAACTGGAGACAGTAAATGCCAGACTGGCCTTCACGCTACTATCGACATCATCATATTCCGGTTCGTCGATGAGCGAACACGAGCTGAGTGCCTGCACCATCAGCACAGGCCCCAGCATCATCATATATCGTGTCCACTTCATCCTCATACGCACTTAATTACCTACAAAGTAATCACAATTCCTAATTACTAATTCCTAATTTCTAATTAATTATATACTCGGATTCAGTTCCAATCCCTTCTTCCACTCCAAGTTGACGGAGGTACCGAGCTCAACACCGGGAGACGTCAAATTGGGAATACCATTAGTCGCATTGCCCAATCCATCGGGGATGGTGGGAGCATCAGGATAATTACCTTCTGAGTCGGGAATGATGGGAATATCTACCACACCGTCGCCATCAGTATCCCAGCCTGGACCACCAAAGTCAGGATCGGGGATGAAGTGGTCATCTTGTCCATCCCCATTGATGTCATAATCAGTCTTGGTAACACCGTCGCCTGTATCCACACCTTCAATATTGCCATCGTCATCCTTGACATATTTGTCAGGATTACCATCACCGTCACGGTCAACAGAGGTTCCACCGTTTTTAATGGTGACAACCAGTTTGGTGACATAGTCTTGTTTGATAATCTGGTCGATATTCACATCTGTCTTATTAAGGGCCTCAGCAGGGTCGAGCTTAACAGCCAAATAGAATGTGCCACCGGCAGGAATGATACCATCGGCACCCATAAACTCTTCACCATTGTTGATCAGCTCAAGGGCTGCATAGATAACCTGTCCGCCATCGGTCTCAAGGGCGAGAGTCTGGTTACAACTGGAGGTGGTCATGTCGGGTTTGACAAGGAGATTGTTCGTAATGTCCATGTCATAGATCGTCCGGTTCTGTCCAATCTTGGGGGTAAACTGGTATCCGACACTGTTCTGTCCACCCAGAAGCAGTCCTTTCATCGTATAGCCTCTTGAGGCGTCCACCACATTGCCATTAGCATCATAGAACGTGCCGCTTGGCATCTTGATATAAGTTTCCAGACGGCCTACGCCATAGTCTGCTGCCTTTGTCAGAGCCACAGACAGCGTACTCTCCCCAACCACGTCGGAGGTGCCGTTATAAACCGTGTTGATGACACCATCCCACGTACCTTGATCTTCATACTGATTCGACTTCTTCTCGTTGGCGGCCTTCAATGGCGTATTGGTGAAATACCAGAGAGCGGCGGGATAACAGTAGTTGGTGATGACCTCGTTAAAGCCCTTACCATATTCAGCTGTCACATCTTTAAACTTGGCGCCCGAGGCATCCCAGCGTACTCGTACAGCACCGTCGGGCAGGCCAATATTGCCTGGATAGCCTGCATAGTCACTCTTCAGCGATACTGGCTCACCGTTGATGGGAGACACAGTGCAGGCTGTCAGGATTTTGGCCTTCAGATTCTCGGCGAGCTTTCGTGCGGGATTGCCTGTCTGGATATTCTCCAAAGCAGAGTAAAGTTTGCTCAGGATGACAGCAAACGTATTCGACGACGAAGTCGTGACGGCCGTGAACTGCTTGTAGAGTGAAGCCATCACGGCTACATTAGTAGTGCTCCACTTGTTGTTGGGTGAAGCAGCTTCCTGAGCTGTCGTGTTGGCCAGAGCAGTCAGAAATTCCACGATGTTCTTTCCCGTCTGGTCGTTAGCCTGAGCATCACCGTTGGTATTGATCTGTTCTAATGAGAACTGAATCTTGCTGGGAGTCCATCCTTCAGACTCCTCCAAGCCCTGGACATTCAAAATACCATACTTGAACTTGTCGCCCATGGTAGTGATTTCCGTCTCTGCATCATTAGCAATGGCACGGCCATAGAACAAGAATCTCTTGGTGCCAACGGGTACGAACTGGTCACTATAGACCTTGTAGTTGACGGCGCCCGGGCTGCTCAGTGAACTGGCGGCACTCAGACGCATGATGTCACCGAGCTTGTTCGAGGTTTTTGTTATAACGTCAACATCAAACGGAATAAGACGGATGTTGTCGATACCCCGGAAACCGTCGACATCGCCACTCTTCTGGGTCACATAGTCACTCATTCGGGTAATGGACAGGACCTTGCGAGGGATGGAAATGACAAACTCCGACTTCACACCGGCAGTACCATTGTCATCGTACACGATTCTCTCCTCTTCAAAGTCGTTAGAGGAGCAGGCAGTGAAAGCAGTTGTGCCTGTGAGGGCGATGGCCGTCATCAAGGCGAAAGAATGAACTTTTCTCATATCCTTAATATTTAAATTATTCTTCATTTATTGTCTTATAATTCCACATCGTCAAACCAAAGTCCTTCGCCCCAGCTGAGATCTACACTCAAGCCCACTGTCGGATGAGGGATCTCAAGACTGGGCAATCCGTAGGTGGCTGTAGCCAGACCATTGATGGGCTGGGGGTTGTCATGTTCATCAAGTTCAGGATCAGGGATACCGTCACCGTCCTTATCAGGCCACCCGGAGACGATTGTCAGATTCACCTGAGTGGAGTTGGCTTTGCTGAATATCTGTTTGATATCCGAGCTACTGGTCGGATTCAACTCCAAATTGGCCACAAGATAGAATGTAGCCCCGTGAGCTATCACACCGTCGGCCCCCTGGAAGTCCGGGCAGTTGTTCACCAATTCCATCGCCAACTGGATATTCTGATTCTTCTCCGTACTCAGACCGAGGATATAATCGAACAGGTCATCATCAGAGAAGTTGCGCTGTTTGACGGAAACAGAAGTCTCTCCTTTTCCTTTGTTCAGGTCGGTGTCATAGATGGCATAGACAGGACTGTCATCGACAGGCTGGAAGTCATAGTCCACTTCCCGCTGACCGCCAACGATATAACCTTTCAGGGTAAAGCCGTTAGAGACATCCACGGGCTTTCCCTTGGCATCATATATGGTGCCGGTGGTAATCCTGGCCCGCAAGGCGAGGCTACCCACAGCATACTCCACCTGTTGCACCATTGCCACTGAGCGGGTGGTGGGCTGCACAGCTTTGTCTGCATCCAACCCGTATCCTTCATTCAACACATCACCCCATGTGTCATACTTGGCGCTTTCGGGCGGCACCACCTCGCCCTCATCATTCACCTCATTGATAACCAGTTCGTCAGAGGCAACAATATCGGAGAGCACCTGATACTGCAGATTCATCGGATAGACATAATCGCTCACCGACGGTACATTCAGGCCCTTTCCATAAGCCTGCACGTCGGGTACCACAAAGCTGTTCTCCTCCTCGTCCCACTGGATGCGGGCGGCACCGGCAGGCAGGTGCAGGTCATCCGGGAAGCCCTGATAGGTTTCATTGAGAACGATCACACCATTCTCAATGTCAGGCTCTGTCTCCGGATCACAGATTTCCTTTATCTCCTTTGTGATTTTCTCCACCAGCTTGCTGGCCTGGTCGTCAGGGGCCTCCTGGTTAATCATCTTGAGAATCACCCCGAGCATGGTCTGAACATTATACGATGACAGCGTGGTCAGCTGAGTCATCCGCTGATAGGCCTCGTTCAGGTAAAGGTTGCCGGCAGTCTCCCACCGGTCGTTAGGAGCCGGTACGTTATCAACCCTGATATTCATCAGGTAGTTAAGCCGGTTAAGCAAGGCCTCACCCTTCGCACTTCCGCCCAGTTTGTCTTTTTTCGGACAGATGGGAACGGGCCTGAAGCGGATGGAGCTATTGCCTGTATAGGTCTTCTTGTCAATACCGAAAGCCTCAACCACGCCATAATGCATGCGTCGCTCATGCTCTGTCATGGTCGGAACGGGCTCTTCCTCAGCATTGGCATAGAAAGAGAAGTGGGAAGTACCAACCGGCACATCGATCTCCTTACTGAGTGAGTAGTCGTCAGTGGTCACTTCATCGCTCACATTACTGCTCTTGGTATTCATTTCGATGACGTTGCCGATCTTGTTGGAGTTTGCATCGGGTTTTTTATTGAAGCAGAACATACGTATCTGATCAATGCCACGGAATTCGCCATTCTCACCAGCCGCCTGAACGACATCGTCAGACATACGGGTAGAAGGAGCCTTCCTCTTGCCAACGATACGGTGAGGCAGCGAGAAGTTAAAATGAGCCACCACCAGCTGGACGGGCTTCTCTTCCTCGTCGAAATCCTCGCTCGAAGAACAAGCCGTCAGCAGCACCGCCAGCAGCGCCATGACCATCAACACCTTATTATAATAATATACGACTCTCAATGCTCAATCTTCAATGTTCAATTATCAATTATCAATTATCCATTATCAATTCTCAATCACCAGACCCGGCTTCCAGTCAAATGTAACCGAGGTACTCACCTCACTAGAGTTAGTGCCCGGATCAGGACCTGGGCCAGGACCTGGATCAGGGCCAGGACCTGGATCGGGGCCAGGACCGGGATCGGGGCCAGGACCGGGATCAGGACCAGGACCGGGATCAGGACCAGGACCGGGATCGGGACCTTCCGATGGAACAATAATCTCACCCTGATCTCCTATCCAGCACTTGATGATCTTAAACTGTCCTGCACGCAAAGGCGTCTTGACGCTGAGCACGGTCTTCGTGATGCTGCCGTCGGGCTGGGTCACATAGACTTGAAACTCCCACAATGCCTCCTCTCCGGGCTGAGCGATAAATGGCTCCTCTGTCTCAATCACAGAACGAGTGTCATTGGAAGTCTCAGAATCCCGCGAAGGGAAGTTCACTGAACAGAAAGCCACTGTCTGAGAATCTTCCGACTTGGCAATCTTCGTGGTGCGCACGAT
>JAEEPF010000291.1 GCA_016284635.1 Prevotella sp.
CTCTATGTGAACCCCGCCTGCCGTACGTTCGGTTTCAACGTAGGTCTCAAATTCTAATTTAAGGAGGACAGAACATTATGAAGAAATTAGCAATTATATCAGCAATTGTCCTGGGATTCGGCTTCGCTTCTTGCGACAGCTACATGGATATCAACCAGGACCCCAACTCTCCTGCTGAGAGTAACATGACGCCCAGCATCATGCTGCCTGCTGCCGAGATGAACCTCGCTGCTACCTACGGTAACCTGATGCGCATACCTGCCGGGTACTACACCCAGCACTTCGCTCAAGCCTTCGGTACGAGCAACTATTTGGACTTCAGTCAGTTCACCATGTCGGCTACCCGTTCGTCTACGGCTTACTCGCAGATGATGCGCGGTGCGCTGAAGAACCTGGAGACCATCCGCACTCTGGCCAAGGATAAGGAAGAGTGGGGTACCTACCTCGCTGCTACCACCCTGCGCGCCTTCGGTGTTCAGGCACTGGTGGACTGCTACGGAGAAATTCCCTTCTCAGAGGCTTTCGACGTGAGCATTCCTTCTCCGAAATATGATGAGGGCGCTGACATCTATGCAGCTCTGATTGCTGAGCTCGACGAGGCTTTGGCTAATGCTTCGGCTGCCGACGTGGTGGCTACAAACTTCCTGTTCCCCGGACAGCGTGCCGGCGCATGGATCCAGTTCGCCAATGCCCTGAAGCTGAAAATCCTCAGCCGTGAGAGCGGTGTGGCCAGCGTAGACAGCCAGATCGGTGCTATCGTCTCTGAGGGCAACCTGCCTGCTGGCGACGTGGCTTTCGCTAACCTCTGGAAAAACGAGAACGGTCAGATGAACCCCTACTACTCTGAGGAATTTGCTACATCGTTCGGTTCTACGCAGATCAACGTGGTGGCCAATGTGGCTATCATCAACACCTTGCTTCAGAAGGATAGCGAGGGTGCCGTCGTCTATCAGGATCCCCGTCTGGCTGCCTTCTTCGAAACCAACGGCTCTGGCAACTATACGGGTGGTATCTCCGGTTCGAACTTCTCTACCTCTGACGCTTACAAGTCAACATACTGGTGCCGTCCTGTAGCTAGCTACGACATGCCGGTATATCTCATTTCAAAGTTTGAGACTGAGTTCTTCATCTCAGAGTACTATGCTCGTCAGGGTAACCACGACCAGGCTGCTGCCCACTATGCTGCTGCCATCGAGGCTTCGTTTGCTTCCGCTGGTGTCGACGGTGCTGAGGAGAACATCGCTCTCTTCCCCTATGACCCGAGCAACTATAAGAAGTGCATCGGTATCGCCAAGTGGATTGCTTTCACAGGTACCAACGACTTCGAGTCTTATTGCGAGCTGCGCCGTCTGCGCTATCCCGCTTTCGGTACCGTGAAGGGTAGCGACATGTACAACCTGCAGACCGATGCTTCGTACAAGCCTGAGCTTTTGGCTCCTGGTACTCTCTATACACCGATTCAGGTGGATGGTAACATTGGTGAAAACAAGCTGTTGGAGCGCTATCCGTATCCTTCATCTTCTTCAGCCAGCAATGCGAATGCGCCTAAGTTTGCAAACTCAGACTATACCAAACCTATATTCTGGGCGAACTAAGCAAGGTTTCCAAATCATTTAAATGAAGAGACAAAATATGAAAAAGAACGTTTTATATACAATGCTTTTCGCAGTGGTAGCCCTGTTGGTGACCAGCTGCGGCGATAAGGAGACGGAAGGCAAGAGCCGCTTTACCTACTATCCCACGATTGAGCTGGAGGGTGATACATACCTCGTATGGGATAAGGGTACGCCTTTTGTGGATCCCGGTTATGTGTCTACCATGAATGGTGAGGACGTGACGGCTGAGGTGATTATTTCCGGTACGCCTGATGTGAATAAGAGTGGTATCTACACGATGACCTACACCACGAAGAAGAACGAAGACGGCTTCGATGCCAGCGCTTCTCGTACGGTAGTGGTGCTCGATCCGAACAGTGCGGTGGAAGGCTTCTATCTGACACAGCCTGACAGCTATCGTACCTATAAGGGCAACGAGGTGGCTTTTGGCAATGCCTTTGAGATCCTGGTTATCGACAATGGTGACGGTACTCTCTACGTTGACGACCTCTTCGGCGGTTGGTATTGCCAGCGTGCCGGCTATGGCACCAACTATGCCATGGGTGGTACTATCTCTCTGGCAGCAGACGGCACAGTGGGGCTGATATCCAGTCTCGTTCCTGGCTGGGGCGACGGTCTTGACGACCTGACTGGTTCCTACGCTGACGGTGTGTTCACAGTTGATGCCGTCTACAAT
>JAEEPF010000108.1 GCA_016284635.1 Prevotella sp.
TCACAATGCCCGCAATCATCTCATGCAGCTCCTCTTCGAGGACGTTCATGGGCACATTGCTTTCCTCTACCACCGCAGCCTTCTTCTCTGGCTTCGGCAGGGCACGCTTGTTCACCTTCTGGTTCTGATTCAGGGGGATGGCCTCAATCTGCATCGTCACAGCGGGCACCATGTAAGGCGGCTTCTGATCCATAATGAAATTGTTCAGGGCCTCGATGTCGATCTGCTGATCACTGACGATATAGGCAGCAATGAACTTACCTCCACTACCCCCTTCCTCATCGAAGGCCTGTACGGTGGCATCCTTGATACCCGGGAACTCACGGATCACAGCCTCCACCTCTTTGAGCTCGATGCGGAATCCGCGAATCTTCACCTGACCGTCGCGACGACCCACAAACTGGATATCACCTGATGGGAGATAGCGCACGATATCGCCAGAGCGATAGACTCGTGCGTACTTCTTATCATCTGTAAAGGGATTGCCGATATACACCTCTGCCGTCTTCTCAGGACGGTTCAGGTAGCCCCGGCTCACCTGCGGGCCGCTGACCCACAATTCACCTGCAGCACCCACGGGCAGACGATGCCCCTGCGGATCAACCACATAGAGATGGACATTGTCGAGCGCCTTGCCAATAGGGATGTCCTTCAGCTTCTGGTCGACGTGATACCTGGTAATCAGGACGGTTGTCTCCGTAGGTCCATACACGTTATAGAACTGGAAATCTTTCGGCGGTGTCAGCGATGCCAGTTTCTCACCACCGGTGGAGAGGAACTTCAGCGAGTGGTTCTCAATGTTTGAGGCAAACTGGTAGCCCACCTGCGTCGTCATGAACGAGTGGGTGATCTGGTTCTGCTCGAAATAGTCATTGAGGGCAATCAGGTCAAGGCGCAGCTCCTCAGGGACGATATGCACCGTCGCGCCACAGGTCAGGGCTGGATACATGTCCATCATGCAGGCGTCAAATCCATAGCTGGCGTAAGCAGCCACCTTGTTCTCAGGCTTCAGGTCATAGAAGGTCTGATACCAATGACAGAAGCAGACAAGATTGCTATGCATCAGCTGACAGCCCTTGGGTACACCCGTAGAGCCGGAGGTGTAGAGCAGGATGAATAGGCTGGAGGGGGAGAGTTGAGAGTTGAGAGTTGAGAGTTGAGAGTTTGCTTCCGCCGTGAGAGCGGGCAGCGACAATAGTTCTTTCGTCAAGAGCACATCGCCTTTGTATTCATCTACAATAGGACGTAGTTCCTCGTCGGCTATCAAAAGTTTGGCATTAGCATCCTGCATCATGAAGTTCAGACGCTCTTTGGGATAAGTGGGATCGAGGGGCTGGTAGGCACAGCCTGCCTTCAGCACACCGAGCGAGGCGATGGCCATCCATTCGCAACGAGGTATCAAGACAGATACCACATCCTCTGCACCCAGCCCTTTGGCAGCCACAAAGCCTGCGATGCGGTCACTGATCTCGTCCACATCTTTATAGGTAAATCGTTTGTCCTTATAGACCACAGCGATGTTGTCGGGTGTCGCCTTGGCCTGACGGCGGAACAGTGAGACGATGGTCTGTGTGTCATCGTAGTCCACATCGGTCTGGTTGAAGCTATCGAGCACTTCCGTCTGACTGGCCGTTGTAATATCGACCTCACGCAGATACTCCTTGCTGAGGAATCCTTTTATCACAGCCTCATAGCTCTCCAGATACTGACGGATGATCTCCTCGGAATACTCGTTGCTATTGTATTCTGCCTTCACCTGATACTTGCCGTTGAGGATGAACGCCTTCAGATAGAGCGAAGCCTCCAGCGTGCTGTTGCAGAGGCGGATGGTCTTCATCGGCTTGCCGCACAGTTGCTCGTCGGCAAACATCATGCCGTGCCAGGCGAACATCGAGTTGCTTTGGATGCCCAGATCGTTCACAGCATCGCTGAAGGCATAAGCCTCATGCTTGCGCACACCGCCCATCTGATCCTGACCAGCCTTCAGATAGTCAAGCACCTTGGTCTCATTGTCAAATTTGGCATAGACGGGCAGCGTCTTCACCGTCATACCCACCGAATGCAGGAAGCGCTTGTCGGAACGTCCGTTGTAGATGGTGGTGAAGAGCGACTCCTGTTCATTATTGTATTTAGCCAGCAGGAAGCTGTAGGCCGTCGTGAAGAAATTGCTCTTGAAGATGCCTTTCTCCTTACAGAATGCGTCCACCTCGGACATCTCCACGTCGAGCGTCCGCACCATACTGGCCTCGCTGTGCTCCGGCTCCTCAAGGTCGGGCATCAGCTGGGTGAAGCAGTCGCCACAATCGAAGTTCTGTGCATACCACTGCTTGCCTTCGTCGAAGGCTGCCGTCTTGCGCAGCTCTGCCTCAGCCGTCGCCACCTCTGCCATTGTCATCGCCTCGGGTTCCAGTGTACCGCCACCATATACCTTATCTATGTCGCTGAGCATCACCTTCAGGGTGGTGCCGTCGCCGATGATGTGGTGGATGTCGAGGAAGAAGTAGAAATGTTCCGCATCCTTCAGCAGGCGGATATGGAACAGACGGTCCTTGTAAATGTCGAAAGGCGTGATGAGTGGCTGACCATTAAATGTCCAGCCGCCTTCTGACTCCTGACTCCCGACTCCTGAATCCTTCAACCTCCCCTCCTCAACGCTCAACGTAAAGGTCTCGCTGTCGTCTATGGTCTGAAGGGGATCGCCCTCGTTATTCAGTTCGATGCGCGTGAACAGCGTGGGATGTGCTGCCACAGCGGTCTCAATGGCCCGGCAAAGCTTGTCTCCGTCCAGCGTGCCGTCGAGCACGTAGAGATAAGGAAGGTTATAACAAGGCTCTCCCAGATGAGCGACACACTCTACATAGAGACCGTATTGTACTTTTGATAATGGTGCAGATGTCTTCATTGTAATATCGTTTTTAGTTTGTTACTTCAGTTTCTTAATCAGCGTCAGGAAGTTCTGCCCTTCTGCACGCTCATAGTTGATGGAGTCCATCAGTTCGCGGACCAACAGAATGCCCAGACCACCTATCTGACGGTCTTCGATTGAGAGCGAGGTATCGGCTTTCTCCTTCGCGGTCGGATCGAAGGCTACGCCAGAGTCGATGATGACCGTCTTCAGCGTCTCGCCGTCGAACATCATGCGTACCTCGATGTCACCCTCTTGTCCGGCAGGATAGGCGTAGTCGATCACATTCACCACAGCCTCCTCGACAGCCAGACGGAGCTTACGGGCAAGCGATGTCTCAACGCCCATTTTCTCCATCACCGACTTCATGAACGCACTGAACTTCGACACTTCGTGTACGTCGTTCTTGATCAGAAGTGTTTCCGTCAGTCTGCTCTCGAAATGCTTCGGTGTATAGTGGATGGCCAGCATCGTCAGGTCGTCGCTCTGCTCGGCATCACCAACAAACTGATGTACTCGCCGAGTGATGGTCTCTATCAGCTCTCGCGGCTGAATCGGGCAATCGCCTCGAAGCACCTCTTCCACTCGATTCATACCGAACTGCTTGCGCCCGGAATCCTTCGCCTCTGTCAGTCCGTCGGTATAGAGGAACAGCGTAGAGTCTGGCTCCAACTGCATCTCCTGCACACCATACTTCACGTCATCAAACACCCCGACAGGCAAATGAGGCTCCACCGGGACATGAACCAATCTCTCCTGACTACTGACTCCTGTCTCCTGACTCCTGTCTCCTGACTCCTCAATAACAATCGGCGCGTCGTGACCGGCATCGCAATATCTCAAACGACCCGTCGGCAAATCGAGCACACCGATAAACATGGTCACGAAGATATTCGACTCATTGCCCTGACATGAAATCTCATTGATGGCTTGCATCATGCGGGCAGGATTATTTTCGTGAGCCGAGAAGGCACGGAACAAGGAATGCATGACACCCATGACCATCGCCGATGGGGCTCCCTTGCCGCTGACGTCACCGATACAGAAGAACAGTTTTTCGTCGCGGATGTAATAGTCATACAGGTCTCCGCCCACCTCACGGGCAGGTACCAGCGACCCGAAGATATCCACATCGGCATGCTGTATAAGGCTGTGGGGTAGCATACTCTGCTGAATCTGACTGGCCACGCGCAGTTCGCCGCCAATGCGATCCTTCTCGGCGTTCACCTTACGCAGACGCTCCAGGTTGCGTGACGTGCGCCACACGATAAACCCAATCAGTATCAGACCTGCAAGTACAGGCAGCAAGAGGTTTGCGCGTATTTTTCCCAGTTTGCTGAACACCTCCCTATCATTCTGGATGCTCACTAGGATCCAGTTTGTATTACCGCCGACGGGATGGAAATACACATGACGCTCATCACCCTTCTCATCTATAATGGTTTCTAAGCTCACCTTATCTTCATCTGCCTTTACCAGTTGAAGCGCCCTTTGGAATAATTTACTATCCTTACCTGCCAGTAGGTGTCCTTTCTCTGTCACGATATAACGCTGGGTGCTCTTGTAGAACTTTCCTTCTTCCACCACCTCCTCGAGCCAGTCGAGGGCAATGTCCGCACCCACGACACCCACCGTCTTACCTTTGTCGTCGTGCACCGGCACACTATAGGTGGTCACCATCGCCCGTGCTCCGTCTTTGTCATAATAAGGCTCGCACCAGTTGCCGCCGTTCTTGGCCATTGCCTCGGTGTAGAAAGCAATCTTCGTATAGTCATGTTCTGCCGAGCCCAGCTGCATGGTCTCAATGGTTCCGTCAGCCCTTCTCACGGCATACGGTTCAAACCAGTGTCCTTTCTGCGGGAAGTAATCCGGCACGAAGGTTACCATACATCCCAGGATCGAAGGGTTATTCTCCACCAACCTTTGGGTGATCGAATACATCCAGTCCGGATCCTCCAGATCGTCGGCCACCACCCACGCCATGTTATCCACCGTCACCTCCACCTTAGCCAGTTTGTTCCGGATACAAAGATAGATGGCGTTCATCTCGCGCTCAATCAGTTTCTCCACCGTCCTGTGGATAATATTCTGCGCCGAGTAATAGAGCACCCCCGATGTCAGTTCCAGCAGCAGCGCCGCCCCGATGATGAGGGTCAGCGGCAGATTATTCCTGACCACTCCGCTTAGCCTTTTCCAAATTGATTTTTCACTTCCCACTTTTCACCTTTTTCTTTTAGTCGCTACGCTTTGTAAAAGCGCTAAAGCGAGTCCTTTTTTACCTTTTTATTGTTTTACCTTTAACTCAAACCTGGCGTGGCTCAACTTGTGGAACAAAACGATGAGAGCGACTTCGATGGCGTAGGCGATGAGGTAACTGTACCACAGATAGTCGGGAGCTGCATGCGACATGATCCACAAGACGGGGATCACCGTCAGCGAAAGGGCCAGCGAGATGAACAGCGCCATATTGTGATGACCGTATAGTTTGTAGACCACCATGATGGTGTAGATATAGCAGAAGGGGATGAAGCTAAGCGCAAAGATACGCAAGGCGCGCACACCCTCGGCTATCATGGCGTCATCTTGGGCACCGAAGAACTTCGTGATCGTCTCTGGCGCTATCCAGATAAAGACGCAAGTGATCAGCATGGCCATGGTGATGAAATGGAAAGACTTGCTGATGACAAGACGAAACTTCTCCTCGTCTCCTTTGCCCACCTGTATAGCACCGAGCGACTGGACGGTACGACAAGTGCCGGAAAGGAAAAGATTGTAGATGTAAAGGATGTTCATGCAGACGGAGAAAGCAAAGATACCTATCCGGCCCATGGTGTCCAGAACGATGCTGTTGGCGCAGAAGAGGAGTGCAGTAAGGCTGATGGAAGCAAGTGCCAGGGGCGCTCCTTGCGACACCATGCTCTTGAGGGTTGTCCAGGCCTTCCCGTCTCCCAACAATACGCTTAAGTGATGACTGGGGTAACGGAAATGCCAACACATGATCACAATACCAACGATATGTCCGACAACGGTGGCTGTGGACGATCCTTCGATACCCCATCCAAAACATTGGATGAAGATGATATCGCAGCCGAGGTTAACGGCATTGTCGACGAGGATGGCGATCGATACCAGTTTCGGACTGCCGTCGACGCCTACCATCGTGCCTAAGGCCCATGACATCATATAGGTTGGGGCACCTATCATCAACGGGAAGAGATAGTCGCGCGTAGCCCCAAAGAGCTCTTCGTGGGAGCAAAGCCATCCCGTGATGTCATCGGTGAAGAAAACACCGGCTACCGTCTGCAGCAGTCCGAAGGCCAGACAGCCTATGGTAGAAAGGGTATAGATATAGGAAGCCCGCGAATAGTCCTTCTTGCCTAATTCCATGCCCACGAGCATACCTGCCCCTGTAGAGAGCAGCATGCTAACGGTAAACATGAACTGTATGACGGGCTTCGAGAGGTTGATGGCACTCACACCGTCCTCTCCGATCAGATTGCCCACGATGATAGAGTCTACCACATTACCCAGACACGCCGACAGCGCAATGAGTATCGAAGACCACAGGAACACCCAAAACTCCTTATTGAAACCTTTCTTCTCTTCTTTATTCATATCTCCTTCTCTCCTTACTCCTTCTCTCCTTACTCCTTCTCTCCTGTCTCCTGACTCCTGTCTCCTGTCTCCTGACTCCTGTCTCCTTAAATTACCACTTCGTGGTGAACAGGCTAGGCGAGATGACCAGCGAGAACCAGCCCCAGCGTGCCTGTAAGCTGCTGTCATCTTGTTTCAGACGCTCCATCGTCTCTGTTCCCATCATCTGCGTATAGCCAGCCGAGAGAGCGATGTCCTTTGTGAACTGATAACTGGCCTGAAAGTCGATGCAATGACCCAGAGTCTTGTCGAGTTTGCCAACCTGAGTTGCCACAGCCATATAGTGATACATAGCGCGACAAGCGAACTCGCCGTAGGTTTTACCTTTTGACTTTTTTACAATTTTACTTTTATAGTAGGGGCCGATAAAGACATTCTGCAAACCGGGGGTGAAGCCGTGCGTATAGGCACTCTCATAGAAATAGTCCATGATGCCATAGAACTTCTTATTCGAACCATAAAGTGGAGTGAAACCACGGATTACATCATGCAGCGGCATGCCAAACATACCCCCGTAAAGGTCTGGCACATAGTCGTCACCGCTCAGATAATCGTAGCCCACTGTAAAACCATATTTGTCAGTAGGAGAAACCGTCGCTTTCACACTGGCCATCCAGGCATCGATTTTAGCCGCATCCGTTTTTTTTGATACCGTCTTTCCTGCCTGCCGATAGTACGAGCCTTCAACCTTCAGGAGATCAGAGTGGTAGTTCACGTATCCACCATACATCTGCTGATATACAGTACGGGCCGAATTAGTTTTGTAATCCCATTCCTTGGTGTTGTTCGTTCCTGCCTGCAAGCCCATGTTCATAAAGAGCAGCGAGACACCCAACGGGAATTTGGGCACGTCGTAATGATACCACACGGTCTGCATAGTCTTGTAAGGCTGTGCACCGTCAACATAATAGGTGCCGTTATACACATTCCCGCTATTCTGGTTATAAGCCAATATGACATGTGCCTTGTGACCATGACCTTCATAGCCCAACCGAGCCACGTCGTGAGTCTTGGAAGCCACTGCAAAGTCGTTAGGACCAATAATGCGCTCGTCATCGTATGACAGCGCCACACGGCCCAACTGACCAAAGAGACCGTTCTTGGCGGTGATCTTTGCCCAGCCCTCATAAAGATTGAGAGCCTGATTGCCGCTCGCGCCCCATACCGCCTTGTTCTGGATGATAGCGTGCACCTGCAGTCCACGCCGCTGGTAGTCCGCGATGAGGCGTGTACGTCCTAAAAGGAAACGCGACTTGTCTTCCACCTCAATATCCTTCGCGTCAGTTTTCGGCATACCGCCACCGCAGGCTTCACCGTGAGTCATGAAGTCCAGCCCCACGCTCAACTGATTAACTTTCGCCGTCTCCTGACTCCTGACTCCTGTCGCAAATGCCAGCAATAGCAGCATCATGCAATAGCATCTCATAGGCTGCTACATCTTATTCGAACTCGAAGATACTGATGAATCCTGTCAGCTTAAAGACGTTCTTGATGTCGTCGTTCACACCGCGCATAATCACCTTGCTGCCTGTTGACTTGGCGCCTTTCAGGATGCTCAGCAGGATACGCAGGCCGCTGGAGGCGATATACTCCAGGTTCGTGCAGTCGATGATGACGTCCTTACCGTTGCTCTGATAGAGGGGTTTCAATACTTCTTCAGCCTCAACAGCTGCTGCGGTGTCCATTTCTCCTTCTAACGTGGCAACGAATTTGCCGTCGATCTCTTCAATTTTAGTTTTCATAACCTTCTTTGTTAATTTATTAATGTTAGATATTATTCCGTTTTAGCGTCGTAGATGATGATGGGCACGTCGTGTACGTGCTTCTTAATCAGATATTACAAAGCAATTGCAAAATTAATAAAAAAAACGAATTACCGCAAATATTGATGTATTTTTTCACATAATTAACATTAGCGTTATTAGTCGTAACTACTCAGCCCCCTATAGGTGTGAGTAGTTACCTATTAGCTGACAAAATAAATCATTTCTCCGCAATAAGCCAACACTTTTCCAAAAAAAGTCACAATCTTTAACAACTAGGGGTGATGTCCAACCCATGGCGACCGAGGTCTTTTAGTACTCAATTGGAGTTCAATTAGAGTTTAGTTGGAGTTTAATTGGAGTTCAATTGGAGATTAGTTGGAGATTAGTTGGAGATCAGACGGAAGGCATCCGCTTTTATGTTCATGCACCGTAAACTTATGTTCGCCGTCCGCGAACTTATGTTTATGCGCCGTGAACTTATGTTCATCGCCCGCGAACAAAACTATCCACGCTACGAAGATATATTTTCTGCTAATCTGCTTCTTTCTTCATTGCGGTAGCGAATTTTACACTTTTCACTTCTCACAGCATAGAGGTAAGGCGTGAGTTGAGTGTTCATAAAATACCCTTTCGTTTCAGTTCGTTCTTCAATTCTTCGTATTTCTCTGTCTCTTCGGCAACCACCTTGTCGCGCAGCCGGAGCAGCCGGCGGCGCCGCTTCATTGGATGCAACACAGAAAAACAAGTTTAGAAATTCTTGACCAACCAGATGGCAAAGAACAAGTCATAGACTTTATACACTCCTTTGTCCTGAGTAAGCAATCCTTTGTCGATCAATGCTGGGATGGCCGATTTGACGGAGTTGGGTGATGCTAAGCCATGGCGCTTTGTGAAGTTGCCACTTGTCACGTTTTCCGCAATTCCGTCCTTGGCCACAGCAATCAGTACACGGCTCTGCTTCTCGGGCAACTGGTACATCAGATCTTCATAGATAGTAGATGAAACGGCAATAATCTCATCAACGGCAATTTTGACGTCTTCCACTGTGCATAAGGAGCCAACCTCTGTCCTGCTGAACAATTCATTCATGACTCGCTGCATATAATAGGTAACACCGTCGAACTGATTGTACAAGCTACTGACGACAGCATCATCCAAGTTCTTACCACGTTTCTTGAAATGAGAGATGCAGAAATCCGAATACCGCTCTAATGGCAGACGATTCAGATGATAAAGTGTGACACTCTGATAGAATGGTCGTGCAGGCGAAGTGAATATAGCACCCATCAGCTGCCTTCTGGAACCAGAAAACACGAAATGGGCATTACTGCAATATTGCACATGGGTGCGAAGTTCTGCTTCGATGTTCGGATCACCGTACTTTGTTATCTGCTGAAATTCGTCGATTGCCACCAGACAAGGGCGATCTGCGCTCTTCAGATAGGTGAATATTTCATCAAGCGTTGCTGTCGGGGAATGAATATCACCAACACTCATCGTCCAAGACGGCTGTCCGTTGATATCGAAAGATATGCCGGAACGTACCGACGAAAGAATCGCAAGAAACTTCTCCCACGTTTTCTTTCCCTTTGGTTTCAAGGTTTCAAGAATGGCGCTACCAAGTTTTGCAACCATCTCAGCAACAGTCTTGGTGGAATAGATGTCGACGATAAACGTATAGTAATTGTCAGATATGATCTTCTGTGAAAAACAATGTCTCAGCAAATCGCTCTTACCATATCTGCGAGGTGAAATCAGGGCAACATTGTTACCATTGGTCAAAAAACGGGTTATGTCCTGAGTCTCTTTCTCCCTATCACAAAAATAATCTGCTCCTGCATAACCTGTAGTTACGAAGGGATTATCAATCTTTACTTTATCCTTTGCCATATGCCGTCATATTTCTTGCAGCAAAGATACTATTTTTCCATAAAATGGAAATCATAAAATGGAAAAAGATGTACTATTTAGCATTTTTTATGAAAATTCCCAGTCCACGGCTCTCGGAAAAGAGCAAACTTTAATTATAAAGCTGTTTACTATCGCGTCAGGGAGAACTTGAGGGAGAGGCCGAAGTCGTGGGTGGTGGTGGGATAGCTTGACGAGGAGAGCAACGGGGTGTTGGTCTGGGAGTCGAAGTAGGCCGTGAGGGTGAGGAGGCGCGAGAGGGTGTAGTCGGCCATGAAGGAGAGCTTGAAGGCGCTGTTGCCACTGGAGGCATTGGAGGTGCCGGTGGCGATGTCACGGGTGATGGAGGCCTGACTGCGGAGGGAGATGTCGAGGCGCAGGTTCAGGTCGTGGTTCACGCCAGACTTGGAGGTCCGAGCGGTCTGAGTGGTCTGTTCTTTCTGATCCTTCTGATTCTTCTTGCCGCTCTGGGCCTTGCCGATCTTACGGTTCATCTTGTTGCCGAAGATGTTGAAGTCCTGGATCTTATAGCCGAGGCCCACGACCCAGTCGCGGCTGAGCGCCTCGTTGAGCTGGACACTCGTCATCGAGAGGTTCATCACACGGGTGGTGCGGTATTCGATCTTCGCCGTGAGGTTGTTCTGCAACGTGGCGTCGATACCGAGCAACGGGGAGAACGACTCGTTGATGCTGACGGTCGACACATTATACATCGACGAAGGCTGCAAGGCATTCGTGGTCGTGTTGACAATGAATCCCAGGCCGTTCATATATTCCTGCCACGTGCTGTAGGAGGCATAACTGCCGACGGCATAGACGGACTTATAGGCGTGGTTGATGTTGATGCTCTTCAGATGGTCGCGGATCCAGGGCAGTTTCGAGAGTCCTGAGTAGCGAACGGTCCAGTTGGGCAGCATACGGCTGATAGCGGGGAAGATGTCGAGCGAGTTGCCAGCGCCTACGGTATAGGCCGAAAGGAAGGCCGGCACGAGGACATCAGCGCCATAGGGGTTGACGTCGGAGAAGGTGCCTGGCGCATCCTTGTACTGCTCTTGCACACGCTGCTGGAACTCGGGGATGAGTTCACGGAAATGGTCGAAGGCGTCAGACTGATAGCCGTTGGAGGCATCACCCATACCGGCCAGCGAGCCACTGAGCGAGATGGTGGTCATGTTGAACGTACCGCTATGGGTGGTGGGCATCCCTTCATACATAAAGTGGATGCTGCGGGCACGGTTGTCGGTACGGGAGGCATTGAGGTCGATCTTCAGGTCGCGGACCGGCTCCAGTACAGCGCGCACCTGCAGGTCATTGTTGTCGTTGACAGTAGCCGAGGTGGTGGCGACGGCATCGTCCCTGAGCAACCAGTCGTTGTCGAGGGCCTTGTTGATGTAACTGTCGCCGATGAATCCGAAGGCGAAGTCAAGACCCGGGGCAAGAACGCTGCCCGTACGCTGGCCGAAGGCATCTCCGATATTGGGGATGAAGCCCGGTAGGTTCATCGTGTACTGGTTGCGGAAACTGATGTTGATGCTGCGCACCATCATCAGCAGACGGGCTGCCGTCTGGGCAGGCTTATACCACCACTGGTTCTCGAGCGGCTCCTTGGGCACGACGCTGATCATGATCTGGGCGGTATCGAGATTTTTGATGAGGATCTTGTTCTGGTCGATCACCTTATATTTCACCTCGTAGGGCTTGCCCTCCTTCGTGCGGGCCGTGACGATGAGGCGCTTGGAGTTCTTGTTGTGGGCGACGATGGTGGTGGTGTCAGGCTTGAGGGTGATCTCACGCTGGTAGCTTTGCTTCACCTTCGCGAGGGCCTTCTCGTCTGAGGAAGGCTTTTCGGACTTGGGATCCTTAGGGGCTTTAGAGTTCTTAGGATCTTTAGGGTTCTTAGGATCGGAAGAATCCTTCTTGGACGCATTGCGACTGTTGCGCTGGTTCTTGGTATTCTTCGAGGTGTTGCCGGATTTCTTGAAACGGTCGTTCGCAGCCTTCAGGAAAGGCACGTGGTTGTAGAGCGTCTCCATATTCAAGGAGCCGTTGATGGTGAGGTT
>JAEEPF010000292.1 GCA_016284635.1 Prevotella sp.
GCGTAGAGGTGTTGGGCTTCAGCGTTCTGTCGAGGTGGGTGTAGAGGGCGTTCATACCCAAACGGAAGCCGTGGGCGTCATAGCGCAGACAGCCACCCGTCTTGAAGGGATGGAGGTTGTGTTTCTTGTTCATCTCCGTCTCTGTACGGTGGTAGTCCGTATCGAGGATCGCAGACACCGTGCCATCCTTGTTCAGTGTGGCATCGGCAGGATTACAGGAGGCGAAGGCCGTCAGTTTGACGTGTCGGCCCATGTCGATGGTCGCTGCAGCCCCTAAAAGAGAACCCGAAGAACGGGAGGAGTGGGCTCGGAGGGTGTAGGAGGATCGTCCCAGGTTCTGCAGCATCGCCATCTTTCCCAAACTGAAACTGTTGTTCATCACCAGTCCCATGCCCATCGACACACGGTAGTTGCCTAAGACGAGAGATTCTAGACGACGGAAGTTCCGCAGTTGGAGATAAAAGGAATAGTAGTCGTAGCCCCATTTGTTCTGATTGGCGAAGAAGGGTTCTCCTGCATCCTGTGAGGCGACCAAGCCCAGTTTCACCTGATCGCCGTATGTGAACTGATACCGCAGCCAGTGGCGATACTTCAGTCCCAGATAGCCGTCGATGTCGCCCTTACGATTGTAAAAAGGTACGCGCGCATAGGCCATCAATTCGTTCTGGCCATATTTTGCGATGTCCTTGAGTGTTGGCAGAGCGGCAGGCGGTTCTTCGCCCACATAGACGAAAAAGGTGAGCAGGCGTCGCTGTGCATAGTCGAGGGAACGGATCATCTGCAGTTCACTGAGCGACTCCATCCGTCCGTATCGCCACAGGTACTCCATGATGCCCTCAATCTGTTGGGCAGAGAGAAAAGGCAGTTCCTCGAGTTGTTCGCGTGTCACCTGGTTAATGTCCAAGGGGTGGTCTTCCAGATCGCAGAGCAGGTCATACGTCTGTTCCCACGTCGATGACGCCATATCCTCCTGTGTCATCACCTCGTTCAGATACTGTTCCCACGGCCTTGTCTGGGCTGTAGAAGTGAAAAGCGACAAGTGAAAAGCGGCAAGTAGCAACAGCAGCCTGCTCTTCCACAAAACTCCGATTTGTGTCCTCATAATCCTTCGTCTTTAAGTTTAACGCTGCAAAGATAGTCATTTTTTCCTACAGATTATACGGATTATACAGATTTTTTGATTTATTAGGTATAAAATTCGTAAAATCCGTACTATCCGTAGGCTGTTTTTTGTACCTTTGCAGCCGATATGCGTAGTCTCGTGACGATGATATTGGCTGTGGCGCTATGTCAGCAGGTGCTGGCACAGGAGGAACAGAGGCTGACCGCTGAGCAGGTGCTGGCGGAGATGGACTCGCCTACGTTTGTGCCAACAGTAAAGGTGGGCAAGGTGTTGCACGAGGGCGACAGCATCCAGTATATGGAGATGAACAACGTGTACGTGTATCCCCAGCTGACGTTCAAGAACAAGAAACAGGCCGAGTCGTATATGCGTCTGGTGAAGAACGTGAAGAAGGTGCTGCCCCTCGCCAAGGAGGCCCGCCAGATACTCATCGAAACCACGGAATACTTGGAGACGCTGCCCAACAACAAGGCGAAGGAGGAGCACATCAAGCGCGTGGAGGACGACATCTTCCGCACCTATAAGCCGAAGATGAAGAAACTCACCTATTCGCAGGGCAAACTGCTCATCAAACTCATCGACCGCGAATGTCACTCCACGGGCTACGATATGATCAGAGCCTTTATGGGTCCTCTGCGTGCAGGCTTCTGGCAGGTGTTCGCCTGGGGTTTCGGTGCCTCGCTGAAGAAGGAATACGACGCCAAGGGTGTAGACCGCCTCACCGAGCGCGTCGTCCTCATGGTCGAAGCCGGACAAATTTAATTTTTCATTTCTACCTCTACTAAATCGTCGTACTATTCTCTCCAAAAGCACTGATTTTAAAGGTTTTAAGCAAATCTTTCCTTAACTATTTCCTTCTACTTTTCCTCTACTAATCATCTACTTTCCTTCTACCTTGCCTCTACCAAGCTAACTTATCTCGACAATCAGAAAGCCATAGGCTCACAATATATTCCCAAAGTGGGAATACCACGTTCCCAGTATGGGAACACCATATTCCCAGTATGGGAACAATTTTTCCGCCTAATGGCATTTTTGAGTTATGACGTCACTTAAGGACAACACTACGCCTTCTTCCTGTTTGCAGATGAGCAGCAGATGAGCAGTAGAGGAACAGCAGTGGGCAAGTAGAGGCAAAGTAGA
>JAEEPF010000293.1 GCA_016284635.1 Prevotella sp.
CGGAGCATGGCTGCCATGGGGACTATCCCCTTCCAAGGCAGATTTGCCGCATTCTCGATACACCCTGATACAGAGCTGGCACTGGGACTGCTCAGACCGATGGAGCGGATATTCTCGTAGCCACCATTGTTCTCCACCAGCATGACAATCTTCTCGCTGAGTACGGATACGAAATTGTTCACGTCAGGATAATCGATCGTGGGGAAGGAGTCTTCCGCCAGTATATTACCTCTAACATCTACAATAGCATAGGTGGTCAGCTCGTTACTGATATCAACGCCAACCACTTTCGACTTGATGTTCTGTTCAATCATAACGTTTAGTTAATATATTGTTCTTATTTTATATATTCTTCTAATCCAAATCTACTTAAACAGGGAATACTCCTTCACGTCCCAGGCGAGGGCACTGGCACCCAGCACATCGCGCTCACCTTCCTTCAGAATAGAAACCAGCAGTCGTGTCTCACCCTGGATATTATGGAAGACATGTTCCTCGAACGACTTCCGCATGGGCTTCAGCAGCCACTTACCCGCCAGCATCATATCACCCGTCAGGATGATGGCCTCAGGATTCAGGACTGAGGCATAGTTGGCCAGACCTAGTCCAAGCATGAATCCCACGCGCCGCAAGGCCTCAATGGCCACCTGGTCGCCTTGATCGCAATAATAGGTAACCGTCTGGATACTGATATTCTTCATTCCCTTCAAGGCCGAGGGCATACCCTCTGCCAGCAATTCTTCTACGGTCTTCATAAGTCCCTTATCAGAACAGTAGGTCTCCAGACAACCCTTGCGCCCACAGCCACACTCGCGACCATCGACCACCACACAGGAGTGTCCCACTTCTCCGGCAAAGCCATTCACGCCCAGGTGAGGATTTCCGTCCATGAAGATACAGCTGCCGAGACCGCCGTGACTGATAGACACCACCACGAAGTCCTTCAAACCGTGGGCACTGCCGAAAGCCTTCTCACCCAAGGCCGTAACATGTGCGTCGTTTGCCAGCGCCACTGCCAGTCCGAGACGGTCGCGCAACATGGCAGCCAAGGGAATGACACCCTTCCACGGCATATTGGCGGCATTCTCGATACAGCCTGTCCTGAAGTTGCCGCTGGGCGCGCTCAAACCTACGGAGCGTACCTTCTCATAGCCACCATTCTCCTCGACGAGCGTGATGATCTTCTCACTCAGGGCAGTGACATAATCCGACACATCAGGATAGTCCATCGTCATAAAATAGTCCATCGAGATAATCTCTCCACGGATATCCACCAGAGCATAGGTGGTCTTTACTTCACGGATATCAACACCAATGACTCGCGTTTTGATCTGATCAACTTCTTCCATATAGTTATGCTTTACTCATTCAACATTACACATCCCTCATTACACGAACAAAGAATACTCCTTCACATCCCAGGCCAACACACTCGCTCCGAGGATATTACGTTCACCTTCATCCAATTCAGAGGTCAAGAATTTCACCTTACCTTTGATATTATGGAACACATGTTCCTCGAAAGCTTTCTTGGCAGGTTCCATCAGCCACTTGCCGGCCCCGATGATACCACCAGTGAAGATGATGGCCTCAGGATCGATGACGGAGGCATAGTTGGCAAGACCAATTCCAAGAGCCTCACCCGTCCGGCGGAACGTCTCAATGGCCATCGCATCACCCTCGTCGCACAGCTCTGCAATCACTCTCGGCGACAATTTCGGCACACGACGCAGTTTCGTAGGCTCACCCGACTCTGTCATGATCTCACGGGCAGTTCGGACGATACCTTTCGCGGCTGTATAGGCCTCCAGACAGCCTTTGTTTCCACAACCACACTGACGACCGTCGTGATGCACGCAGGTATGTCCTATCTCACCGGCATAACCGTCAGAACCCAACTTCACGGTGCCGTCGGAGAAGAGGCAACTGCCCAAGCCCGAACCGAGGGTGATCACGATAAAGTCCTTCATGCCACGAGCACAACCGAAAGCATGCTCACTAAGAGCCACCACATGCGAGTTGTTAGCTACGGCCACAGCCAGTCCCAGCCTGTCGCGCAACAATGCAGACAGGGGAATGACACCTTTCCACGGGAAATTGGGAGAGTTCACGATACAGCCCTGCTTATAGTTTGAACTCGGTGCGCTGATACCCACCGAACGGATGGTATCGTAACCGCCATTGGCATCAATCATCTGGACGATGCCTTCACTCAACTTCGTCACAAATGCCCCTATCTCCGGGTAGTCTTCTGTG
>JAEEPF010000109.1 GCA_016284635.1 Prevotella sp.
TATGGGCAGCGTTGGAAGAACCTGGAATCGCGATGGTACCGCATTGCAGATGCCAACGGAGCAAAATCTGATAGGCAGACTTGTTGTGAGCCTGGGCGATGCTGGTGATGACCTCATGCTCAGAGAGGGTCTTAATACCCGTTCCGCGACCACCCAGCGGGAACCAAGCTTCGAGGATAGTGCCCATCTTGGCAATGTGAGCCTTCACGCTACGGCTCTGATGGTAGGGATGTGTCTCGTTCTGCAACACAGCTGGTTTGATGGAGGCAATCTTCATCATGCGGTCAATGTCGTCCTCATAGAAAATGCGCTCTGTGCCTTATTAGGGCGTTATAGCGGTCATATCGAGAGGGGCGACTTCCTGACATCCTGCGAACAGATGCCTCTGATAACTCAAGTGAATATTCAGGCACTTGCCACGCGTCCTGATATCCGTCAGGCAGAGGCAGCTCTCAAGAAAGCCTTCTATCTCACCAACAACGCACGGGCAGCCTTTTACCCCTCATTGAATCTCTCAGGCATCATCGGATGGACTAATGATCTTGATGAAGTGGTTTCTCCAGCAGGTCTGCTTATGAGGGCATTAGGTTCGCTCACACAGCCCGTTTTTGCCAAAGGCAAGCCGAACAAGAAGAGGCTAAGATTGCCTTCCGTCAGGCCATCCTCAAAGCAGGACAAGAGGTTAACGATGCCTTGGCTACCCGCCAATACACCCAGCGAGCCATCAAACAAATCTCACAGCAGGTGGAGAAACTAACGGATGTGCTAGATGCAACAGAGAAACGGATGCGCTACGACAGTGAGGTCAACTATCTGCAAGTGCTTCTGGCCCGCCAAGAATTACTTGAGGCGCGTCTATCCCTACTGAGTCGTCATTATGGATTCTTGGACTCTACCATACAATTGTATAAGGCTTTAGGCGGAGATGTCATTCAGTAGAGTTCAACCCAAGGCCTACTCGGACGAGTCGGGCCAGGGCTCAAATTCCAGTTCCAACTCACACCATGCTCCCTGGCTGGAGGCCAGTGCCCCGTTTGACGAGGGACTTCCTGGATTTGACACACCTAAACCCAACAGACGGATGGGGTGAGAATGAAACTCCACTTGCTGCATCAGCTGTTTGGCCAATGGCAGGATCTCGTCTTTGGTTCGAAGCACATGGTCAACAGTGATGCTACGGGTGATTTGATGAAAATCCTGATAACAGGCCGGTTGTCGATACCTCGCGAAAAGTCATAGAACACCTGCCCCATCTTGCGAACTCCTGAGTCAGTCGGCTCAGTGACATGTTTCTCATGTCAGTATAGTCGTGGAATATCTCGTGCAACTGTGCCGACACCGCCTTATACTTCTGGAAATGCGGCTCCACGATAATCAGTTGCGGACACAGACGCTTGGCCACCTGAATGGACTGGGCAGAATGTACTCCAAACCGCCGAGCCTCGTAGCTGGCAGTGAATGATTTTGTTCATCTTTCTACATAATTGGTTATTTCCCTCTTCTGAACTCCCGCGGGGTCATGCCCTTCATCCTTGTAAAGAAACGGGTGAATGAGGCTGTCTCTGAAAAATGCAGGCGGTCGGCTATCTGGACGATGGGGAGTGAGGTCTGCTGCAACAGGTAGGAGGCCTCCATCAGAAGCATCTGGTTGATGTAGTTGATGACGGTGCGGCCTGAGACCTCTCGGACAATCTGTGAGAGATAGCGCGGCGTGATGCAGAGCTGTGAGGCATAGAAGGCGACGTCGTGATGCTCGGCGAAGTGGATGGGTACAAGACGAAGGAAATCGAAGAACAGTTCCTCGATGCGCTTAGGGAACCGGCGGTCGCGGATGGTGCGCTCCTGGATGGCGTTCAGTTCAAGCAGAAAGAGACCGTATGTGGTGCGAAGGCACTCGCTACGGAAGGGATGGTCAGCCGAGAGGAGGTAGCGACGGATGATGCCCATCAGTTCCATGAGGTGAAGGTTATCTTCTTCCGCAAGAGTCAAGCGCGGTTCTCTCAGCTCCACCACAGGCAGGTAGGCGGCACGGATGGCATCACGCATCGTCGGCGACTCGAAGGCAAAGTCCTTGTCGGCGACAAGGCAGATGCCGCGATAGTCACCAGAGATATCACTAACGCTTACCACCATCCCTGGGGTATAAATAATAAGGTCATCCTTGGTGTAGTGAACCTCGCGACCATTGTATAGCATCGTGATCCACCCCTGCAGCACGATGGTGTAGCCGTAGGCGGCAACGGTTCCCGGTAGCGCATTGGTTTCTACCAGGGAGTTGTGCGCATCGGTATCGATAATCAGCAGTTTCCCGTCCCAGTCAGGGATGGTGTCGTGGCCGTATTGCCACATCCAGGTGGCTTCTAATCTGAACATATTGCAATAAATAATGGTTTCAGGGTGCAAATATACGAAGAAAATTCGAGTTATTTCCGTTTCAATCAATTTTTATTCCGTTTAGGTTTACAATAGAATGAGTAAATATGTGTAACTTTGCACCTTGACAACATTAATATTCACATAACAAATCAAAATTATGACAAAAGAAGAAGCATTGAAACAGTTTGCCCAATTAGGCGCTGTATGGTTTGGCAACAGTAAACAACATTTCGCATTCTCGGCCTATTGCCATCTGCAGGGTTGGAATAAGTTGGCCGATAAATGGAAGGAAGAGGCCGAAGAGGAATGGGACGAGGCTGAGGAAGTACTGAACCGCCTGGTGGAGTTGGGATGCAAGCCCGCTGATTTGCAGGAGGCTATGAAGACCATCGAGTACCCATTCTACGATGACCCCAAGCAGCAGATTGAGACAGACTACGAACCCACCGCCATTAAGCAACTGAGCGATTTGGCAGCAGCTTTCGCCGACGATTATCCTACGCAGAAGCTCATCCAGAAGTGGATTGACGGCGAGAAGGACCACATGGCATGGGAAGCACAGTACCTGAACTACATCGAGAAGCTGGGCTACGAGAATTTCCTCACGGCAATGATGTAATTAACAAACAAACTACTAGTTATTTATATGAAAGAAAAGGTATTACAGGCTATGCGTGAGGCAGGCAAGCCCGTCTCGGCTGGTGATGTGACGAAGGCACTGGGTGCCGACCGCAAGGAAGTGGACAAGGCTTTTGCTGAGTTGAAGAAGGAAGGTGCCATCGTGTCGCCCGTCCGCTGCAAGTGGCAGCCCGCTTGATTATTTCACGGCATCGATAGGTGCATTTGCACTACGACGCATATTAATTTTTGCTTCTTTGGGAGGTCAGGCCGGTGTGACTGTGCAATGACACAGATACCAAGCCCAGCCTCCCTTTTTACTAATTTAAAACAATTAAACAATGGAATCAACAAAGAAAGTATTCGACTTCCTGGAGAAAGCAGGAACGTTTTATCTCGCAACAGTAGAAGGCGATCAGCCCCGTGTACGTCCTTATGGAGCCATGCTTTATTTTGAGGACAAGATCTATATCATGGCCTTTGGTAAGACCAACGCAACCCGTCAGATTGCCCAGAACCAAAAGGCAGAGATTTGCGCCTTCAAGGGTCAGACACTCCGCATTGAGTGCAAACTCATAGAGGACAACCGCCCAGAAGTGGGCAAGGCATTGGTAGATAAGATGCCCGTGCTGAAACCCGCTCTTGGCGAAAATGGTGAGAATGGCGTGATGTACTATCTGAAAGATGCCAAGGCCGACTTCTTCAAGATGATGGAACTGGTGGAATCTGTTACATTTTAAAACAAACTCAGACAAACTATAAAAAGAAAAGGTGTCACATCAGCAGAAAGTCATACTCGTTTATTTCAGTCCGTGTGGTACGACACTCAAGACGCTTAACCTTATTGCTCAAGGTATGGGCTGTACGGCAGTAGAACACATAGATATGTCAAAACCAGAAGAGCGCAGGCGGAAACATGAGTTCTGCTCAGACGATGTCGTACTATATGGCACCAGCACAGGCGCTTTGCTATTTGCGCCAAACAAGGAGATTTTTGCTTCTTTGCAAGGCAATGGAGCATTGTTTGTTGGTGTGGCTCTGTTTGGTGGCGGCTATTATGGTGTTACGCTTCGTCAGCTGCAGAAACGTGCAACGCGCCAAGGGTTCAGAGTCATAAGTCTTGGCGCATTTATCGGACAGCATTCTGGCAATAGTGAGATGGCTACGGGGCGTCCCGACCAACAAGATGCTGCTATTGCATCACAATTCGGGCGTGACATTGCTGCAAAGGCAGAACGTAGTGACTTTACTCTTCACAGTCCTATCAGCACAGGATGGTCGTCATCCCTTCTTTATAATACCGTGGTCTTTTCCCGTCTGTTCATGCTTGGCAGCGACTATGAATTACCGCCTTTTATGAAGAAAAAGGAAATAGATGCCGATCGTTGTATACAATGCCACACTTGTGAAAAGAATTGTCCTACCGAAGCCATTGACCTCGATTCCCGCCAATTTGATCTCTCACGTTGCGTAGCTTGCTATCGCTGTGTTAATCGTTGTCCGCGAAAGGCCATCACAGTCACCAGCGGAATAATCAATGCTGTCAACCGTGACTTTGCCAAAAGGTTAGCCAGCAAACGCTTAGAGCCTACAATCATTTTATAAAATAAGTAAAGACTATGGAAATAAAAGCAGTAAAATTCAGAAAAGACGGATTCTATTCTCAGCCATTCGCATTTGGTGGCGAAGAAGGAGCCGGGAAGTTTGACAAGAACATCCGCTATCGCGGCAGTCTGCAGAACTATCTCATTGATACAGGCAATGAGGTGATACTGGTTGACACCGGCCTGCCTGCAGGCTTCCCCGATGGTACACCGGAGGAGACGGCGCCCATCTATATCGGTAAGAGTATCTGCGAATATATGGATGCTTTGGCAGCATTGGGATACCGGCCAGAGCAGGTGACAAAGATACTGCTGACCCACAAGCATGGTGACCACTCAGGAGAACTGCGTTCCTTCCCCAATGCCCAGATTTTTGTGAATGCAGAAGAGATTGGAGCAGACGAACTCAAGGATATTCCAAACATAGTGCCAGTAGAGTTTACTGACGGTGCCTATTACAACTTCCCGGAAAGTCAGAAGATTGCCGACGGTGTTTATTATATCAAGGCTAAGGGACATACTAACGGTAACAGTCTTATCATCGCAGAGAACGAGGGATTATTCTATATGTTCCAAGGAGACATCACCTACGTTGACGAGGCCCTGTATGAGAACAAGCTCTCAGTGGTCTTCGATAATCTGGCAGCAGCCCGCGAGACGATGGACCGTGTGCGTGAGTTCATTCGCCATCAACCTACCGTTTATTGCGGCACCCATACGCCACAAGGCTATGAGAACCTGGAGGCCAAGCGTGTGATGGATCTCGACAATCCCGTGCCGACGGTATTGGCAGAGATAGATTTCTCCCAGAAGGAAGACTCCGGCAGGTATGTTTGCTCCATCTGTGGCTATCTGTATGATCCAGCCGAACACGACGGTGTGGCTTTCGAAGACCTGCCAGACGACTGGCGTTGTCCACGCTGCAAACAGGGGAAAGAGAAGTTTAATAAAGCATAATACGCATGGTCCTCGAGTGATGGGCCAGATGAAACTGTAACATTCTGACAAGCGATGATTTCGAAAGCAATCTGTTTATTTTGCAGTCTGTTCGTGATGCTGCCGATATGTGGTAACAGTGTGGCAGACTTTCCCAAAGTTTCAGAAAAGGCCCATACCGATTGGTTCCCGTTAGGTGAGGCCACGATTTGCACCGATGCGGGTGATTATAAAGTGGTGACCATTGCCGCCCAGATGCTGGCAGACGATGTGGAACGGGTTACGACAGCCCGTTCCACTTTAGCATCGGCGACGTCTCTCAAGAAGCTACCTCATGGAGCAACAGTTGTTGCCGGCACTGTAGGCCACAGCCGCATCATCGATGAGTTGGTCAGACAGAAGGCTATCGATGTGGCAGCCATCAAAGGCAAATGGGAATCGTATATCGTCGCCACCCTCAGTCGTCCAGGACAAGGGCAACTTCTTGTCATTGCAGGCAGCGACCGGCGAGGAACGGCTTTCGGCCTGACGACATTGAGCGAGGCTATCGGGGTGTCGCCCTGGTACTGGTGGGCTGACGTGACCCCTCAACACAAAAAAGCAATATATGTAGAGCCTGGCACATTCGTTCAGGGGGAGCCTTCAGTGCAATATCGAGGCATCTTCATCAATGACGAGCGTTTCGGTGGCTGGGCACGATGGGCAGAGCAGAAACACGGCAAGGTGGGCCCAGAGACCTACAAGCAAGTCTTTGAGTTGCTGTTGCGCCTGAAGGCCAACTATCTCTGGCCCGCCATGCATCCAGGAACGCAGGCATTCAATGCAGGCGACGGTGAGCACCAGTCGGCTGGGGAGAATGCCAGACTCGCTGATGACTATGCCATCGTGATGGGCTCGTCGCACTGCGAGCAGATGCTGCGTAATAATGAAGGTGAGTGGAAAGCTGTGGAACAGAAGCATCCTGGCACTTTAGGCGACTTCAACTACATCACCAACCGCAAGACGATGCAGAACTATTGGGAGACACGTGTCAAGACCAACGGACGATACGAGAACACCTATACACTCGGTCTGCGCGGCATCCACGACTACCCGATGGAAGGTGCCAATACTACAGCCGAGCGCGTAGCACTGATGCAACAGGCTATTGATGACCAACGGGATATGCTGCGTCGCAACATCAAGAAGCCTATTGAGGAGATTCCGCAGGTGCTCTGCACCTATGAAGAGGTGCTTGAGGCCTATCATAATGGGCTGAAAGTGCCAGAGGATGTTACACTACTCTGGAGTGACGACAAGCACGGCTACTGCCGCAACCTATGCAATCCGGAAGAGATGAAGCGCAAGGGCGGCGCAGGCATCTACTATCACCTCTCCTATCATGGCGACCCCGCCAGTTGGATTTGGCTCAGTCCGCTATCAACAGCCTTCCTGAGCACAGAACTGACAAAAGCCTATACATACGGTGCCCGCAAAATCTGGGTGTTCAATGTGGGCGACATCAAACCAGCCGAGAAGGAAATCTCGTTTGTGATGGACTTGGCCTGGAACATCCATCGCTGGAAACCCTCCGAGGCTCACAACTATATCAAGCATTGGGCTGCAAAGACCTTCGGCAATGAGGCGGCGCAGGAGATGGCCGACATCCAGGCTGGCTACTATCGCCTGCAGGCGGCCGGAAAGGATGCACACGTGTGGTTCGTCGATTACAGTGCAGAGCAGATAGAACAGCGCATCGCTGAGTGGCGCGCCTTGAAGGCACATGCTGCCGAACTGGCCTCTCGCATCCCAGAATCGCTAAAAGATGCCTACTTCGAACTCGTCAGCTATCCCGTCTGTGGGGCTGCGATGATCAACGAGTATCAGCTCTTGGCGCGTCGCAGTATGGTAAGGGCAACGGCTGGCGATAGCATCGGAGCGATGGCAGATGCCAACAGAGTGAAGCAGATGTTCGATAGTCTCAATGAGTTGACGCGTCATTACAATGAGGATGTCCTTGATGGGAAATGGCAACAATTCTTCAACTGGCAACCCTACCATTGGTTCCGCTCTGAGAAGATTGAGCAGCCTTTGGCGACACCCGAACTGATAACACAGGCGAAAAACAGTCCTCAGGCACGTTTCCTCTCTGTCAGCGAGGCTTTGTCTGGTGAGGGTACAGTGATAAAGAGTGATGCCGATGTCGAGATGCCTTTATGGATAGAGGCGCTGACACCGATCCGCAATTTCTCGAAGGAAGCAAAGGACAACGAGTTCTGCCAGGTAAAAACAGAGAATGACAGCTTTGTGGCCTCAGCTACACCTATTAATAATGTATGGCATGCGCCCTACGTTGGACCGATGTGGAGCCGTGTAGGAACGATACACCTCAAGAAGGGCGAGAATCATCTCCGCATCACCGATCTGAAGACCGATGCCCGCATCGACCGGATTTTCCTCGGACTCTATCCGCCTTTCATCAAGGAGCCCCGTCTGCGTATTCCTGCTTCGCACTATCAGAACAAGCAGGGAGGCATCCAGCGCATAGAGGGCTTGGGCTATACGGACGGTGTGCTCGCGCTGCCCTTCGACACGCCGTCTTATCAGCAGGAGAACATAATGGCTGCTCCATACACAGAATATGAGCTCGACTTGCAGGCTGGCGATGTCGCTATAGAGATCCGCACGCTGCCTACGCTGCATGTCTATGACGGCCGCGACATCCGCTATGCCGTACAGTTAGGCGATTCGGCTCCCACCATCTTCTCTATCCATGCCAGCGACTTCACTGCCGAGTGGCGCTGGAATGTGCTTCGCGGCTATGCCTCTCGCAGCCTCCCCATCACCGTGACAGGCCGTCAGCGGCTGCGCGTCTATCTCCTCGATCCGGGCGTCGTGCTGCAGGAAGTATTGATTCATTCACCCCAATAAGAACTCATGAAGAAAAAGCACTTTTTTGCTATCGTCATCATGCTGCTGTCCGCGTCGGTCATGCAGTTGTATGCTCAGAAACAACAGTTTCTGCATGAGGGATGGACATTCGGTGAGGCGCGTTTCCCTAACCGCTATCCTGCCCAGGTGCCCGGCGTGGTGCATACCGACTTGCTGCGTCAGGGACTCATTGACGACCCTTATATCGGGCTGAACGAACGGAAGGTGCAGTGGGTTGATAAGGAAGACTGGGTTTATGAGACGACATTCCGTGCTGATGAGACTATTCTTGCCGACGAGCACATCGACCTGTGCTTCGACGGACTGGACACTTATGCTGATGTATTCTTGAACGGCTCTAAGATTTTGGAGGCCGACAATATGTTCCGCCGCTGGCGTATCAGCGTGACGTTATTGAAAGCAGGCGATAATGTGCTGCGCGTCTATTTCCACTCTCCTGTCAAGGTGGATCTGCCTAAATGGGTGAAGCATCCTCACCTGTATCAGGCTGCCAACGACCAGTCGGAGAATGGCGGACTGCTGGATTGTAAACTCAGCGTGTTTGCCCGTAAGGCCGGCTATCACTATGGCTGGGACTGGGGACCACGACTGGTCACTTCCGGCATCTGGCGTAGTGTATATCTGGAGTCGTGGAGCAAGGCGAGGATTACCGACACCCACCTGCGTCAGAGAGAAGTGACAGCCAAAAAGGCACTGCTCACCGATGTCGTGGAAGTGGAAGCTGCTGAGGATATTGAGAATGTTGTTATTACTGTCGCCGATAAGAACAATGGGCGCACAGTGGCTACCAGGAAGTGCTCGCTGCACAAAGGCATCAATACGATTCCTGTGGAATTCTCCGTCAAGAACCCCCGCCTCTGGTGGTGCAACGGCTTAGGCAAGCCTGAGTTATATACGTTCACTACAAAGGTCACAGCTGGTGGCAGACTGTTTTCTCAGCAGGAGAAACGTATCGGCTTGCGCTCTGTAAAATTAGTGATGGATCCCGATGCTGACGGCAACCGCCAGTTCTGTTTCGTGCTCAACGGTGTACCTGTGTTTGCCAAAGGCACCAATTATATCCCACAAGATAATTTCCTGACCGAAGTCACTCCTGAGCGCTATCGCCAGACACTGCAGGATGCCGTATTGGCCAATATGAACATGATTCGCGTGTGGGGCGGCGGCATCTATGAGGATGACCTGTTCTATGACCTCTGCGACGAGATGGGACTGATGGTGTGGCAGGACTTCATGTTTGCCTGCAGCACCTATCCCGCTGAGGGCCAGTGGCTGGAGAGTGTGCGCCGTGAAGCCATCGACAATGTGCGCCGTCTGCGTCATCACCCAAGCATTGTGATATGGTGCGGCGGAAATGAGTGTACAGATGCATGGTACAACTGGGGATGGAAAGCCAAGATGGAGAAGAGCAATCCTGAAGGGGCCCGATTGGTAGGTGAACAACAGGAGCGTCTCTATTACGATGTACTGCAAGAGATTGCCAACCAGCAGATTCCTGACGACATCTATACCGTCGGCTCACCCTTCTCTGTCAGAGGTCGCGGCAGCGATGGCATCAATGGCGACCGCCATTTCTACGGTGTGGGGCATCGCCGTATGCCTGTGAACAGTTATAACCAGGAGCGGGCCCACTTCTTCAGCGAATATGGCATGCAGTCGTTCCCGGAATATGGCACGGTACTCCGCTATGCACCAGACACCACGACGCATGATATCAGCAGTCCGCTGATGATGTGGCATCAGCGTGGCGGTGTAGAGGCTAACAAGGTGATTGAGTGGTATGTCAACAGCGAATATGGTGAGACAAAGGATTTCCGCCAGTTCCTTTATGCCTCGCAACTCTTGCAGGGTGATGCGATGCGTACAGCCATCGAGGCCCACCGCCGCAACATGCCTCATTGCATGGGGTCTCTATTGTGGCAGCATAACGACTGTTGGCCTGTTGCATCGTGGGCCACGCGCGACTACTATGGGCGTTGGAAGGCGGCACACTATATGGTGCGCCACGCATTTGAGCCTTTGATATGTTCGGCCATCGCTGAAGGTGACAGTTTGCTCGTCTATGCCGTCAGCGACCTGTTACGTCAACAGCAGGGCAAGTTGACGCTGACCGTCTATGCCCTCAGCGGAGAGATGGTAAACACGCTTACCAAGACGATTGTCATTCCAGCCAATACATCCACTTTGATTCTTGAGCAGCCCTTAGCCGAATTACTGAAAGGTCAGCAGCGTGAGGATGTGGTGGTCAATATGCAGCTTACAGCATCGTCAGGCCTGAGCTATCAGGCTAATAGCTTCCTCTGCCTGCAGAAAGACCTGCGGCTGATGCCTGTCAAGCCCGAGGTTAGTATTGAGACAGCAGAAGGCGGTTGTCTGATCACCCTCAGGGCAGACAGGTTCGTTCGCGCCCTTGCCCTCGCTATCGACGGCGCAGAAGACTATTGGTTCGACGACAACTATTTTGACCTGTTGCCAGGTGTGCCCGCCAAGTGCTTTGTACGCACATCTTTGAAACCAGACGAAGTCGAGCACCGTCTGACACTTCATTGTTTGAATGATATGACCAAACAGAAATCTGTTTTTAGTTTTAATTAATGTGAAATAATGCGTCTTTTCTCATTTCGTATCTTTGCAGACGAAATGATTAATGATGCACAAAAACGATTATGAAGACAAAGAAAATTTACGAAATATTGCTGACTTTTTACTATATTTGTGCCGAAATTTAACGAAAGTTGATAGTTTATAAACTAACCCAACAAAACAGTGAATATGAAGCTGAACAACGGCTTAAAGATAGATATGCGAGTAATCATCCTTAATGGCAGTCCGAAGGCGCACGGCAATACTGCGACGGCACTGCACGAAGCAGAGCGCACGTTGCACCAGCAGGGCATCGAGACAGAGTGGATTCATGTGGGCCATTTGCAGATTCATGGCTGCATTGCCTGCAACAAGTGCTGGACAACGGGCATCTGCACTTTTGGCGACATCGTTAACGAGATTTCAGAGAAGATGCGCGAGGCCGACGGGCTGCTCATTGGTTCGCCCGTCTATTTCGCCTCGCCCAACGGCACGCTGCTGTCACTGCTCGACCGCCTGTTCTATTCCAATCTGCATACCGACTGGACGATGAAGGTGGGAGCCTCGGTGAGCATAGCCCGCCGTGGTGGAGCCACGACGACGATGGACGTCCTGAACAAGTATTTCCTGAAGACAAACATGCCCGTCGTGCCCTCGCAGTATTGGAGCATCGCCCACGGTACAGCCCCTGGTGAGGTCGTCCGCGACGAGGAGGGCATGCAGACCATGCGACAGCTCGGACTGAACATGGCGTTCATGATCAAGTCCATCCGTCTCGGTCTCCAGCAGTTCGGCTCGCCGAAGATTCAGGAAGAGTTAACAGAAACACATTATATCAGATAAACTAGGACGTACAAAAGCTTTTTTATTGCAGCCTTGCTGCTTAGCCTGATGCCTCTTACGGTCTGGGCACAGGAAACCGACATCAACAGCCGTGACCTTCGCGGCCAGGTGGTTTATCAGGATGATGAAGTGGTGTTCCGCCAGCTCGACGAGCATACATGGATAGGGAACGGACACCGCGTCTATAACGAGTCGCTGCCTTTCAGTGATGGTGCTCTATGATTTGGAACGTCAGCAGACCATTCCGCTTCCTGACGAATGGCGCAAGGCCATCACCGACTATGAAGGACTGGAAAATTCAGTCCAATAATCTATT
>JAEEPF010000110.1 GCA_016284635.1 Prevotella sp.
CCTGCGTGACAGGCAGGCATTCTAACCTACTGAACTAACGCACCAAAGAACACTGCTTTTCTGTAAGCGGGTGCAAAGGTACAAATAAAAAGTGAAAAGTGAAGAGTGAAAAGTGAAGAATTTGCTATCGCGCGGCCGAATTTAACGTTTTTTTGCCATTCAAGTCCCCTAAGACCTATAAAACATACTGAAACAGCAAGGCGTCGTGATAGTTCTCACCGTCGAAGAGCCAGTCGGGTACGCGCCCGGAAGAGGTGTAACCCACCTTTCGGAAAAGTGACAGCGAGGCTTCGTTGCGCTCATCGATATAGACGTAGAGCTGATGGAGGTGAAGGATACGACGGGCATAGTCGAATATCTGATGGAGCGTGGCAGTGGCATAACCCTGCCGGCGAAAGTCGTTGAGGATGATAAGACCGAGTTCGGCACGACGGTTGGCGGGATCGAAGTTGACAAGGTCGACAATGCCGACAGTCTGTCCCTCGGCGTTGTCGATCATCATCCGTACCTGACGGTCGGCATAGATGTCGTTGGTGACGTTGGCCACATAGTCGTGTAGCACATAGCGGGAATAAGGTACGTTAGACGTGCCGACGTTCCAGAGGCGAACGTCGTTCTCAATGCGATAGAGCAGGTCGAGGTCTTCGGGCTCGATGGCTCTTAAAGAGGTGAGAGGTGAGAGGTGAGAGGTAAGAGATGTCATAGATGGAGTTTTTTGCGGAGGATGTCAATGAGGGCGATGAAGGCACGGAAATAGATGGCTATCTTCACGGGGATGGCGTAGAAGAAACTCAGGTGGCTGTAGTGCTTGCGGAAGAAGATGAGCATGGCCTGATAGAAGATGTGGACATAGCGGTAGTCGGTCTTCTGGGTGGACTTGCCCTTATAGTGGGTGATGGAGAACGGCAGGTACCAGTTCTGCCAGCCGCCCTTGAGCAGACGGTAGGAGAGGTCGATGTCCTCGCCGTACATAAAGAAGTCCTCATCGAGCAGTCCCACCTGATCGAGGGCCTTGCGACGCAGCATACAGAAGGCGCCGCTGATGACGTCGATGCGTCCGGGCTGGTCCCAAGGCAGACGACTCATATAGTATCGTTTGGTGAAGCCGAGCATCTTCAGTCCAGCCACCCACGGTGTGGGCAGTCCGCGACGCGACTCGGGCGCAAGGGTACCGTCGGCATTATGCATCATCACCCCTGCCCCACCCGCTTCGGGATGAGCGTCCATGAAATCGAGCACACCACGCAGCGTGGGCTCCTCGACGACGGTGTCGGGATTGAGCAGCAGCACATAGTCGGACTGTGACTGACGGATGGCGAGGTTGTTGGCACGGGCGAATCCCATATTCTCCGTATTGGCCACGAGCCGTACCCAGGGATAGTCGCGACGGAGCGTTTCTACACTATCGTCCTGGGAATTGTTGTCGACCACCCACACCTCGCCCTCGATGCCTTCAAGGGCCTTCCTCACGCTTTGGAGACACTCTTCCAGATATGCGCGAACGTTATAGTTGACGATGACAATACTTAATTTCATTTCACCTTTTCACTTTTTCACCTTTTCACTCTTTCCTGGTTTCATCCAGACAGCGGTTAAGGGTTGGGAAAACAAACGGCAGACAGAGCAGGAGCATAATGCCCAAATAGCCGAACGTCGTGTTCATATATATATAATATAATAAGGTGTCGATGACCATCGGTACCTCGAGGATCAGCAGACGGCTCATCCCCCACTTCCACATTGCGCGTTCTGGACGGCTGACGAGATCGTCGTGAATGGGTTTGAACTTAAACAGTCGCAGTCCCAGGAATGCCGCACCGAGGGAGATGATTTCCATGAGTGCAACCATCACAAAATCGGACTGCTTGTCGTCGGCCTTAACGCCCACAGGCAGCACGTCGGTCTCAAAGAGTACGATGATGACCAGCGCCAGGGCAATCTGTGCGATGTAGAACGCCATCAGTTGTTTGCTTACTTTCTTCATTTCTTATTTTTCTTCAAATAGTGTACGGTTCATAATGGAACGACCGAGCGTGACCTCGTCGGTGTACTCCAGTTCGTTGCCGACGGCCACACCTCGGGCGATGACACTCACCTTCACCCCCGTATGGGCGAGTTTGCGGTAGATGTAGAAGTTGGTGGTATCCCCCTCCATCGTCGGACTGAGGGCGAGGATGACCTCCTTGACATTCCCCTCTGCCACACGACTGACGAGTGAATCGACCTCGATATCGGAAGGCCCGATGCCGTCCATGGGTGAGATGATGCCGCCCAGCACGTGGTAGAGGCCGTGGAACTGTTGGGTGTTCTCGATGGCCATCACGTCCTGAATGTTCTCGACGACACAGACCACCGAGGCATCGCGACGGGGATCGGCGCAGATGGGACAGGTGTCTGAGTCGCTGATGTTATGACAGACGTGGCAGTACTTGACCTCCCGCTTCAGGCGGCTGACGGCGTCGGCAAACTGTTCCACCTCGCAGCTTTCCTGACGGAGGAGCCACAGCACGAGACGCAGGGCGGTCTTTCGGCCGATACCGGGGAACTTCGCGAACTCAGAGACGGCACGCTCTAACAGTTGAGAGGGATATTGTTGTTGTAACATTTTATACTTTGAACTTTGAGCTTTGAACTTTGAACTTTATGATTACTGTATGCGGTATTGTTATTTTGCAACGGACTTCACGACTTTAGGACTTTTTCCTATAGTCCTGTTGTCCTTACTTATATCTCACTGAGTTCGAGCCAGCGGAAGGACTTTTCGTCGAGTTCGTCATTGAGGAGAGGCAGGCGCTTGCTCATGGCGGTGATCTCGTCAACAGAGGTTGTACCGCCACAGAGGGCTTCCTCGATACGTTTCTTTTCGGCCTCAAGGGCTGCAATGTCGAGTTCCAGTTGTTCAAACTCGCGCTTTTCCTTGTAGGTCATTTTTCGTTTCGAGGAAGGAGGAACGAGGAAGGAGGCGCTCGACCTCTGGTCGCTTGCTACTGAAGGGACGCATGAATGAGATGTGTCTGAGGGAACTTTATCTGAGAAATGAGATGTGTCAGAGGGAAGCTTTTCTGAGGAACGGGATTTGTCTGAGGCAGGAGTATTCTCCTTCCTCGTTCCTCCTTCCTCGTTCCTCGAAAACCATCGGTATTGCGTATAATTCCCGGGGAAGTCCTGGATCACGCCGTCGCCCTTGAAGACGAGGAGGTGGTCGACCACCTTATCCATAAAGTAACGGTCGTGGCTGACGACGATGACACAGCCGGGGAAGTCCTGCAGGTACTCCTCGAGAATCTGGAGGGTAACGATGTCGAGGTCGTTAGTCGGCTCATCGAGCACGAGGAAGTTCGGGTTCTTCATCAGCACGGTGCAGAGGTAGAGCTTGCGTCGTTCGCCACCACTGAGTTTATAAACGTAGTTGTGCTGCTGTTCGGGTGTGAAGAGGAAATGCTGCAGGAACTGCGAGGCGGTCAGGTGCTTTCCACCACCCATGTCGATGTATTCAGCGATGTCCTTCACCACATCAATCACCTTCATCTGCTCGTCGAACTGCAGACCCTCCTGGGAGAAATAGCCGAAGCGCACTGTGTCGCCGATATCGAAGCGTCCACTGTCGGGCTGCACCTGACCGAGCAACAGCTTAATAAATGTGCTCTTGCCCGTGCCGTTATTGCCCACGATGCCCATCTTCTCGAAGCGGGAGAAATTGTAGTAGAAATCTTTGAGGATAATTTTGGTATTCTCCTTCCTCATTCCTCCTTCTTGCGTCCCTCCGGTAGCAAGCGTCCTTCGGTCGAGCGCCTCGTTCCTCGAAACATACACCTTCGACACATACTGGCACTCGAAGATCTTCGAACCGATATAGACATTACGCGACTTCAGGCGGATCTGCCGTTCCTCGATGCGTTGCTTGGCCACCTTCTCCAGTTCATAGAACGCCTCCTCACGGTAGCGGGCCTTATGTCCACGGGCCTGCGGCATACGCCGCATCCACTCCAGTTCCGTGCGATAGAGGTTGTTGGCACGGGCGATCTCTGCCCGACGGTTGTCGATACGCTCCTGGCGCTTTTCGAGATAATAACTGTAGTTGCCACGATAGGTATAGATGGTCTGGTCGTCGAGTTCGAGGATGACGGAACAGACACGGTCGAGGAAGAAACGGTCATGTGTGACCATCAGCAGCGTCTTGTTGCCCCGGCTGAGGAAGCCCTCCAGCCACTCGATCATCTCAAGGTCGAGGTGGTTCGTCGGCTCGTCGAGGATCAGGAGGTCGGGTTCAGTGATAAGCACGTTGGCCAGCGCCACGCGCTTCTGCTGTCCACCGGAGAGTTGTCCCATCGGCTGTGAGAGGTCGCGGATCTTCAGCTGGGTGAGAATCTGCTTGGCTTTCAACACCTTCTCCTCGTCACCTTGATGATTAAAGCACGCATCGAGGACGCTCTCGGCGGGATCGAAGACGGGCGACTGTTCGAGCATCCCCACCCGCAGGTCACGGCGGAAGATGATGTCTCCCGAGTCGTAACCCTCTACACCGGAGAGGATGGAGAGCAGCGTCGACTTGCCCGTACCGTTCTTCGCGATCAGTCCCACCTTCTGCCCCTCAGCGATGGAGAAGCTGATGTCGCGGAACAGTACCAACGAGCCAAACGACTTCGTCAGCTGCTGCACGTCTAAGTATGGAGTGTCCTTTGCCATGTTTCCTTTTTGCAACGGACTACACGACTTAAGGTCTTTTTCCTGCTGAATGAATCAGTCCTGTCAATCCTGTAGTCCGTTGCTAAATTATTTATAATCCTTTATTAATCTGATCTATATAGTCCAGCACTTCGTCGCGGCCCTGGCGTTTCTCGGCCGAGGTGACGAAGATGGGTGGCAGTTCCTCCCACGTTTCCAAGAGCACTTTCTTGTATGCCTCCACCTGTTGGGTGGCCTTCGAGACAGAGAGCTTGTCAGCCTTGGTGAAGACGATCGCGAAGGGCACGCTGCTGTCACCCAGCCACTGGATGAACTCCAGATCAATCTTCTGGGGTTCGAGGCGGATGTCGACGAGCAGGAACACATTCACCAGCTGTTCGCGCTGGAGGATGTAGCCACTGATCATCTGTTCGAGTCTCGCCACCTCCTTCTTCGACCGTTTCGCGAAACCGTAGCCGGGCAAATCGACCAGATACCACTCATTATTAATTATAAAGTGGTTGATGAGCAACGTCTTTCCCGGGGTTGCCGACGTCTTGGCCAACTTCTTGTTGTTCGTGAGCATATTGATCAGGCTCGACTTGCCCACATTCGACCTGCCGATGAAGGCATATTCGGGTTTATTGTCCTTCGGGCACATCGACTCCATCGGGGCACTCAGGGTGAATTCTGCTTTCTTTATCTCCATCTTTCTAACAATTTGGGCGCAAAGTTACGAATAAGCGAGCAAAATGCCAAATATTTTTGAGCATTTTCAAGCGAGAGTACCTTCGGCGAAGCCAAAGTACAACTTTTTTTAGGAAAAATTTGGTGATTTAAGAAATAATGCGTAACTTTGCAGCGTTTTTCAGAATTGTGCCGACGTCCGTCAAGCACTTTCCTAATCTCAAACTTAAATTCCAAATTAGAATTTATTGCATATATTATGTATACAAAAGAAGAATTAGAATCAATGGAAATACCCGAATTGATGGGTATTGCCGATCAGTTAGGCGTTAAGGTGACGCCGAACAGCGAACTGTCTGATGTCATCTATGCCATCATTGACAAGGCTGCCGAGAGTGCTGCTTCCGATGAGCCCGTCAAACGGAAACGCACACGTATCGCTAAGAAAGACACCAGTAAGGTCTATACGGTGAAAGGTCAGGACGGTGAGAACCTGGACAGCAAGAGCAACCGCAGGAAGCCGAAGGAGGCTCCCTCTCTGTTCAGCGACCTGCCTGTTCAGCCCGTCAGCGAAGAGCCTGCCAAGGAGGCTGCTCCTGCAGAGGAGGCTCCCAAGCGTCGTGGACGTAAGTCGAAGGCAGAGAAAGAAGCCGAGGAGGCTGCTGCCCGTGCAGCTCAGGAGGCTGCCGAAGCCGAACAACCGCAGGAGGCTGTGGCTGAAGAGGGTTTCGTACCCGAAGCTGCAGACTTCATTCCTGAGGCTACCGACTTCGCACCCGAGGCAGATGCCGACACGGCCGACGCCATCGAGAAGCTGCGTGAGAAGATGGCCACCCGTCGTGAAGACCCCTCTACCGACGAAGTCGACCCTGAAGGTGTGTGGATGGGCGATCCCGGCGACGGTACTGACTTCATCCCTATCGTCGACATCCCCATTGAGGACAATGCCGCCATCCCCACGCTCGATATGTTCGACCGTCCAACCGGTCATCAGGCCCAGGAGTCAGAGCCCGTCTATAATGTCAGGGAGACAAATGCCCCGCGATTCGATTTCGAGGAGATCATCACCGCCAATGGCGTGCTGGAGTGTCTCTCCGACGGCTACGGATTCCTCCGCAGTTCGGACTACAACTACCTCTCGTCGCCCGATGATGTGTACGTGTCGCCCCAGCAGATCAAGAAATACAGTCTGAAGACCGGCGATGTCGTGGAGTGTACCGTCCGTCCGCCCCATGAGTCGGAGAAATACTTCGCCATGTGCAGCGTGAAGTTCATTAACGGCCGTAACCCCGCTGAGGTGCGCGACCGCGTGGCCTTCGAGCACCTGACACCGCTCTTCCCCGAGGAGAAGTTCACCCTCTGCGGCGACAGGGCTACGACGAACCCCAGCGTGCGTATCGTCGATCTCTTCTCGCCTATCGGTAAAGGTCAGCGTGCCCTCATCGTGGCCCAGCCAAAGACCGGTAAGACCGTGCTGATGAAGGATATCGCCAATGCCATCGCCGCCAACCACCCCGAGGCCTATATCATGATGCTGCTCATCGACGAGCGTCCTGAGGAGGTTACTGATATGGCCCGCACCGTCAATGCCGAGGTCATCGCCTCAACCTTCGACGAACCCGCCGACCGTCATGTGAAGATCGCCGGCATCGTGCTTGAGAAAGCCAAGCGCATGGTGGAGTGTGGTCACGACGTGGTCATCTTCCTCGACTCCATCACCCGTCTGGCACGTGCCTACAACACCGTGTCGCCTGCCAGCGGTAAGGTGCTTACCGGTGGTGTCGACTCCAACGCCCTTCAGAAACCTAAGCGTTTCTTCGGTGCCGCCCGTAACATCGAGGGAGGCGGTTCGCTGACCATCATCGCCACCGCACTCGTGGATACCGGTTCAAAGATGGACGAGGTGATCTTCGAGGAGTTCAAGGGTACGGGTAACTCTGAGATCCAGCTCAACCGTTCGCTCTCGAACAAGCGTATCTTCCCGGCCATCGACCTGGTGCTCTCGTCGACACGCCGCGACGATCTGCTGCATGACGAGACGACGCTCAACCGAATGTGGATCATGAGGAAGTTCATTGCCGAGATGAACCCCGTGGAGGCCATGAATGCCATCCGCGACCGGCTCGTCACCACCCGCGACAACGAGGAGTTCCTCATGTCGATGAACGGATAAAAACAAAACCGATAGGCGGTCGCCTATCGGTTTTTATTTTTCATAAACCAGCTGTGGGAGAACTGATAGGCGGCCAGGGCCAGAACCATTAGGAAAAGTGACGTAAACATCAACTGTTGAGGTGCGCCCTCGAAACAACCGAGACCCAGTCCGAGACCGATGGCGATGCCACTCTCCCACCCGAGCATAAACGTGCTCTGCGACGTGCCGCGCTGACAATGTCGGCTCAGTTTGATGAAGAACAGCAGGAAACGGGAGCCTATCAGTCCCATTCCCAGTCCGAAGAACATCGGTGCGGCATAACTGACGATCGGCAGTGTGCTGCGGGTGAGCAGCATCATCAGCGCAGCCCCGAGGAGGATCAGTCCTGTGACCACCTCACTCTTCAACTCCGCATCGCGGAACACGAAGCGCCAGCATAACAGGGCTCCTAGGAAACCACACATCATCATCGCATAGAAACGTACCGACAACTGCAACGACAACAACATGCCGAAAGCCACCGTGACCAGCAGCAGGTTTATAAACAGTACGGTGCCGTGAGGCAGGAAGAAGCGGTCGAGACAAAAGAACGACACATCGTCTTCCGGGATGCGGAAGGGGAAGTTCACCATCAAGACCAAGACCAGACTGGCCACCGCACAGCCCGTCGCAGCGAGGAAGACGATCGAGTGGTCGGTATATCTCAGCAACAGCAGACCCGCCAAAGGTCCCAGAGCCAGGGCGATGCGCCCGAACCAGCCCGTGGCGAAATTCGCCTCCGTGCGCTGGAAACTCTCACAGGTATCGATGATCAGCGTGCTGCAAAGCACCATCTGCGACACGCCAAAGGCCGCTCCCATCGCAAACCGCAACAGAAGCAAGACTGGGAATTCCACGAACTGATAGCGCAGGCTGTCGAGGTAATACAATAATGCCAACAAGGCTGCTACCGACGCGATGGCCACGACACACACGATGTTACGGCGATAATGTTCTATCAGGAAACTCACGATGGCACCCAGGGCAAACAATCCTGCCCCGAAGGCTCCCATCACGAGACCAGCCTCCACCCCATTCAGATTCTGGTCGCCAGCCAGCCACAGGGGCATCGTCGGCAGGAGCATATAGACCGACATCGACAGCAGGAACTCTGAGATGGCCAGCAACCAGAACTCATACTGCCACAGACGGATATGTACAGAGGTATTCTGAGCGTTCATAACTGATTATTTATATGACACCTCCGGCGAAGACAACAGTGCCTCCAGACGCTCGAGCGTCAGACCTTCGTAGTCTTTCAACTGAATATCCGACAGCGGCCGGATGGCTTCCTCAGCATTCGTCGTAGCCAGTCCGACCACCGCCATTCCTGCCGCACGACCGGCACAAAGGCCGTTAAAACTATCCTCGAACACAACACACTCAACACTCTCAGCACCAAGCCGTTGCGCAGCCTTCTGATAGCAGTCTGGATCAGGTTTGCTGCGGTCGAAATCCTCTGATGTCAGGATGGCATCGAAGAGGGCTGTGAACCCAGGCTGATGACGATAGACGCTCTCCATCTTGGGAATGTTCGAACTGGTTACCACCGCTGTCCTGACACCATGGTGACGGAGGGTGGCGATGAGGGCCTCGAAGCCTGCGATATATTCGTAACTCATCTGCTGCTCGTAGTCGTTAAGCCGGCTGGTGATGCTTTCCTGCTCCGCCAGCAACGGCCCCGAGAACCAACGGTCATAGATCTGAGTCAGCGTCTGGCCTTTGATCTCGTGCTCCAGTCCTGGATGCTCCGGATGATACTGACGGCAGATGCCACCCCAGAATACGGTATATTGCGGCTCGGTGTCGAACACCACGCCGTCGAGGTCAAAAAGGGCTGCCTTAAACTTATTTTGTCTCATCAACTTTCAAATTTGGGTGCAAAATTACTGATTTTCTGCGAGAAATTTGCTCTTTTCCAAAATTAAGTGTATTTTTGCACTTGATTTAATGATTTATGTATATGCGACTGTTCTACACCTCTGTTTTTGTCCTGCTGCTCTGTGCCTGCAGTCAGGAAGTTGAGACGATCACTTTTGAGACTGTCACGGTCAACAAGTCCGTTGCCATCACCACCGACAGCCTCTCGCCGATGTGCAGCGTGAACATCCGCCTTGAACAAGCCACCGCCAAGAGCGGGAGAGCCGGCGAGATCATCAACGCCACCGTTGCAGAACGCCTGGTGGGCCATAACGATGACGACATGCAGCAGTCTGCCGAGGCTTTTGCTACGGATTATACCAACAACTACATCAAGATGCTGCAGCCGCTCTACGACCAAGACAATGACGCCCCCCATAAGCAAGCGTGGTACCACTACCACTATATCATCAACAGCCACACACAGGCTGGCAGCAAGGGAACACTGGTCTATCTGGCCGACATCAATTACCGAGAAGGCGGCGACCATGCCGTCAACCAGCAGGTCATCATGAACTTCGACACCGAGACCGGCAGACAGCTGACCACAAAGGATATCTTCGTCGACGGTTTTGAGATACAACTGAAACCCCTTCTTCTGAAAGCCCTCCAGGAGAGGACTGGCTTCACCACGATGAAGGCGCTCCACGACAATGGCTACCTGAACCATTCGGACATCTACGTGCCCGAGAACTTCATTCTCGGCAGCGATGCCATCACCTTCGTCTACAACCCCGACGAGATTGCCCCCTACACCATCGGCAGCACCGAGTTGACCATCCCCTACGTGGCTATGGACAAAATACTCCGCTCTTCGTTCGAACACTAATGTTCAATCCCTAATGTTCAATGGATAAAATCTTAAAATACTTCCCTGAGTTAACGGAACGGCAGCGAGAGCAGTTCGAGGCCCTCGATGCCCTCTACCACGACTGGAACGCGAAGATCAACGTCATCTCCCGCAAGGACATCGACCAACTCTACGAGCATCATGTGCTCCACTCACTGGCCATCGCCAAGGCTATTCGTTTCCGTCCAGGCACGCGCATCCTCGACTTCGGCACCGGCGGCGGATTCCCCGGCATCCCGTTGGGCATCCTCTTCCCCGACTGTGAGTTCAAGCTCATCGACGGCACAGGCAAGAAGATTCGTGTGGCCCAGGAGGTTAGTCAGGCCATCGGCCTCACCAACTGCCATCCTGAGCACCTGCGGGGAGAGGACGAGAAGGGACAGTACCATTTCGTCGTCAGCCGTGCCGTGATGCCCCTGCCCGACCTCGTGAAGATCGTCCGTAAGAACATTGCCAAGCCCCAACTCAACGCCCTGCCCAACGGCATCATCTGTCTTAAAGGCGGCGACTTGCAGGCCGAGACACAGCCCTTCCGCAACATCGTCGAAACCACCGACATCAGCACCTTCTTCGCAGAAGACTGGTATAAAGGCAAATATGTCATATATTTACCGGTCAAGTCATTAAATCGTTAAGTCGTTAAACCGTTATAACGTTAAACGTTAATCTGTAAATCCATTCATCATCATGATTACAATAAAGACTTTCGCTTTTAATTTGCTTCAGGAGAACACTTACGTGGTCAGCGATGAAACCAACGAATGTGTCATCATCGACTGCGGCGCCTACTACGACGACGAGCGTAAGGCTATCACTGACTATATCAGCAGTCAGGGACTGAAACCCGTTCATCTCCTCGCTACACACGGCCATTGGGACCATAACCTCGGCATCGACACTATCTACCAGACCTATGGCCTGCAAGTGGAGGCCGCAAAGGAAGACGAGTTCATCATCAGCGACATTCCTCATAATTTCCAGAGCATCATCGGTGCCCCGCTCCGTCGCGAATACCCTGCCGTAGGCCGCTTCTTTGCCACTGACGAGGTCATCCGCTTCGGCCACCACAGCCTACAGGTGCTGAAAACTCCCGGTCACTCCCCCGGCAGCGTCGTCTTCTACTGTACTGAGGAGCATACCGCCTTCACCGGAGACACACTGTTCCGAATGAGCGTCGGCCGTACTGACTTCGAGGGTGGCAGCTATACAGACTTAATGAGCAGCCTTACCAACATACTGGCGAAACTGCCCTCCGATACCATCATCCTGCCGGGTCACGGTCCGCAGTCGACCATCGACTACGAACTCCGTTACAACCCGTACCTTCAAGCCTTCTGAAAATACGAGATTAGTGCAGTCTGAGGATATGAATCCGATACTTGTCGGAAAGGGTGATTTGCATCACCCGAGGCAGGGGAAAATGAGAGGAAGTGGCCAATGCATATGAAGAAGCTTTGGCCATTTCTATAGCTACGTGCCCCATCGTGCGACGTAGGTTGATTTCAACACAAGGATGAATCAAAAATCCTTGATTGTCAGGTATGGACAGAACCATCATATCGACACCGAAAGGACCGACATAATGACGGGCGATGACACGGCTCAAGGCATCCATCACCTTCTCACGAATGAAATATATTGAACTGATTGGTATATAATGACTTATCATTTCGACTTTATCCTCTTCGAGCGCAATGACATTGCCAGTATATGCCCCATTGCGAGTATCGAAGAGAGAGAGTCCCAAATATCGGATTTGGCCGTCAGGAAGTGCCTCAAACTCCATGCCGAAATCCTTGACTTTCGGATAAAAAGGTTCGACCATCACAGATCCCTGTTGAGCGATGATGTTACGGAGCCAACCACGTTGGTAGT
>JAEEPF010000294.1 GCA_016284635.1 Prevotella sp.
CTTGATAATAATTCTCAAATTCTCTAATTCTTGATTAAGAAAAGAATAAAAAGAAAAAGTTACAAAAGCCTAATATAAATATGATGAAGATTAAAACAATCCGGCCAAGGATGTGGAGAGTGGTAGCGATACTTTTCGCTTATCACTTCTCACTTCTCACTCTGATGGCCCAGACCACAACCTTTAAATATACCGCCTCGGAGAAACTGCCGAGGTTTGAAGAGATACAGTACTTTGTAGGTGCCACAGGCCTCGTCTCCCATGACTGGGACGAAGAGACTGGCGAGGGAACGGTGGTCTATGAAGGTACGGTGACGGAGGTGGGCAGCTATGCCCTGCAATGGCAGGGCAAATTGACGGGCATCATTATCCCGGAGGGTGTTACTAGAATAGGCTTCCAAGGCTTCTTTCAGTGCAGCAACCTGACGAACCTCACCCTGCCAAAGTCGCTTAAGGAAATTGGTGTCCCCAGCGGTAATGCTTTTGGCGGATGTTCCAGTTTGAAAAACGGGCAATTTATCATTGATGACATCGCCTGGTGGTGCAGCCTGACCATTAATGGCGGCTCCAATCCACTGTCCTATACCAAGAAATTCTATTCTGCACCGGATGTGGAAGTTACTGACCTCGTCATCCCCGAAGGCGTGACCAGTATCTGCGGCAATGCGTTTAATGGGGTAGAGGGCATCAAGTCCGTCACCTTCCCTGAGAGTCTGACTTATATCGGCAGCAATGCGTTTGCCTATACAAACTTGGAATCCGTCACTATTCCTAAAGGTGTGACGGAAATCGATGAATACGCTTTCCAGCGTTGCGCGAAACTGACCACCGTCACCATCCCCGAGGGTGTGACAAAGATTGGCTTTTGCGCTTTTATCCATATAGGCTTGACGGAACTGACGTTACCCTCAACCATCAGGAGTATGTCGCAGTCGTTCTATGGCTGCGAAAAGCTCGCCAAGCTGACATTGACGGATGGCATCACAGATCTGGGCGGTTCCTTCTATAGCTTACCAGCCCTCAAAGAGGTGTATGTCCCTGGCTCCGTCAAGAAATTGCAGTATAGTGATTTTATTCGCTGTGAGAACTTAGAGACGGTGACCATTGCCGAGGGTGTAGAGGAAGTGTCAGGCTTTAATTCCTGCTATAACCTCAAGTCTGTCACCATTCCCTCCACGGCCTCGAAGGTTTCGGGCTTTAGTGACTGCTCGAACTTGACCTCAGTGACCTGCATGGCCATCGAGCCGCCTTATATGTCCAACACCATTCCTTACGGCAAGGGTATGAGCATGGAAGGCCGCACGCTCTATGTGCCGGCTCTGAATCAGAGTGCCTATCAGGAGGCCAAGTACTGGAAGGAGTTCCCGACTGTCGAGGGGTTAGACGTTTTGCCAGAGAATATGCTGATCCGTGATGAGCTGCACGTGACTGTCAACTCTCCTCTCTCAACCGTCAACTGCAAGCTCCTTCACGACAACGATCCGAAGTACGGCATCCTGACCGTCGATGGCGATGGCAGTCTGAAGTTGTCGAGTTTCTCGCTGCACGTGGATCCTTATATGCAATGCTGGAAAAGTGACAGGGCGCTGAACTACAGTTCGCTGATCAACAACGCCACGATGGAGGCCGACACTGTCAGCGTAGAGCTCTGGATATACTCTAAGGTGTGGACGTTCGTCTCGCTGCCCTTCGACGTGAAGGTCGGTGAGGTGGAACCCTTTGCCGACGGCACCACCGACTGGGTGATCTACACCTACGACAGCCGCAAGCGTGCCGACGGTGAGATGAACGCGACGTGGATGAAGATGACTGCCGACGATGTGATCAAGGCCGGACAGGGCTTCATCGTACAGGGCCAGCGCAAAGGTGCCGACGGCAGGAACAAGTACGACGTGGCCCTGCGCTTCAAGGCCATCGACAACGAGCAAAAGAACAACATCTTCCAGACCTCAGATATCTCCGTGCCGCTGACCATCTACGACAGTGAGTTCCCGCATAACAGCAGCTGGAACTTCATCGGCAATCCTTATCCTTGTTATTTCGATATGGCGCAGCTGGACTTCCGTGCGCCGATCACCGTCTGGAACATGTCCAGCAAGAAGTATGAAGCGATGAGGCCTGGTGATGATGACTATGTGATCTGTCCTGGTGAGGGCTTCTTCGTGCAATGTCCGGAGGATAAGAATGCGATTGTCTTCAGCAAGGATGGTCGCCAGACCACTCGCGAACGTCAT
>JAEEPF010000295.1 GCA_016284635.1 Prevotella sp.
AGGTTTTCTTGCTGCGCAACAACGGCAGCAACTTCGACAATGACTATGTCCGCGACAGGCTCGCAAGTTCCATCAGCGAAGGGCTCGGCGTTGACTACCAGCGTGGGCGTTTTGCGGTCGTCTATTATAACGGCGAATACTTCGGCATCCACAGCATCCGCGAACGCAGTACAGAATACTACTTCGAAACGCATTACGGAATCGACCCGGGCGCAGTCGACCTGATCAAGGCGGACAATGCCGTGTCGGCAGGTTCGTCGGTCGATTACGAGGCACTCATGGGCTGGATCGAATCGAATGACTTGAACAACGAGGAAAACTACGCCTATGTATCGTCGCGGATAGACATCGACAACTACCTCAACTACATGCATACCGAGATATTTGCGGACAACCGCGACTGGCCTGCCAACAACATGAAGAAATGGCGCTGCACCAATCCACCGACCAAATGGAAGTGGTTCCTGTACGACCTCGATTTCGGCATGGGAAACGAGTACAGCGAATACAAGGACATCAATATTTTCGACTTCGTGACAGCGGAAGATGGCCCCGGCTGGCCGAACGGCCCCGAACACACGCTGCTTTTGCGCCGCCTGCTCGAAAACGACGGTTTCAAGGCAGCGTTCATAAACCGCATGGCCGTACTGTTTGCGATGAATTTCGAGAGCGGTCGCGTCCGCAAACGCCTTGATGCGATGATGTCGGAAATCAAGGCGGAAATTCCGCGTGACCAAAAACGCTGGAAGCTGAGCGCATCGAGGATGCAGAAACAGCTCGGGCTCATCGAGACGTTTATCGAGGAACGCCCGGCCAAAGTCTCCTCAGAAATGCAGGATCATTTCGGGCTGGGTAATGTTACTTCCGTGAAGCTTGCTGCAGAAGGAAACGGTAGCATCCTTGTCCATGGACTTCCGCTCGACACCCCTGCGTTGACGGTGGATTTCTTCGAAGGTTTCCCGGTGACGCTCACCACACAACCTGTGGATGGCAGCGTGTTCGTCGGATGGGATGACGGAGTCAAAGATGCGACTCGCACAATTGTTCCCGGTGAAGTGAGTGCGGTGAAGGCACTGTTCAAATAAATTTGTTTTCAAAAAAAATGGGACATTCAGCTTGTTCACCCAAACAAAATAAAGTATATTAAGAAGTTGGTCTTATAAAAGAGTTTTTCAAGCGTAGATAAAATGATGTTGCGTACGAGTTTCTTCAAGGTGTCCGCTATCGGACTTGCCGTAGTGTGTACGTCTTTGTTTGCAGACGCCTCCTACACGCCGGATAAGTATCAGCAGAACGATTGGTTTGCCGAATTTGGTAGAAATACGGCCATGTATGTGAACCCGGCTAGCATTTCTGAAGCGGATCAGCTTGAATTCAGTACCGCAATCTTTAGCACAACCAGTAGCGAAGCTAGCCAAGAATACGTCAGCTTGACGTACCCGGTTGACGACAAGCATACTTTGGGCTTCTCCCTTTTCGAAAACGGAGCGTCCTTTAAAGGTGGCGAGTCTTATGGCGAAATCGCCGCTCAGTTCGGTTATGCTTACAGACTTTTCCACTTGCTATCTCTCGGTGTTGACCTTTCTGTCTTGTACATCAACCAGTTTGATGATATCAAACAGCTTACGGTCGGTGCAGACGTGGGCTTGAGCTGGAATCCGCTTGAGTCTTCGAAGTACGGTTACTTGCTCATTGGCGTTGCCGTGCAGAACTTGCTTGCTCCGGCTGTCAGCAAAGCTGATAGCGACGATAAATTTAAGTTCGTGTTCATGGGCGCTAAGGACACTTACAAGATTCCAGCGAACTTGAACCTCTCTTTGTTCTATCGCGGATTCAACCGTCTTCTCGAATTCAAGGCTGAACTCTCCGTGTTGGGCATCATCCACGATTCTAAGGAAGATGGCAAAGGTTGTGACTTCAAAATGAGTTTCTCCTTGACCTATTATCTTTCTTCTCACTTCGGTATTCGCACTCGTTTCACGAAGGAAGGCAATCCGGTCCTCGGCGCTACGGTGAACTTCAAGGACGTTAGCATCTTCCGTTACCTTGCACTTGACCTCGATATGTCACATGACGATCTCTGGGCCAAAAAGAATCGCGGTTTTGTGTGGGCTGTCAAACTCACGACCCGATTCGGTGATACCCGTGAAGAGAAAATCGGAGAAGAACGTTATCGTCGCTTGATGATTGAACCTGAAAACGACTACCATGCAGCTGAGAGTC
>JAEEPF010000006.1 GCA_016284635.1 Prevotella sp.
CTGTCCCTCACGGTCTGTTGTCTGATCAAACTTGTAGTCAACCATCATCACTTCTCTCTCTGCGAACCCGTCAATTGAAAGGGTTACCGGTGTTACATTCTCTGCCATATCTTGTTTCCTTTCTATTCTTTAATTGTTAAACTTTGAATTTCTTTTTTGCAAGGACTACACGACTTAAGGACTTTTTTCACTTCAAGAGTCTTGTTGTCCTGTAGTCCGTTGCTAATTTTTTTACCTTTTTACTTTTTTACCTTTTTACCTTTTTATCATGCCCAGTCGTTCTCATACTTCACGTTACCGAACTCGATCTGCTTGCAGGTGATCTCGATCTCCTCGAAGTGACCCATCTTGTCCTCCCACTTCTCCTCGTAGTTGACACAGTAGCCGTTGGTGAACTTGATGCTCTTCATCTCCTTGTTCGTCTTGGTCTCGAGGAACTTGATCTCGCCGTTCTTCGGGAGGTTGCGCTCGCACATCCATGCCAGCAGGTCGGGAGTACCGTCGTTCAGGGCCTTCACGCGGACAGTGAGTTTACCGCCTCGGGGGATACCGGCCATCTGGCCTTCTACGTCTGTTGCCTGACTGAACTCATAAGTCACCATCAGTACTTCTCTGTCTTTGTAACCATCAATGGTCATTGAAACTGGAGTCTTTGCCATAATTTGTTTCCTTTCTTTAATTTTTTAATGTAAATATTTAAATGTTTAATCTCTTTCTCTTGTTGTCTTAAGAACTCTTTTTGTTCCTTTTGACGATGCAAAGTTACGACGGTTTTTAGTCTCATTCCAAACTTTTTCTCTCTTTTTTTATCAAAAGCTATGGACAAAGAACCCTTTTATGGACAAATCGGGTAAAACGCGCTGATTCCTGTCCATAAAAGGGTCTCAACAGGTCAGAATTTATCACAGCGGGGACACCTGTGCTCACAAAGTGTCAGCCCCCTTGTGAGACGAATCGGTAAAAAGCAAAATCTCAGATTATCGTTTATGCTATAACCGAAGCATGGCGGCCTCTGGATGGCACCGTCGTTGTCTTAGTACACCTTCTGTTATCCTCTTACCCAGCATTTCAGGGGCCCGCTGCCACTGGCCTTGATGCCAGAGGTGGGGTCGCTGACAAGTTGTGCCAGTTCCCTAGAGGCTTTTGTACGACTCAGGGCGTTGAGGTTCGCATATTCCTGCAACCTGATGCTTCCATTCTTGTCGATAAACGCCAAGGCGCGTTCAAGCCTTTGTTGGCTCGAGAAAGGTGAGGGCGAAGTTGCGAAGTGTCCGCTTCGTTCGAAAGTGTTCTCGCGATTGATTTCGTCCACCAGCTTCTGATCCACCCTTAAGTTAATGCCCTTGGCTCTCACGTGTAGGTATTTTGTCTTGGTCTTTTCTGTCTCTGCATCGGCAGAATCAGATATACTGTCAGTAAACTCCAACGTCAAAGAGAACACGCCTAGATTGTCAATCTTCAGGGTGTGCCCCATCGGCAGTACGTTTTTCATGACGACGGTCAGGGTGTCGAGCACGCCCCTGACAACTCCCTTGCTGAATGCAGGTGAATAGGTATTAACGAGCTCAACCACCTTATCGTAGTCGAACTCAGTATATACTTGCATCTTGGGGAATGCTTTGCCATTGCTGCTGTTCATGCCCTCGGGCATCTCCTTTACTACATAATTTGCCATAATCGCTATCTTTATTTTCTTGTGCTTAGTGCTTTTTTTACTCCTATATTGGTTTCCAATATTTCAAGCCTTGGAATATATATACCAGGCCTTAGGACAAATATTCCAGGACTTGAAATATTATCCAGTTGCAAAGGTAAGCAAATTTCTCCAACCAAACAAATGTTTTTAGGACTATTGATAGACTATCAATAGCAGAGTAAGCATTTTCTTCGTGGTCGTATCGCGGCGTGTAGCGAACCAGTTTGTGGACAGCCGCCTGATCCATCACCTCGTTTAACAAGTTTTATCCACATTCTCTTCGTCAAGTGGAATTTTTTCACTACCTTTGCGGCAGAATCTGTAGATAAATTAGGTAATATGCGGAAAAGATGTCTGTTTCTGATGATGGCCATGATGCCTCTAATCGCTGTGGCACAGGATGTTACGGCAACCTTGCCGGTCCCTGCCCAGAAGAGTGGTAACTTGTTCAAGATGGCTTCTGACTCCGCCAAGGGGAAGCCGGCACTGCTCCAGCCTCTCTATTGGGTGAAGACGCTCATCGACTCGTCGGCTGTGGCCACCGTCGACCGTAATTATATCGAACAGCCCAAGAAGCCTTGGGCCGTGGAGGCACGATCGACCGTAAACCATTCTGTACTGAAGATGGAGGCAGACTGGTCGTTTGAGGATCTCTTGGAAGGGCGTATCACAGCCAAGACAGACAACCGTTATCCAGTGTCGCTGGGTTTATGGGCTGGTTACAGGGGCTATGGCTTCGGCTACTCCAAGCAACTGAGCGGCGACGGCAGCACGTTCTCCTTTGGGGCGATGGGCGGCAGTTTCGGTATCAACATGCGTATCAGCAGCTATCGCAGCTCAACGCCATACGTGACCTACTTGTTTGCCTCGGGCGGAGAGGTGGATGCTGACGAGGGCCACGTGCCGATGGATGACCCCATGCGGATACGTTCGTTCTTCCTCGACGCTTATTATATGTTCAATAGCAAACGCTTCTCCTATTCGGCTGCCTATGACCAGTCGCTCATCCAGCGTCGCTCTGCGGGCTCGTTCATGGCTGGGCTGATGTACTATCACACCAGGGTGGCTTTCGATGACGACGCGTGCTGGCCGATGGTGTTGCTGATGAAGTCTATCGGCAAACTGAAGTTCACGCAGGCTAACTTAGGGGCAGGCTATGCTTACAACTGGGTGCCGGCACGGGGATGGCTCGTCAGCGCACAGGTGATGCCGATGATCACCTTCTATAACAGGAGTTCGGTCTACTATTATGATATAGTGGATGATCATGGACACAGCATTTTTGAGGAAGATGAAATCGACATCGACTGGGATGGCAATTTCACTGTCTTGGGAAAAGATGACGACACTACGGGCAACCGTGTGAGCTGGAACTTCGATGCGAGACTGTCGCTGGTCTATAATTGGAGCAATTGCTATCTGAGAGTCTACGGCCACTACAACCGCTTCCGCTATAAGAATGACGATGGCCTGGGCTGGCTGATGGACTGGACTGGATATGCTTCGTTAGGCATCAGGTTTTGATAAGTGAAAAGTGAGAAGTGAGGAACTGAGGGATCAAAGGATTGCCGTGCTGCTTTCTGGCGGCGTCGACAGTAGTGTCGTGGTGTACGAGTTCGCACGCCTCGGCCTCCATCCTGACTGCTTCTATATCAAGATTGGTCCTGAGGAAGAGGAGGAGTGGGACTGCTCGTCGGAGGAGGACCTTGAGATGGCAACGGCTGTGGCCCATAAGTACGGCTGTCGGCTGGAGGTGATTGACTGCCATCGCGAATACTGGGATCAGGTGACGAAATATACGATGGACAAGGTCCGTGCAGGCTTGACGCCCAATCCGGATGTGATGTGCAACCGTCTGATTAAGTTTGGAGCGTTTGATGAAAAATGCGGACATAGGTATGATCTTATTGCTACGGGGCATTACGCCCAGACGGAGATTGATGGGGAGGGTAGGAAATGGCTCTGTACCAGTCCTGACCCTGTGAAGGACCAGACGGATTTCCTTGCTCAGATCTATGACTGGCAACTGAAGAAGGCGCTCTTCCCTATTGGACATTATATGAAGGATGAGGTGCGTCAGATCGCAGAGCGTGAACATCTGGTGAATGCCCGTCGTAAGGATTCTCAGGGTATCTGTTTCCTGGGGAAAGTGAATTATAACGACTATATCCGTCGCTATCTGGGTGAGCAGCCGGGAGATGTGATAGAGTTGGAAACGGGTAAGCGAATTGGCGAACATAAGGGTTTGTGGTTCCACACCATCGGCCAGCGTAAGGGGATGGGCTTCAGCGGCGGTCCTTGGTTCGTGGTGAAGAAGGATGTGGGTAGGAATATTCTTTACGTTTCGCATGGGTATGATCCGGATGCGGCTTATCAACAGGATTTCAAGGTGCATGGGTTCCATTGGCTGGTGACACAGATGAGCCAGTCACCCAGTGTCACTGAGCTGCCGCACGAGATTACCTTCAAGATCCGTCATACTCCGGATTATCTGCCGGCTACGTTGGAGTGGACGGGTGACGGTAGTTTTGTGGTTCATGCAAAGGAGCGGATTCACGGGGTGGCACCAGGCCAATTCTGTGTCGTTTATGACAAGAATCACCATCGTTGCCTGGGCTCAGGAGAGATTACCTTGTAGGATTATCTCGCCATGTATTGTTGGCGAAGATTAATTTTTTCCTTATAAATATGTATTTTGACCCGTTTTTTTTGGTCATGTCAATAAAAATGTGTAATTTTGCGCCCGTTATAGAAAGTCGATTCCTATATAATCTGCGAGCCTTCAGCTCTCCGGCGGAGGGGGTAAGACTGCCTATATCCTTGATGGCCAGAATGTTAAATAGCTTCTGGTGGGGTGTTCGCCCTACTGGAGGAAGGGAAGAAAATGCAACAAAAGGAAAAGATTTGGACGGTGGTTCGCACCTTCAACAGACATGAAATGATCGTGAGTGACTTCCTCAAGCAGGAAGGCTTGACGTGTTTTATCCCAATGCGGTACACGGAAAAACTGGCGGGTGACGATCTGAGACCCCGTCGGGTGTTGGTTCCGGTCATTCATAATTACGTGTTTGTTGACCTTGAGATGCCAATGACACAGTTGAGTTCGCTGCTGGCAAAGTGCGCCACGCCCCTTTACATTCTGAAACATCGGGATACAGACCTTCCGGTAGAGATCTCCAACAGGGAGATGATGGAGTTCCGAATGCTGTGCGACCCGGCTTTTGAGCAGCGGGTTAATATTATCCAGCAGGAGGACGAGCCGGAAGTCGGAAAGGAAGTCGAAATCATTCATGGGCCCTTTGCAGGTGTTCATGGCAAGTTATACAGGAAACAAAAAAAGTACTGGTTCGTGAAGACCATTGCTGGTGTGAGCGTCGAGTTGCGCATCACCCGATGGTTCTGTAGAGAAGTGGAATGAGAAAAAATGAAAAGTGATATGAATAAATTTGTTTTGACGATGTTGCTCTTGCTCAGCGCGGTGCTGTCGCATGCGCAGGGTATGAGTGACGCTCAAGTGATGAGGTACATCCAAAGGGAGGTGAAAGCCGGTACCTCACAATCGCAGATCGCGGTTAAACTGATGCAGCGCGGTGTTGACATGAAACAGTTGCAGCGTGTGCGGCAGCAGGTAAATTCCGGGCAGCTTACCACGTCATCGACGTCAAGCACCAGTGGCGGTCCTGTTGACGGGAGCAGCCGTCTTCGTAAAAGCAACGGTTCTGTGATGGTTGATGCCCAGGGTAATCCGCTCTATTCTCCCACCAGCGCCTTTGCGATGGGTGCAGCTGGTGAAATCGAGAATATCGCAGAGCGTCCCAATGTCTATATTCCTGACAGCATGAGTACGATGATCAACGGCAAGCATGTCTTCGGACGTGACATCTTCAATAAGCGTATGCTGACATTCGAACCGACCATGAACATTGCGACTCCTTCCAACTATGTTGTCGGCCCTGGCGACCATGTAAACATTGACATCTATGGCGCCTCCCAAAAGTCTGAGTCGTTTGAGGTCTCGCCTGACGGGACTATCACGGTAAGCGGCTATGGCCCTATCCATATAGCAGGACTGACGGTGGCGAGCGCTAACGCCAAGATCAAAGAACACCTCGGCCAGCGCTATAAGAGTTCGAATATCACGATGACTGTCGGTCAGACCCGTACCATCATGGTCAATGTGATGGGTGAGGTGACAGCCCCGGGCACCTATACGCTCTCTGCCTTTTCCACCGTGTTCCATGCTATTTATATGGCAGGTGGCGTGACAGGCGTTGGTACGCTTCGTAACATCAAGGTTTACCGTGGCGGGCGCCAGTTGACGGTGGTTGACGTGTATGACTATATCCTTAATGGTAAGTTGACGGGTAATGTCCGTCTGGAAGACAATGACGTTATCGTGGTCGGAGCATACGACTGCCTCGTGGACATAACGGGACAGGTCAAGCGTCCGATGGCATACGAGATGCGTAAAGGAGAGAGCTTGGCCACGTTGTTGAAGTATGCAGGTGGTTTCTCAGCCAAGGCTTATAAGAAAGGCGTTCAGGTGAATCGCGTCTCGGGAGAGCACTATTCTGCCTTTAATGTTTCGGAGTTCGACCAGAGCAGTTTCAAGCTGATGGACGGTGACTCTGTGACTGTCGATTCCATTCTTGAGCGTTATGCGAACACGGTGCAGATCAAGGGTGCCGTCTTCCATCCGGGTATGTATAACTGGGGAACGACGAACAATTCAGTACGTTCCCTGATTGAGAGTGCCGGTGGTCTGACGGAGGATGCATTCACCGTACATGCCGTGCTTCACCGTATGAAACCCGACCGCATACGCAAGGTGCTTTCCGTGGATGTGGAGGGCATCATGGCTGGTACCGTGGCTGATATGCCGTTGGAGAATGAGGATATTCTTTTCATTCCATTCCGTAGTGAGACACTCAACGAGCGTATCATTACGATTTACGGTGAGGTTCAGATGCCTGGTGTCTATGAATATGCAGAAGACGAGACGGTTGAAGACTTCATTTTGCAGGCTGGTGGTTTGACGGATGCTGCCTCAACGGCCCGGGTTGATGTGTCAAGGCGCATTTCTGATCCCGGCGCCACACAGGCTTCCAATGAGATTGCCAATATGTATTCGTTTGTGGTGAAGAACGGGTTGGTAGTCGATGGTGACCGTAGTTTTACCTTGGAACCATACGACGAAGTCTATGTACGTCGCAGCCCAGCCTACCAGCCCCAGCGGAATGTGTTGATTGAGGGCGAGGTTTTGTTCCCTGGAAACTATGCTCTGACCACCAAGAACCAGCGTATCTCTGACCTTGTGAAGGCTGCCGGAGGCGTGACAGATCAGGCATACGTTCGTGGTGCCCGTATCGAGCGTGTGATGACAGAAGACGAGAAGTTCCGTAATCGTCAGGTGTTGGATCTGGTTCGTCAGAAAGGCCAGAACTCAGGACTGGATATGGTGATGCAGGACGAAGAGGCAGCCGATTACGATATCAACCAGGCACGTGACAGTGTGGAGAATGATACAGTACGTTACTCTGTTGGTATTGAGCTGGATAAGGCATTGGCTAATCCTGGCTCCGACTATGATGTCACTCTGAAGGAAGGTGACCGTCTGATTGTGCCGGAATATAACGGAACGGTGAAGATCAATGGTAATGTGATGTATCCGAATACGGTGGCATACAGTGATGGCAAGAAATACAAATGGTATGTGAATCAGGCCGGTGGCTTCGGAAGCCGTGCCAAGAAATCCCGTACCTTTGTGGTCTATCAGAACGGTACTGTGTCGAAGGCTAAGAAAGCCAGGATAGAGCCAGGCTGTGAAATCATCGTGCCTTCTAAGACGACTACTGCCACTGAGGTCATCGGACAAGTTGGAGCCGTCGGAACCTCCATGGCTACGCTCTTGACCTTGTTGATTTCTGTCGTCAATTTAGTGAAATAACAATTGGATGAGATATGGAAACAGCGCAAGATAAGAAAAAGAAAGAACCCATTATTGATTTTGCCCGGCTTTGGGCTGCTCTGGTACGGCGTAAGAAGACCTATTTCAAGGTGATTCCTACTGTCATCATGGCGGTATGGATCATCACGCTTGGTATACCAGATTATTACAAGTGTAAGATTCAGTTGGCTCCAGAGGATAACTCCGGAGGCAGTGCCAATACACTGGCCATGCTGGCAAGTTCCTTTGGTTTCAATCTCGGAGGAAGCTCACAAGGTGGCGATGCCATCAAACCGATGTTCTTTCCTGACCTGATGAATAACATCGAGTTCAAGACAGGCTTGTTTAGCATCCAGGTGCAGCGTCCCGAGGACAAGGCCCCGATGACGTATTATGAATACTTAAGAGATGAGCAGAAGGAGCCTTGGTGGGTTTCTGCGAGAGAGGGTCTGATGAAGTTGCTTTCCAGTAAGAAAGAAGAGAAGAAGGGATACGAGGGCGTGAATCCGTTTGAATTGACGCCAGAGCAAACGGCTCTTGCTGGTCTGATCAATACGAAAATCATCTGTGATATCTCCAATAGTCTGAAAACGCAGGAGGTGCTGGTTTCTATCGAGGTGACCGACCAGGATCCGCATGTGGCAGCCATGCTGGTGGACTCTGTGAAGGTGCATTTCCAGGAACTCGTCACGGAGTATAAGACCAAGAAGGCCAAGCGTGATCTGGAATTTACTGAGAAGCTCTATTGGGAAGCCAAGAAGGACTATGAACGCGCCAGGCGGCTGTATGCGGAGTTTATTGACAGTAACCAGGATCTGCTGTTAGAGAGTGTCCGTCAGAAGCAGACCGATCTGGAGAATGAGATGCAATTGCTTTATAACAACTATAATGCTGTCAGCACCCAGTTGTTGGCAGCCAAAGTACGGGTTCAGGAGGAGACACCCGCTTTCACGACCCTCGAGCCCGCGACGGTTCCTTTGTGGCCTGCTGGTCCTAACAGGAGCCGTCTGCTTGTGTTGTTCACTATCGTTGCGTTGTTCTTTACAACGATTTGGGTGTTGTTTGAAGAAGATGAAATCAGGCCTTTGTTGGGCTTAAAAGATAAGACAGAAGAGTAAAATGTTGAATGGTAAGACCGTTTTGATTACCGGTGGAACAGGTTCCTTTGGTAATAAGTTCGTGGAGACGATTCTTCGCGACTATCCCGATGTAAAGAAGATTGTTATCTACTCCCGTGGTGAGTTGAAGCAATACAATATGAAGCAGAAGTATCCTCAGGACAAGTTCCCGATGTTGCGATATCTGATAGGAGACGTCAGGGACCGAGAGCGTCTGATGATGGCTTGTGAGGGTGTGGATGTCATTATACATGCTGCAGCCATCAAACAGGTGGATACGGCAGAATATAATCCCCGTGAGTGTATCAAGACCAATGTCAATGGTGCCGTTAACGTAATAGATGCTGCCATCGCCTGTGATGTGAAGGATGTGGTGGCATTGTCTACCGATAAGGCTTGTGCACCTATCAACCTATACGGTGCGACGAAGCTCACCTCCGACAAATTGTTTATCGCAGCCAATAATATCAAGGGTGGACGTGACTTGCGTTTCTCTGTGGTCAGGTATGGTAATGTGATGGGATCCCGTGGGTCGGTGATTCCCTATTTCATCAAACTGAGGGATGAGGGCGCCAAAGAACTTCCGATTACGGATAAGCGGATGACGCGTTTCAATATCTCCCTTCAGGAAGGTGTCGACTTGGTGATGTGGACCCTCGGGCATCATTTGGGTGGAGAGTTGTTCATCCCGAAGATTCCTTCATATAAGATTACTGATGTGGCTACTGCCATTGCACCAAACCTGAAACAGGTGGAGGTGGGTATCCGTCCAGGTGAGAAGCTCCATGAGGAGATGATTACCGCCACAGATTCGTTGAGTACCATTGATGTCGGGAAATATTATGCCATACTTCCGTCGATTGTCTTTGATGACCGGACACATGAGGACTATCTGAAACACCATCATGCAAAATTCGTCCCTCAGGGCTTCTATTATGCCTCTAATAACAATGAACAGTGGGATACTGTGGAAACATTGCGTGAAAAGTTCACACAGGTGATTCCTGGATTTGAGGTGAAATGAAGAAATTGTTCTATTGTGTCAGTTCTTTGCATAGCCCTCATGCAGGGGTTATGCTGAACAAGATGCTGTCTGACAGGAAAAAGGGCGTGGAGGTTGTCATGGCCTATTGTGACCGGGCCTTGCCTTCCTGTTTTACCAATGTTCATGGAAATACGGGCATCTGTAAGGTGTGCAGGCATATGCACCGGCAGATTATCCATAACTATATGCCTGATATTCAGGTGATACCCATTTCCGCCAAACAGTTCTCCCCCAGTAAGACGGATTTTACCTATGATGACATCTTTGATTTGAAGAAAATAACCTATAGGGATGTTAACATAGGACTGTCTCTGCTCTCTTATTATACGACGATTACCAGGAAGCCTTCTGGTAAAGTCACGCCAAAGCATCGTGCTTATTTTGATCAGATATTGTCGGCTCTCTGCTCTTTTGTCGACTATGCCTATCAATTAGTGGATGAGGTTCGTCCTGATGCCATCTCGATCTATAACGGCAGACTTTATGAGAACCGTCTCTTTTATGAGATCGCCAAGGCAAAGGGCATTCATTTTGAATCGTTGGAAGTGTGTTGGCGCATCAACGAGCCTGCCTATCGGGTGGAGTTTGAGGGTGATTTGCCACTCGACATCCATCAGTTGACGCGTATGTGTCATGACATTTGGGATCATTCCAAGCGGTCGGAAGAGGAAAAGATAAAAATCGGGTCTTCGTTCTTCATTAATCGTAGGACGGGAAAACCAACCAATGACTTTATCTATATCGGCCAGCAGGTTAAGGATAAACTTCCGGAAGAATTCAATGAGCATGAGCGCAACATCGTCATCTATAACTCATCAGAAGATGAAATCGTGTCTTTAGGAGGTGACTGGGACGAAGGAAATCTGTTCGAGACACAGTATGAGGCGATCCGATTTGTGGTGGATCATCTGCCGGAGAATGCCCATGTGTATCTGAGGATTCACCCGAACCTGAAAGGCTTGCAGGCATCCTACCATACTGACTTGTATAAATTGCAGAACAGCCGTCTGACTGTCATCCCTCCGGAGAGCCCTATCAGTTCATACGCGTTGATGGACATGGCGGATAAAGTCCTTGTGATGGGTTCTACCATGGGTGCAGAGAGTTGTTTCTGGGGGAAACCGGTCATCAATCTGCATAAATCGGAGTACTATTATCTGAATGTAGGCTATAATCCGCAGACAAGAGAAGAACTGGTGCAGATGTTAGGTGAAGACCTGTCTCCGAAGCCAAAGGATGGAGCCCTGAAATACGGGTACTATTATATGGCCACTGACGAGCGTATACAATCGGATGATGCGGTTCCGTTCAACTGGTTTACCGTGTCTTTCCTCGGCAAGAAGATCCCCGGCTGTATTGAGTATCTGAAATTGTTTGGGTCCAGTGCCTTGTTCAAGGCCGTCTATCCGAGGTTTGCAGACCATTGTACCCGGTTCTTTAAAAACACCGTTTCTTTCCCAGGATAAATGAGTACAATCAATAAGATCGCAGACGGTGTCATCTGGACCATCGCCAGTAAGTTCCTGAGCGCAGCCTATGCTTTTGTGGCTGTTCCTATCCTGATAGGGCTTTACGGCAAGGCGGACTATGGACTGATAGGGTTGGCGTTGTCCATCAATGTCTATATGACACTGTTAGACCTTGGATTCTCAAACACTAACCTCAGGTATTTCTCCAATTTCCTGGCCCAAAATGATATAGAGAATGTCCGCAGACTATTTGGTACGAGTATCTGCTTTTACGGCTCAATTGGTATCATCAATGCGCTGATCATTTTCGTCTTGTCTTTCTTCGTGGGAGATATCTTCCAGGTGACTCCAGAACAGGTAGTGATACTGCGGAGTCTGTTGTATATCATCGCCCTGAATGCCATATTCAATTGGTATACGAGTTGCTTCGGACAACTGATCCAGGGTGCGGAGTATGTGGATTTCTTCAGTAAGATCAGTTTCATTGGCAATCTGCTGAATGTGGTGGTGCTTGTGCTGACGCTGGTCTTTAAGTTCTCGATTGTTGAGTACTATGCGGGGTTGGTCTTCCTCGGACTGATTTACAGAACGATACTCTCCATCCGGAAAATCAAGGCCATTATTCCCGACATCTCCTTCCGTCCCCATTTTGATAAGAATCTGTTCAAGGAGACCCTGCCTTACAGCATGAACATCTTCTCAGTCTCACTGCTGACCTGGGGTGCCTTGCAGTTGCAGCCGATCCTCTTGGGAATACGATGTAACTCGAGCGAGGTGACAGACTATAACATCATCTTCTCCATCTATTCCTTCCTTGGTTTCATCGGTGGTTCCTTCAATTCTGCTATATTCCCTTCTGTGACAAAGGCGGTGACCTTACACAATAGGGAGGTGATAGAGCGTGTTGCCTATCAGGGAACGAAGTATCTGGTCATTGTCATCAGTTTCGTTGCCTTTGGATATATCAGCGTATCTCCGGATGTGATGCATATGTATCTGGGTGATTCCTTTATGTATCTTGTGCCCTGGATGGACATCTATTTCATCAATCTCTTGGGAAGCCATAATGCCGGTATGTCGGCCATTATCTATGCAGGAACGGATATACGCCTCATTACACGTTATTCTGCATTCTCATACATCACGATGGTTATTGTGTTCTGGTTCCTGATACCTTACTATGGCGCCAGAAGCATCGCTATTTCGGGAACACTCTGCAATATCATGCAGATGTCATTCTACTATTTCTATTATTGGCCCAAAAAGCTCCAGATTAATTCACGATACATTTTCTTCCATGACTTGCTACCATTCATGATGATGGGCATCTTGGTGACATTCGGTCTCAGAATGTTTACAGTCAGCGACTCTCATCTTATTCAGTTCCTAGTAAAAGGCGCGATGTTTGTGCTGATTTTCTCGTCGATAGTCTATATGATGATAGAAAGGAAAGACAGGGAGTTCTTTGGATGGTTTGTCAAGGTGAAGTTACTGAGAAGACCCGAAGCATGAAGAAACCGGTTGTCTTAGTCCTCATGTCCACTTACAATGGGGAGCGCTTCTTGAAGGAGCAGATCGATAGCATTCTTTCCCAGGAGGGTGTGGATGTCCGTCTGTTGGTGCGTGACGATGGCTCTAAGGACCATACGTGCTCCATTCTTTCAGACTATGCTTCCTTACATCCGAATATAGAATGGAAAACCTGTGAGAATGTGGGCTTTGTCAAGAGCTTCTCTGCGTTGGTAAGAATGGCGCTGGCGTCAGAGAATTCCGCAGATTTCTATGCCTTTGCGGATCAAGATGATATATGGATGCCAAAGAAGCTCAGCACGGCGTGCTCGGTCTTGTCGTCAAAAGACGCGTCCAAGCCCCATCTCTTTACCTCCAACTCCATGCAGATTGATGCGGAGGGGAAAGAACTGGAGTTGTTTCACAAAGGACCGGAACCAAAGTTCAGGAAAGGGAATGTACTTGTCTTTGGCACAGAGCAAGGCTGTAGTATGGTATTCAACAGAAAAGCAATGGAACTTTATGCCGAATGTGAGCCACAGTTGACATGGCATGATCGATGGCTGTATCATATCTGTTACTTCCTTGGAAGTGTAACCTATGATCATCAGCCGTTGTTCTATTACCGCAGGCATGAGAATAACGCCCTGGCGAACCACCATGCTGGCAGCTTGGAAGGAGAACCAAGTAAGGTCGTCAGGGTTTACCGAATTCTGTTTGTGGAGCCACCGGTGACTAATCATGTTGAAATGGCCAAGGAATTCTATGACCACTTCGCTCCAAGGCTTAATACGGCAGACCGTAAGCTGTTCAGACGTTTTATCGTATGTAGGAAAAGTATTGTCTCAAAGATATATATGTTGTTTTCGCGTCATTTCATTTATCCTTATTATGATGTGAATGAAGGTCGGCTGCTGAAATGGCTCATCATGGCGGGAAGGATATAGAGGAGAGAAGGAGTAAGGAGAGAAGAAAGTGGAAAGAGGAAAGAAGATACTTGCTATTGTTGTTACGTACTATCCGGAAAAGGAACTGCTTGTTCGGAATGTTCAGGCATTTATTGGACATGTGGACAAAGTCCTGATCTGGGAGAATACGCCTTCTCCAGACAAATTGGACTATAGGTTCATTTCGCATGAGAAGGTGGAGTATTTTGGTGATGGTGTCAATAGTATCTCAAGAGCTTTGAACTTTGCATGGGAGTATGCCAATGAGAACGGTTTTGACTATATGCTGACGATGGATCAGGATTCCTATTTTGAGAATTTTGATTTCTATGTGGGTAAGACTGTCTTTTGCAAGGATGCACCGGATGGCATATGGACACCGCAGATGAACAGGGAGGCCGTTTCTGACGAATATGAGGAAATCGACATCCCGATCACCTCAGGTATGCTCGCTTCTGTCAAGATTGTCAATGCCATTGGTGGATGGAATGAGTCGTATACGATCGCGTCTGTCGACGATGAGTTTTTCTTACAGGCACATCAGTGTAAGATCAAGAAGTATAAGGTCAAGGATGCCTCTCTGCTGCAACGCTTTGGTATCACTCAGGTGGTGACGGTATTCGGACATAAACTTGAACTCAGAAACTACGGCCCTCAGAGACTCTATGATATCTATAGGAATAACATTATCCTGATCCGGAAATATCCGAAGATTGATTATCTCAGAAAGAACTTCTTTCATTATTGGCTGAAGGCTATTGTCTTGGTGTTCTTGTTTGAGAAACAGCGGTTCAAGAAGACGGCAGCCATCTTTAAGGGAATTATCTCCGGACTGAGATATAAGAACGAGGAACTGAGGAATCTTGGTATAGCCAGTCTGAAGAAAGATACGAATGTTTTGGTTCTGATGTCAACTTATAACGGTGAGGCGTATCTAAGAAAACAATTGGATAGTATCCTTCATCAAGACAAAGTGAAGGTTCATCTGATGGTGAGGGATGATGGGAGTACGGACCATACTTGTGACATACTGGCTGAATATGGGGGGAAGTATCCGAATATGGAATGGGAGAGTTCGGAAAACGTCGGCTTTGTCAGGAGTTTCTCGATTCTTGCAGAGAAGGCGTTGTCATTTCCTGGGACGATTGATTATTATGCGTTTTCGGATCAGGATGATATCTGGATGCCGAACAAGTTGAAGACGGCTTGTAGGTATTTGGAGGAGGCGCAGACTAGCATAGAGGAGGCGGTTCAGACCACCCCAACCCCTCCTAACTTAGGAGGGGAAACAACGCCGCTGCTGTTTTCGTCGAATTCGTTGTTTGTGGATGATAATATGAGTGTGTTGGGGACATTCCATCGGGAGATGCCTCATTATACGAAGCAGAATGTGATGATCTATCCGACAGAGCAGGGATGTAGTATGGTGTTCAACAGAAGTGCATTGGAGTTATACGATGCCAATCCTCCTAAGAATGCATGGCATGACCGTTGGATGTGTCTGATTTGTAATTTCCTTGGTAAATCCGTCTATTGCCAAAGTCCATTGTTCTATTATCGCATTCATGGAGGCAATATGATTGGTAAGAAGCAGAATTTCTGGGATAGGATCATGGACGATATCAAATTCTTCTTCACCTCTGACGCCAAGAACTCCCAGATGGTTGAGGAGTTCTATCAGGCGTATGAGTCGCGGCTGAGTGAAGGCGATCGTGATATCCTGAATGTATTCTTGCATTATAAAGACTCTTTTAAGAATAAGTGGAAGATTGTGATGTCTCCAGAATACCAGAGAGCCTCGAACTGGCAGGAGAGAATGAGAAAGGCTGTGCTTCTGCTCTTTAATAAGATTTAAGCGGCCTGCGGCCTGAATGATGAATGATAAATGATGAATGATAATGAGACTGAGCATCATTATTCCTGTTTGTAACGTAGAGCAATACATCGGACCTTGTCTGGAAAGTATCTATCGTCAGGGACTGTCTGACAAGGACTTCGAGGTTATTGTCGTGAACGATGGTTCTACGGACAACAGCATGAAGGTTGTTGAGGAGATTCAGGAGCGGCACAAGAATATATCACAGATAAACCCTGTTCAGACCACCATAGATGAGGCGGTTCAGACCACCCAAGAAGAGGCGGTTCAGACCACCCCAACCCCTCCTAACTTAGGAGGGGAAACGGAGCATGTTGGGCCGTCGGTGTGCCGGAATGAGGGAATGGATAAGGCTAAGGGTGAATACGTATTATTTGTGGATTCCGACGACCTGTTGATGGATAACGGTCTCACTATCTTGCTAAAGAAGGCGCTGGACACTTCTGCAGATATGTTGGTGGCTGATTTCATGCGGTTGAAGGATGAAGAGATAAATTCTGTTTATGATGCTCAGCTGTCAGATACTCATGTCGTGGATAAGACAGGACTTGATTATTATGTGGAAGATTATGATCCTGGGGTGGGGAGTTTCATTTGGCGTATCCTTTATAAGAGGACGTTCCTGAACGACAATCATATCAGACTTGAACCAGGTGTGTATTATGAAGATATCCCATTCTTGCAGGAGTGTTATCTGAAAGCGAAGCGAGTCATCGGCATACACCTATTATATTATATATATAGGATTCGGCAACGTTCATGTACTTATACCTTTGCCATGAAGAATGCATTGGACTATAATACGGCTATTGCCAACTCATGGCGACTGACAGAGATGGATAACTTGCCGGAGAGGGTGGTCACCCAGCAGAAAAAGAATATCTATTTGTTCTTTAACTATGCCGTTGATTGTATCATTGGCGTCTTTAGAGATCCGTCAGAAAGGAAAAAAATTGTCGATGATTTGATCAAGAAAGTGCCCGACTTACGTTTTACGGGTGGAGTGGGGCCTAAGGTTGTCTCGGCTTTGTTCAGGGCGATGCCCTATACATACATCCGATGGCGCTTGTTCAACACTAAGGTGAGGAATTGGATTAGGGCGAGATTAGGGTGATTAGGGTAATTAGGTAAAAAGGAAAATGAAGGTTCTTTGGTTTTCGGTAACACCACTTTCTCTGAATGCAAAAGAGAATACGGGTATAGAAGGCAAGGGGTGGATCTCGTCGTTGTTGCAGATCGTTCTCGGCATCAAGGACCTGGAATTAGTGGTAGTATACGGGAACCAGTCGCCTTTTAAAAAGGAAGTAGAAGAAACGGAAAGGCTCAAGATCATTCCTATTAATATCTGTAGGTATGGAAAAAGGCAGATTATTAAGGATATGATGACTTACAGTGAAGTGGACGATTTCGTCATTTCTGAGTCGTTGAAGATCATTCAAGAGAACAAGCCGGATTTGATTCATGTTTTCGGAGCAGAGTGGTGTTATGGCATGTTGGCCAGTCATGTGACTATCCCTGTGGTCATTCATATTCAGGGATTGTGGTCGCAGATCAGGAATAGTTTATTGTTGCCAGGACAGAGTTCTCTCTTCGATAGGTTTAAGCCGGAATTATGGAATCATCCTTTAGGTTTCTTTGCCAGATACCAGTATTACAATCTGTCAATGGAACGCCATCGGCGTGAAGAAGAGATCCTGAGATGCAATAAGTATTTTATGTGTCGGACGAGATGGGACCAGTCTGTTGTGAGGTTTTACAATAAGAATGCCTGGATATTCCACGTTGATGAGGCTTTGAGACGGGAGTTTGTAGAGTGTAAGGAGAGGTGGCGCGGGGGCGCGGAGGAGAGGCCGTTCAGACCACCCCAACCCCTCCTAACTCAGGAGGGGAAAAGATTAGTGTTGGTGACAACGGGTGCATGTTATTCCATCAAGGGTCCTGATGTGGTCTTGAAGACAGCAAAGCTTATCCAGGAGAATACTGATTATCAGGTTGAATGGAAATGGATTGGTGGTACTGATGAGGACATCAGGGAATTTGAGAAACTGACAAAGGTGAAGGCACAGGAGGTAGGTGTCAGAATGCTGGGTACCCTGAGTGCCACGGAGATGATCAAGGAATTGTTGGCTGCGGATATGTATGTCCATACGTCTTATTCTGACAATAGCCCCAACGCCGTTTGTGAGGCCCAGTATCTGGGTATGCCTGTCATTGCGACAGATACAGGCGGAGTCATATCGTTGTTTAGTGAACAATATGATAAGGATATGATCGTTCCGATGAATGATCCTTTCTATCTGGCTTCCAAGATCATTGACCTTCGTGAAGATGATGCCAAGGCAAAGATTCTTGCAGATGACAATTGGACCATCGCCCATCAGAGGCATGATGCTGAGAGAATCAGGAAGCAACTGATGGAGTGCTATGATGTATTGAGAAGGAGTCAGGAGTCAGGAGTCAGGAGAGAAGGAGGGAAGAGGAATGAGAGTTGTTGATGCTTTGTATTTCCTGTTTTTGGTGACATTGTCACTAGACCCGACGGGCTTCCATTCCCGGCTGAAGGATTTGTTGTTCGTCGTGCTGGTGATTTATGGTGTTATCTATTGTCTGAAGCGCCGTCAGTATCTGGCTCCTATCAATAGGATTACGTTATTGACCATCCTCTTAATACCTTTATGGGGGATGTTTATAGCCTATATTACGGGAGAACTGAAGGATACGGCCTATGCCATGAGTCAGGTGAGGTCGATGTTGTACATCTGTATTTTCTTCTTTATAGTGACCATGAAACTGAATGTGCTATTAAAGGCCGTATGGATCAATGGCATCATCATGGCTACAGTCACCTTGATATTATTCTTCTTGTCACAACTCGGAGGCATATTCCTGGTAGCCATCTATGATTACTGCAATGCATCGGATAACTTCACGATGGCCTATAACCGTAACTTCTTAGGGTTCTCAGTCAACGGGCTCTTTTTTAAGGCTGGTTCGCTCATCATCTTCTCATTTATCTATAACCTTTATCAGTATAAGGGAAAGTTCAAACTGCTTTTCTCCGCCATCCTGTTCCTCTCATTGATGGTTGCCGGTTCCAGAACCCCTATGCTGGTACAGCTTCTGATTCTTTTGGTCTATCTGTATGACAAAAACATTATTGGAAAGTTCCTGACGCGTCTTTCTGCCTTGGCTTTCCTGGGGATGTTAGTGATGTTGACCTATATGCTGGCTACCCAGAAGAATGAGAAGTCGAACGAAGTGAAATATGAAAACTTTGAATCCTATGTAGAGGATATCGGTGACAAAGGTCACCCCATCTGGGGAGCAGGATTGGGCAGTCAGTTTTTTGCCAAAGGCCGTAATATGATGCAGACTTATACAGAGCTCTCGTATATGGATATCTTACGCATGTACGGTCTGCCGGTGGGATTATGTTTTATCTTCCTGTTCTTTGCCCCTTTTTTCTGGCTGTGGAGGTACTATCCCCGCTCACAGTTCTTAAAACGGTATAGCCAGGGATATGTGCTTTTCCTCATACTCTCAGGAACGAACCCCCTCCTGTTGGGATCAATAGGTCTTACCGCTCTTTCCATGTTTATGACGATAGTCAACAAGACGAAGGAGGGAGACTGGAGTCAGGAGTCAGGAGTCTGGAGTCAGGAGTCAGGAGTCAGGAGTCAGGAGGGGGAGGAACCTCTGGTGGTTGATAATTGTTTGTTGAGATGAAAAAAGTGACTATATTAATGTCTACCTATAATGGGGAGACGTATTTGGATGAGCAGTTGGAATCCATTGAGGCTCAGAAGGACGTACAGACGAAAATCCTCGTGCGTGATGACGGATCCACAGACCGTACTTGCGACATTTTGGATCGATGGCAGCAGAAGGCGAACCTGAAATGGTATCGTGGAGAGAATATCGGCCCGGCACGCAGTTTTATGGATCTTCTACGCCAGGCAGGGGACTCGTGCTATTACGCCTTTTCCGATCAGGATGACTACTGGCTTTCCGACAAATTGAAGGTGGCTGTTGACAAGCTGGAGTCATACGAATCGCGTCCTGCCCTTTATTTCTGCCAGACGGAACTGGTTGACAAGAACCTGAATCGCGTCAGTAGCGTGATTATCCATCCACGACTGACTTTTGGTGAGTCATTGGTGTATCAGTTCATCGGAGGCTGTACGATGGTTATGAACCAGGCTTTGCGGGATATTATTCTTAAATACGAGCCCCAGTACCTGAGTATGCATGATGTCTGGATCTACGATGTGGCCCAGGCCATCGGTGCCCATGTGGTGTTCGACCATATCCCCCATATCCTATATCGTCAGCATGGCGGCAACGTGACAGGTCAGTCTACATCCGTCATGACGGAATGGAAACACCGTACAGGCCGTTTGGTGAAGCGTGACTTGCATTCCCGCTCGAAGGTGGCACAGGAGATTTATACAGGTTATTATGATATGATGCCGGAGGAGAACAAGAGTATATTGTCTGACTTTATTGCCGGCAAAAAGTATTTGAGGCAGCGGCTGCGTCTTTTTAGAGACCGTCGTTTCCGTTGCAGTGACAGAGAGACCTATCACAATTTCCAGATAGCGGTGCTGATGAATATTTATTAGAAAGCCTCCCCCGGCCCCTCCAACTGGAGGGGAGGACCTGCGGGTAGAAAGTTGAAAAATGAAGCCGAGAATAACGGTCATAACGATTACATATAACAGTGCAGCCACACTTGAGGAGACCATCCGTAGTGTGACGATGCAGGATTATCCTGCTCTGGAGTATGTGATCATTGACGGGGGGTCCACCGATGGCACACTCGATATCGTCCAGAAGTATAAGGACCAGATACAGGTTGTCGTTTCAGAACCCGATAAAGGTATCAGCGACGCTTTTAATAAAGGTGTCACACGTGCAACGGGTGAGATTATAGGCATCATCAACTCCGATGACATCCTGCTCCCCGGGGCTTTACAGAAACTGGCGGAGGCTTATGATCCTCGGGTGGATGTGTACAGCGGTCTTATCCTCTTCTGGAATGAGAAGACAGGGGAGACGTTCCCGAGTTATCCTGACGTGAAGTTCGATACGTTGAAACTCCAATATAATGTGGCCCATCCTGCTCGCTTTATACGAAAAGATGCCTACCAGCGTTTTGGCTTATATCGTGTGGATCTGCGATATATGATGGATATCGAACTCCTTTGCCGGTTCTATCAGCAAGGAGCGAAGTTCAAACTCGTCGAGAAACCGCTTGCCAAGTTCCGCATAGGAGGAACGACCAACGATCCGATTTATAAGAAGAAAGAAGATTATCGTGCCTTTGTCCAGAGTTATGGCGGATCGTCATGGGACTTCCGTCGGATATGGATGCAGGCCGTCATCAAATACAATCTCATTCAATTGGGATATCGTCTCTTTGGCAACAACTTGAAATTCAAGATACAACAAAATCCTGTTTTAAAGCACTTGATTCGGTTATGAAGATTATCCGCGCGACAACGATTCCCAAGTCTCTCGACGTCTTCTGTCGTGGTATTCTGAAGAAGTTGAGCGAGAAGTATGAGGTAGTGGCACTTTCCTCCCCAGGCGAGGAGATGCAGTCCATTGCCGAAAGGGAGGGTGTACGCACCATCACCGTCCCGATGGAACGCCATATCTCCCCTTGGAAGGATATCGTCGCTTTATATCGCCTGATACAGGTATTCCGTCAGGAACGGCCGACGATGGTGCATTCCATGACACCGAAGGCCGGACTGCTCTGTATGGTTGCGGCCTGGTTGACGCATGTGCCGGTACGGGTACATACATTCACAGGTCTGGTCTTTCCTACGGCAAAAGGCTTGCAACGAAGACTGCTGATGCTGACGGATTCTATCACTTGCCGCTGTGCCACCTATATTATTCCAGAGGGAGAAGGTGTCAAAAAGGATCTGCTCGACTATGGCATTACTGATAAGCCCTTGCGCGTGCTGGGCTTCGGCAATGTGATGGGTGTCGACATGCATGTTTATAGCCGGAGACCGGAGGTGATGGAGAAAGCCCGCCTGTTGCGCGATGAACACTGCTTTACTTTCCTCTTCGTTGGTCGTATTGTCCGCGATAAAGGCATCAATGAGTTATGCGAGGCCTTCGACCAACTGTCTCGTGAGAATAAGTCTGTACGCCTGTGGCTTGTCGGCTGGCGTGAAGACAGTCTCGATCCCGTGTCTGAAAAGGCACTTGGCATCATGAATTCTAATCCTGCGATTACCTATGCAGGAAAGATTTTCGGTGAAGACTTGTTGGCCTACTATGCCGCAGCTGACTGTTTCGTGTTACCCAGTTACCGTGAGGGATTCCCCAATACCGTCCTTGAAGCAGGAGCCATGGATTTACCGAGTATAGTGACGGATATCAATGGTTCCCGTGAGATTATTATGGAAAACGAGAATGGATACATCATTCCGCCGCAGGATGGCGATGCGCTCTTGGCTGCTATGAGGCGTATGTTGAACGACAGTCGTAGGCGCTCCTATATGGCTTCACATGCCCGTAATATGATCAACAGCCGGTTTGAACAGGGCTTCGTGCGCCAATGCCTATTCGATTTCTACGATGTGATTCTTGATGGAGAGAAACATGTATAAACATTTTCTGAAAAGATTTCTGGATTTCTGGATTGCCTTTATCGCATTGGTGTGCATCTCGCCTTTGCTGATTGTGGTCACCCTGTGGCTGCATGTCGCCAATAAAGGGGCGGGGGCATTCTTCCTTCAGGAACGGCCTGGTAAAGATGGCAGGATCTTCAGGATTATCAAATACAAGACCATGACAGACGAGCGTGACTCCAATGGCCATCTGCTGCCGGATGAACAGCGTCTGACCAAGGTGGGGCGTTTCGTGCGTTCCACGTCCATCGATGAGTTGCCCCAGCTGTTGAATGTGCTGAAAGGTGACATGGCGCTGATCGGACCGCGACCGTTGTTGGTGCAGTATCTCCCGCTCTATTCCAAGGAACAGGCCCGTCGCCATGAGGTGCGTCCGGGCATCAGTGGCTGGGCACAGTGTCATGGGCGTAATGCCATCTCATGGACAGAAAAGTTCAAACTTGATGTCTGGTATGTAGACCATGTGTCGTTGAAGACGGATCTGACAGTGGTCTGGCTGACCATCCAGAAGGTTCTGAAACGTGCAGACATCTCTGAGCAAGGCCATGCCACGATGGAGGTCTTTAATGGACACAATTGAAAGAATTATAAGATTAAAAAATTAAAAGATTTAATAATTGTTGGATAATATACTGATCACTTCGGCAGGCAAGCGGGTGGTGCTGGTGCAGATATTCCAGCGCACTTTGCGGGAGATGGGACTCGATGCGAAGGTCTACACGGCAGATATGCGTCCCGGGATGGCTCCTGCCGGCATCGTTTCCGACGGGTGTATATCCGTACCCCGTTGTACGGCCGACAACTATATAGACTGCCTCCTTGACATCTGTCAGGAGAAGCAAATCGGTGTCATCATCCCGACGATTGACACAGAGCTGTTAGTGCTGGCTGAGAACCATCAGCGCTTTAAGGAGCAAGGTGTACGGCTGGCTGTTCCTGACGAGGAGTTCATCAGGACCTGCCGTGACAAACGCCAGACGAAGGACTTTTTCTTGAAGGCAGGCATTGCCGTGCCGAAGTCTGTGGATAAGGAGCATCCCGTATTCCCGATGTTCGCCAAGCCCTATGACGGTTCTTTGAGTACGAACATCCACATCATCCGGAGCGCGGAGGATCTGACGCATGATATCCTCAACGATCCGAAGCTGATCTTTATGGAGTACATCGACCGTCAGGAGTATAAGGAGTTCACGGTCGATATGTATTATGGCTTAGATGGTTGTGTGAAGGGCATTGTCCCTCGTGAGCGGATAGAGATCCGTGCAGGGGAGATCAACAAAGGCATCACCCGTAAGAACGGGATTGTCAGTTTCCTGCGCCAACGGCTGGGTGTCCTGAAAGGTGTCCGTGGCTGTATCTGCCTCCAGTTGTTTTTCCGTGAGAGTGATGGCGATGTGAAGGGCATAGAGATCAACCCGCGTTTTGGCGGTGGTTTCCCGCTCTCCTATTATGCCAAGGCAAACTATGCGGAATATCTGATTCGTGAGTATCTTCTTGGCGAGACTGTGGATTATTCCGATGCGTGGCTCGACCGTACGTTGATGCTGCGCTATGATAATGACATCATCGTCTATGACGCAGAAGAGTAGGGTAGTGGTCTTCGACCTCGACGATACGCTGTATAAGGAGCAGGACTATCTGCTGTCCGCCTATCGTGAGATAGCCGCCAAGATAGAATCGCGCTATGGACTTGAAGGGGTATTTGATCGGATGCACAAATGGTGGCAGGAGGGCGAGAACGTGTTTCAACGGTTGATTGATACGTACACGTTGGATATTACCATCAACGACTTGTTGGCCATCTACCGTTCGCACGTCCCCGCTATTCGTCTTGACGAGGAAACGAGACACTTGTTGGATGATCTGCACCAGCATGCAGTTCTGGGGCTCATTACCGACGGACGGAGTCTCACCCAGCGGCATAAGATAGAGGCATTGGGACTGTCTGCCTACATGGACGACGCGGATATCCTCATCTCTGATGAGACAGGCTTTGAGAAACCCTCAGAGGAGCCTTTCCGGCATTTCATGGAGCGCTATCCCTCGTGTACCTATTATTATATAGGAGACAATCCCGCCAAGGATTTCGTGGCCCCTAACCATTTAGGCTGGACATCCATCTGTCTGCTCGACGATGGTCGGAACATACATAAGGAGTCAGGAGTCAGGAGTCAGGAGTGTGGAGTGAGGACGGTGGAATGTATATCTGAAATAGAAAACAACATTATATAATGTCAAATAGAATTTTTTTGTGTCTGGCCCACATGAGTGAGGCCGGATGGGAACAAAAGTATATCCAGGAGGCGTTCGACACGAACTGGGTCGTTCCCCTCGGACCCAATGTCAATGGTTTTGAGGAAGACCTGAAGCAGTATGTCGGGCGACTGTCTGACGGTACGACTGCGGTCTCCAAGGAGATTGTTGCCCTTTCTTCTGGTACGGCAGCCGTCCATCTTGGCCTGTTGGCTTGTGGCGTAGGACCGGGCGACGAGGTGCTGGTGCAGAGTTTCACCTTCTGTGCCTCCACCCATCCGATCAAATATCTGGGAGCCACACCGGTTCTGATCGACTCCGAGCCAGACACCTGGAACATGGATCCCCAGCTGCTCGAACAGGCCATTCAGGATCGTATTGCCAAGACAGGGCGTAAGCCTAAAGTTATCGTGCCAGTCTATCTCTATGGCATGCCTGCCAAGATCGATGAGATCCTGGCCATTGCTGCCCGTTATGACATCCCCGTGGTGGAGGATGCGGCAGAGGGCTTCGGATCTAGGTATAAGGGGCGTGTCGTCGGTACCTTCGGACGTTATGGCATCCTGTCGTTCAATGGCAACAAGATGATCACGACCTCTGGCGGAGGTGCGCTTATCTGTCCCGATACGGAAGCCCGCAACCGTGTGATGTGGTATGCCACCCAGGCCCGTGAGGCTTATCCTTACTACCATCATGAGGCGGTGGGCTACAACTATCGCCTGAGTAACATCTGTGCCGGTATCGGACGTGGACAGATGCACGTCGTTGATGAGCATATCGCCCATCATCGTCATATCGCCGCCATGTATCGTGATGCCTTTGCCCATGTCGACGGCATCACCTTCCACGACGAGCCGCAGGAGATGCAGTCGAACTTTTGGCTGAGCACCATCCTGTTGAGTGAAAAGTTAAAAGTGAAAGGTGAAGAGCATGCTTATGAGCAACCTGTCAGAGGTGCCGTTGGTGGCGCTGCAGCACAGGTTCATGGCGGAGGCCCGGTGCATACGGACTGTGAACCGAACCGGAATGTTGAGGCCATGCGTGTAGTGCTCGATCAGGCTGGCATCGAGTCGCGTCCTCTTTGGAAGCCCATGCACCGTCAGCCTGTCTATCACGATGCGCCTGCCTATATCAACGGCATCAGTGAGGATCTCTTCCACAGAGGCCTCTGCCTCCCCTCTGGTCCAATGGTATCCGATGCCGACGTCGAGCGTATCATCACCACCATCCTCTCCGCCATCAGGTAATCATAAAGTTTAAAGTTCAAAGTTCAAAGTTTAAAGTATAACATGAATTTCTTCCGTAAACTGGCAAACTGGTATTTCCGTCGGAATTCTCTGCCTTATTGGAGCATCTTTGTGCTCGACATGCTCATCCTGTTGTTCTCAGGATTCCTCAGCTTCTGGATCTTCAGCAGCTGGACGGAATTGACTACTAGCACGGCGAAACTTTTGGCGTCGCTGTCTGTCTATGTGGCCTTGAGTGTCTTTGGCATCCGTTATTTCCACACGTATGCCGGCATCGTGCGCTACTCATCGTTCATCGACCTGATGCGTGTGGCATACGCCAACATGCTGTCACTGGTGCTGGCCTTGGGTGTCCACTACTTCATGTTCTCTGTCCCCAACCAGTATTTTGAGCCGATGACAGGCCGTCAGATTGTCCTGATGTACGTCATTGCCACCTTGATCATGTGGAGTATGCGTGTGCTGGTGAAGACGGTCTACGATGTGTCCACAGCCGACAATAGTGCGCTTCGTGTGTTGGTCTATGGCGCCCAGAGCGGTGGCGTCGGACTGGCAGAGAGCATCCGCACCCAGACGCCCCGTCGTTTCATCCTGAAGGGTTTCATCTCCCACAACCGCCGTCTGCGTCACAACGAACTCGTGGGTGAGAAAGTGTTCACGATGGAAGACGACTTGCGCAAGGTGGTCGAAGACTATCACATCGGAGCCGTGCTGGTGTCGCCCTATCGCACGAACGACTTCCGAAAGAACCAGGATCTGCAGGACCTGCTCATCGGCATGGGCGTGAAGATCTTCATGGCTCAGAATGCCATCGAGGTGGACAGCTATATGCAGGACGGGAAGACGGGCGATGATGACGACAGGACGGAGTTCCAGGATATCCAGCTGAAGGAGGTCTCGGTTGAAGACCTGCTGCCGCGTGCGGAGATCAAGGTCGACATGAAGTCGATTGGTGAGCTGCTCAGCGGCCGTCGTGTGCTTATCACGGGCTCTGCAGGCTCCATCGGCTCAGAGATGGTGCGTCAGATTGCCACGTGCAAGCCGGCATCGATGATGCTGATCGACCAGGCTGAGACGCCCCAGCACGACCTGCGGCTGATGATGGCCAAGGAGTATCCTAATATCGATGCGCACGTCGTGGTTACCACCGTCTGCAGCAAGTCGCGCATGGATGCCATCTTCAGCCAGTTCCGCCCTGAATACGTGTTCCATGCTGCCGCCTACAAGCATGTGCCGATGATGGAGGACAATCCCTCGGAGGCCGTTCTGAACAATGTTTACGGCACGAAGATCATTGCCGACCTCTCCGTGAAGTACGGCGTCCGCAAGTTTGTGATGGTGTCGACGGACAAGGCCGTCAATCCCACCAATGTCATGGGCTGCTCCAAGCGCATCTGTGAGATCTACGTCCAGACCCTCGACCGCGCCATCAAGACTACACAGTACGGCGGCCCCGGGCTCCACCTCCCTACCGACTTCAAACCGGTCACGCAGTTTGTCACCACCCGCTTCGGCAACGTGCTGGGTTCCAACGGCTCCGTCATCCCGCTCTTCCGTGAGCAGATCCGCAACGGCGGCCCCGTCACTGTCACCCACCCGGACATCATCCGCTATTTCATGCTCATCCCCGAGGCCTGTAAGCTGGTGCTGGAGGCTGGAACGAAGGGCAACGGCGGCGAGATCTTCGTCTTCGACATGGGGCGTCCCGTCAGGATTGCCGATCTGGCCAAGCGCATGATCAACCTCTCTGGAGCGAAGAATGTGAAGATAGAATACACGGGCCTGCGCGAGGGCGAGAAGCTCTTTGAGGAGGTGCTCAACGACAAGGAGACCACCAAGCCCACCTTCCACAAGAAGATCCGTATCGCTGAGGTGCGCCAGTACGACTACGACCAGGTCTGCCAGGAGATCGACGACCTGATTGCCATCTCCAAGCAATACAACGATATGGAGACTGTGCGCAAGATGAAGCAGATGGTGCCGGAGTACAAGTCGAACAACTCCGTGTACGAGGAACTCGACCTGCCTACGAACACGGTAGTGTCGAAACGTGTTGCAGAAATGTCGTGAGATATTTATATAGGAATCGTTTTTTGTAATTCCCCGTCAGGCTTCCTGGCGGGGAATTTTTTTTGCAGTATGGAAATCAAAATACTTTACAAGATTTTGAATATGCGTGGGAAATTGAAGAAAACTATTGGATGATTATTCCGCCGTTGGGCTGGATGGTGACCTTCGCACGGCCTTTCTTGTCGATCTTTAGGGTGGTGACCGTCGGTGAGCCGTCTTTTCCGTCGACGTAGTAGCGGAGGGTCTCGCCGGGGGCGAACATCGGCAGGTCGAGGGTGAGTGTCAGGGGCTCTTTGAGGGCGTTGAGTCCTGCGACGTGCCAATGGCCTTCGGTGTCCTTACGGGCGAGGATGACGTAGCGGCCGGGATAGCCGTCGATGAATCGCGTCTCTTCCCAGGTGGTGGGAAGGCCGCGGAGGTAGTCCAGTTCGAACTCAGGCAGTTCGTCGAGGTTGTTCGGCTGGAGGGCGACGCACTGCACGGAGGTCTGCATGATGAGTCCCGAGGCGAGTTCGAAGATGTCGGTGGTCTTTCGGGTGTGACGGCTCTTGTTGTCCTTCGAGATGTACTTGTTGAGGATGATGCCGCCCCAGTCCATCGAGGCTGTGGCATTGCGGCAGAAGGGGTGGAGGGTGAGGTCGAAGCCTTCGCGGAAGGTAGCCTCCTCGCCAAAGAACAGGTTCTCGCTGGCCAGCACCGCCTCAGAGGCTACGAAGTTGGGATACATCCGCTCCCAGCCGCGAGGCACGGTGCAGCCGTGGAATACGACCTGCAGTCCGTGGCGGTTGGCGTCGCTGAGGATGTCCTCATAGAGCCGCATGGTCTCCTGCTTGTCGCCTCCGAAGAAGTCCACCTTGATGCCCTTGACACCGATGGACTGGAGCCACGTCATTTCCCGCTCACGGGCGATGGCTGTCGACATGCAGTTGCGTGGGGTCTGTGGGGCATCGTTCCAGAAGCCGTTGCTGTTATACCATAATAAGAGGTGTACGCCCTTCGACTGGGCATATTTCGAGAGTTCCTCGATGCGGTCGCGGCCGATCTGCGTGTCCCACCAGTTATCCACGAGGCAGTATTCGAAGCCCATGGCAGAGGCGAGGTCGATGAACTTCACCTGGTCGTCGTAGTTGACGGATGTGTCTTGCCAGATGAGCCAGCTCCAGGTGTAGCGGCCTGGCTTGTAGTCGGTAGAGGGCTCGTAGAGGGGCTCGACGAGGTCGTAGCTGATGGTGGTCTCTGCGATGGGCTTGAGTGAAGAGCCGAGGGTGATGGTGCGCCAGGGAGTCTCACCGGGCAGGGGGATGGCGGCGAAGTCGGTACCATAGCCGTTGTTCTCGCCGGCATCGGGGTAGGCGACGGTGTAGCCTGTGCCAGGCTGATAGTCAGAGAGATGGCTGCCACAGTAATTTGAACCAACGCCAGTCTCGGAGACGAGGGCCCAAGCGTCGGACCTCACACTGGGGACAGACCCCCTGTAATTCGCTTTGCTACTCACAGTGGGGTCAGTCCCCATTGTGAGGTGGAAGAGGGCGGGGAAGATGTAGCCGTGATTGTACTGCGAGGGAGTGTCCATCGGAGCATCGGCAGAGTAGCCTTCCTCGTAGCTGGGCTTGGTCTGTTCCCAGCCAGACTCAGGACCGATCTGCGGAGAGATGAAGGTGGTAGTGCCGTCGGGGAAGTTGAAGCTGCTGAGTTCGCTCTTGATGCGCAGGCGCTTAGGCTCTTTACCCTGCCACTTCTGACGGGGGATGGCGTAGCGGAAGGCGATGTCGTTATTGCTCACCTGGAAGATGATGCTGAAGCGCTGTTGGTCTTTGTTCTCAATGTCGATGACGGCCTTCGTGGCCTTGTAGGCATGAGAAGAGGCCTTGGTGCCGCGCATTTGGTAAGCGTTGCTTACAATGGACAATTGAGAATTGACAATGGATAATTCCCGCGTCAGGTCACCGATGCTGGTCTTCAGGCCGAGGGCCGAAGGGAGGAGCATCTCCTGGCCGTTGAGACTGGCAGAGTAGTAGAGGCGTCCGCCGGCATCGCTGACTGTCACCTGCAGACTGCTGTCGGGTGACGAAATGATAACGTCACCAGCCCAAGCAGATAAAGGTAAAAAAGTAAAAAGGTGAAAGAGTAAAAAGGTGAAACTCTTACCAATAATATTATTACTCATAGACAGAAAAAATTAAACAACGGATTTCACGAATTACACGGATTTAAAGGCTGATCAGACCACCCCTCACCCCTCCTACTCAGGAGGGGAAATAAAATCCGTTTAATCCGTGAAATCCGTTGTCGTTAATAAAAATATGTAATTACAGCAGCTGATCCTGCTCGATGTCCTTGAAGTACTTGTAGGTGCTGACCTTCAGTTCGTCGGCAGCCTCCTCATCGCAGACGATGATGCCGTGGGCATGCATCTGCAGGGCGCTGATGGTCCACATGTGGTTGATGCTTCCCTCGATGGCTGCCTGCAGGGCACGGGCCTTCAGGTGACCATTAGCCAGAATCATCACCTCGCGGGCGTCCATCACGGTGCCGACACCTACCGTCAGGGCATGGGCAGGCACGTTCTCGGGTCTGCCACCGAAGAAACGGCTGTTGGCGATGCGGGTGTCAGTGGTGAGGGTCTTCATGCGGGTACGGCTCTGGAGTGAAGAGCCGGGCTCGTTGAAGGCGATGTGACCATCGGGGCCGATACCTCCGATGAACAGGTCGATGCCACCAGCTTCTTCGATCATGGCCTCATATTTGGCGCACTCCTCGTTCAGGTCGGGGGCGTTACCGTTCAGGATGTGGATGTTCTCCTTCGGACAGTCAATGTGGTCGAAGAGGTTACGGGCCATGAAGGCGTGGTAGCTCTCGGGATGGGTCTCGGGCAGGCCGACATACTCATCCATGTTGAAGGTGATGACGTTCTTGAACGACACCTTACCGGCACGGTTGGCCTCGACGAGGGCATTGTACATGCCAACGGGAGAGGAACCTGTGGGAAGACCCAGGACGAACTTGTGATCGGGTGTAGGATTGAACTTGTTGATACGCTCAATGACGTGGTTGGCTGCCCACTGGGACAGCTTCTGATAGTCTGACTGAATAATTACTCTCATAATGCTATTGTTTTGTTTGGTTCGTAAAAACTGCTGCAAAAATACAAGGAAAATTTTTTTTTAGGCACGGATTAACACGGATTAACACGGTTTTTTTATTATGGTGGCAGAAATTGACTAACTTTGTGCCCTGAATGAAAGAATTTGTAATATCAGAGGCTAAGGCTGAGACGGCTGTGCTGGTGGGACTTGTCACCAAAGAGCAGGATGAGGCCAAGACCAACGAATATCTCGACGAGCTGGAGTTCCTGGCCGATACGGCTGGGGCTGTCACGGTGAAACGGTTCACCCAGAAGGTGGGTGGCCCGAGTCAGACGACGTATGTGGGCTCAGGAAAGCTGCAGGAGATTAAGGCTTACATTAAGCAATGCCAAGACGAGTACGATTCGTGGAGTGAGGAGTGTGGAGGGTGGAGTGAGAATACTCCAGCTGCAGACATTCCTCACTCCTCACTCCTCACTCCTCACTCCTCGATCCCACAACCTGTCGGTATGGTGATCTTCGACGATGAACTTTCTGCCAAGCAGATCCGGAATATCGAGCAGGAGCTGCAGGTGAAGATTCTCGACCGGACGTCGTTGATATTGGATATCTTCGCCATGCGGGCACAGACGGCAGAGGCCAAGGCGCAGGTGGAACTGGCGCAGCATCGTTATATGCTGCCCCGCCTGCAAAGGCTCTGGACGCACCTGGAACGTCAGGGCGGTGGTTCCGGTTCCGGAGGTGGAAAAGGAAGCGTAGGTCTGCGTGGTCCTGGTGAGACGCAGTTGGAGATGGACCGTCGTATCATCCTCCAGCGCATCACCCTGTTGAAGCAGCGCCTGGCAGAGATCGACAAGCAAAAGACCACCCAGCGGAAGAACCGTGGCAGACTGATCCGTGTGGCACTGGTGGGCTATACCAACGTGGGTAAGTCGACAATGATGAACCTGTTGGCGAAGAGTGAGGTGTTTGCAGAGAACAAGCTCTTTGCGACGTTGGATACCACTGTCAGAAAGATGACTATCGACAATCTGCCCTTCCTCTTGGCAGATACGGTGGGTTTCATCCGTAAGCTGCCTTCGGATCTGGTGGAGTCGTTTAAGTCGACCCTGGACGAGGTGCGCGAGGCGGATCTGCTGGTGCATGTGGTGGATATCTCCCATCCGGATTTCGAGGATCAGATCCGTGTGGTGGAGGAGACGCTGATGGAACTGGGCTGTGCCGAGAAGCCGCAGATGCTGGTGTTTAATAAGATTGACGCGTATACGTGGGTGGAGAAGGAAGAGGATGACTTGACACCAGCCACCAAGGAAAATATTTCCCTCGAGGACCTGAAAAAGACGTGGATGGCGAAATTGGGGGCGGATCAGACCACCCCGTCCTCCGGACACCCCTCCTATTCAGGAGGGGAAGGAAGATACATAGAGTGCATCTTTATTTCCGCGAAGAAAAAAGAAAATATTGACGAGCTGCGCGAGGTACTTTATAAGAGAGTACGCGAGCTGCACGTCCAGAAATATCCGTATAACGATTTTTTATATAACGACTATGAGTGAATACAGACAACTAACACAGACTGAGATTGAAGTATTAGAGAACAATGTCTGCTGGGCAGAGGATTGGGATCGCGTGATGGTGGCAGATGGCTTTAAGCCATATAATTTCCACCGCGTGATCTTCTATGGTGACATCCGCCTGGGAGAGTTTAATAAGCAGGTGGAGGTGACCAAGGGTTTCTTCAAGCACTCGGGCATCAACGACACGACGCTGCGGAATGTGACTGTCGGCAATGACTGTCTGATTGAGAAGGTGGGAAACTACATTAACAACTATACCATCGGCAACGACTGTTATATCTCGAACATCTGTACGTTGGAGACTACCGACGATGCCACCTTTGGCGAGGGATCGGTGATCTCGGTGCTGAACGAGATGGGTGACGGCAACGTGACCATATTCCGTGAACTGAACTCCCAGTTGGCCTCCTTTATGGTGAAGCATTACAACGACAAAGGCCTGCGTCAGACGCTCCAGCAGATGATTGAGGACGAACTCCGTGTGACCCGTCCGGACCGAGGCTATATCGGCAATAACGTGAAGATCATCAACGCCAAGGATATCATGAACACCATCATCAAGGGCGACTGTGAGATCTCGGGTGCAGCCCGTCTGTCGGAGTGTACGGTGATGAGCTCAACGGATGCACCGGTATTCATCGGTACGGGTGTCATCTGCGAGAACTCCATCATCTGCGATGGTTGTTCAATCAACAACAGTGTGAAGATGCAGGACTGCTTCGTGGGTGAGGCCTGTCAGATTACCAATGGCTTCACGGCTGAGGCGAGCCTGTTCTTCGCCAACTCCTATATGGCCAACGGTGAGGCCTGTGCCGCCTTCTGCGGACCCTTCTGCGCCTCGCACCATAAGAGCTCGCTGCTGATTGGCGGTGAGTTCTCGTTCTATAATGCCGGTTCGAACACGAACTTCTCGAACCATGCCTATAAGATGGGCCCGTTGCATTGGGGAACCCTGGAGCGTGGTACGAAGACGGCCTCGGGTGCCTATATCCTGATGCCGGCTACCATCGGTGCGTTCAGTGTCTGTTTCGGTAAGCTGATGCACCATCCTGACACCCGTAACCTGCCTTTCTCGTACCTTATTAATTATGGTGAGACGATGACGCTGGTGCCGGGTCGTAATATTACTACCGTGGGTCTCTACCGTGATATCAAGAAATGGCCGAAGCGTGACAAGCGCTCGAAGCTGTCGAGGAAAAGTATCATCAACTTCGACTGGCTCTCGCCTTTCACCGTGGGTGAGATCATGGAGGGCATCAAGATCCTGACTGCCCTGCGTGAGGCATCGGGTGACAATGTGTCGACCTACAACTTCCATGAGTATGTGATCAACGCTTCGTCGCTGCGGAAGGGTCTGAAGTATTATGATATCGCCCTGAGAATCTATATGGGTGCCGTGCTGAAGCGTGCCCAGAAGGAGGGATTCTTCGGACGTCCCAAAAGCATCGTGGGTAAGGGTCGTTGGACGGATCTCAGCGGACTGCTCCTGCCTGAGAGTGAGGAGTTGCGGATCGTAAGAGATATCAAGAGTGGCGACATCGATAATATCCAGCAGCTGCTCGACCGTTTCGTGGAGATTAACAACAACTACAGTGACTACCGCTGGTCGTGGTCTTACCAGATGATCCTGGACTACTATGGTCTTGAGGAGATCACGGAGGAGGATGTGGTCCGAATCCATGAGGACTATATCAAGGCCCGTCGTGCGTGGATCGCAGAGATCCGCAAGGATGCAGAGAAGGAATACTCCATGGGCGATGTGGAGAAGGAAGTCTTCGATGACTTCCTCGAGAAGCTCGACCATGAGATAGATTACGAGAATTGATTTTAAAGAAACAACGAATTTCACGAATTATGCAAATTAAACTCATTTTGGCAGGATGTCTTGTTGCGCTTGGGATGAGCGCTCAGGCGAAGGAGTATAAGTATACAGAGGTTCCAGGTGACTTGATGCGTACCCGCATTTATACGCTGGATAATGGACTGAAGGTGTATCTGTCGGTGAATAAGGAACGACCGAGGATTCAGACGTATATCGCCGTGAGGACCGGTTCGAAGAACGACCCGGCAGAGACCACAGGCCTGGCCCACTATCTGGAGCACCTGATGTTCAAGGGCACCACCCAGTTCGGAACGAACAATCCTGAGGCTGAGGCTCCCCTGTTGGCTGACATCGAACAGCGCTATGAGGCCTATCGTAAGCTGACCGATCCTGAAGCCCGCAAGCAGGCCTATCACGAGATAGACTCCGTCAGTCAGCTGACAGCCCAGTACTTCATCCCCAACGAGTACGACAAGCTTATGGCAGCCATCGGTGCCGAAGGTACGAATGCCTTCACCTCAAACGATGTGACCTGTTACACCGAGGACATCCCCAGCAATGAGATCGAGAACTGGGCGAAGATTCAGAGCGACCGTTTCCAGCACATGGTGATCCGTGGTTTCCATACAGAACTGGAGGCCGTCTATGAGGAGTATAACATCTATCTGACGGCCGATGGCGACAAGGTGTGGAAGGCGCTGGGCGAAAAACTCACACCCACCCATCCATACGGTACACAGACCACCATCGGTACGCAGGAGCACCTGAAGAACCCTTCGATCACGAACATTAAGAACTACTTCAACAAGTGGTACGTGCCCAATAATGTGGCTATCTGTATGGCTGGTGACTTCGATATGGATAAGACCATCGCTATCATCGACCAGTATTTCGGTGGATGGAAGCCAGCCGCAGATGTCTCCCAGCCAGTCTTCCCCGAGCAGAAGCCTCTGACGGCTCCTGTGGATACTGCCGTTATCGGACAACAGGCAGAACAAGTGTGGGTAGGATGGCTCGCCAAGAAGGCTGCCGACCTCCAGACAGATACACTCGATGTCATCAGTGATATGTTGAACAACGGCAAGGCCGGTATCTTCGACCTGAACCTGAACCAGACGATGCAGGTGCAGACGGCCGGTGCAGGAATACAGACACAGCAGGACTACTCCGCCTTTATCCTCATGGGTATGCCTAAGCCAGAGCAGTCGTTGGAAGAAGTGCGTGCGCTGATGTTGGCTGAGATTGAGAATCTGAAGAAAGGTAACTTCTCTGACGACCTGCTGCCATCCGTCATCAACAATATGAAACTGAACTACCAGCGTTCATTAGAGAACAACCGTTGGCGTGTCAGTCAGCACATGAGTGCCTTCATTAACGGCAAGTCGTGGGAACAGCAGATCGGCAAGATCGACCGTGTGTCGAAGATGACGAAACAGCAGATCGTCGACTTCGCCAACCGTTTCTTCTCCGATGGCTATGCCACCATCTATAAGAAGATGGGCGTGGACTCCACCCAGAAGAAGATCGACAAGCCTGCCATCACACCTATACCTGCCAACCGTGATATGGTGAGCCAGTTTGTGAAAGATATCCAGAACAGTCAGGTGGAACCCATCCTGCCGGAGTTCGTGGACTTCAGCAAGGACCTGACTGTCGGAAAGACGACAAAGGGTCTGCCGTTGCTTTACAAGCAGAACACGGAAGACGACCTCTTCACCCTGGTGTTCCGCTATGAGTTCGGACACGAGGATGACAATCGCTATGACATCGCTACAGATTATCTCGACTATGTGGGTACCGATAAACTCTCTGCCACTGAGGTGAAGCAGCAGTTCTATAAGCTGGCTTGTAACTACAGCGTCAACGTCAATGCCGACAATCTCAACATCTCGCTCTCAGGCCTGAATGAGAATATGCCAGCCGCCCTCTCGCTGTTGGAGAATCTGCTCCACCATGCCAAGGCCGACAAGGCATCGTATGGCCAGTATGTGGAATTGACGCTCAAGAACCGTGACGACAGGAAGAAAGACCAGCGCACCTGTTTTGACTACCTCTATAACTATGCGGTCTATGGACCCCATAACCTCCGTCGTGACGATATGACCGAACAGCAGTTGCGTGATGCCGATCCCCAGCAGTTGCTTGATTTGCTCAGTCAGCTCAGTGGTCTCGAACATACCGTCTTGTATTATGGTCCGTTGAGTGAGGCAGGTCTTTCTGCCCTGCTCGCAACAGAGCATGCGACACCTGCTCAGTTGAAGTCTGTGCCTGAGGGGCAGCCCTATACCCGTCAGCAGACACCCGTCAACGAGGTGTGGATAGCTCCTTACGATGCGAAGAACATCTATATGCGTATGTATCATAATGAGGGGCGTGAGTATCGTGTAGCCGAGACAGCCACCGTCGGTCTGTTCAATGAATATTTCGGCAGTGGCATGAATGGCATCGTGTTCCAGGAGATGCGTGAGGCCCGTGGTCTGGCTTACAATGCCTCGGCCCGTTACCAACGTCCGGAGAAACTGGGTGAGAAGGAGATGTTCTTCACCCATATCATCACGCAGAACGACAAGATGATGGACTGCATCAACCATTTCAACGAGATCCTCAATGAGTTGCCTGCCAGTGAGGCGGCTTTCCGTATCGCCAAGGAGGGTGTGCTCAAGCAGATGGCCAGCAGCCGGGCCCGTAAGACGGGTGTCATCAACCGATATATCACGATGAAGCGCATGGGCTTCGACAGGGATATGTATGCGGATGTCTATCGTGATATGCAGCCCCTCACACTCGATGACATCGTACGCTTCGAGAAGGCGAACATGGCTCACAAGCCCTTCCGCTACATCATCCTCGGTGACGAGAAGGAGCTCGATATGGAGGCGCTGGGCAAGATCGGGCCCATCCGTCGGCTGACTACAGAAGAAATTTTCGGATATTAATATTAATTTAGCAACGGACAACAGGACTAATAGGATTATCCGCCTCAAAAAAGTCCTTAAGTCATGTAGTCCGTTGCAAAAAACAAAAACAAATACAAGTATGGCTAAAAACGTTGAATTCAAGTACGCCCCGATGTTTCAGGTGGGCGAGGACAAGACGGAGTACCGTCTGTTGAGTAAGGAAGGTGTGAGCACCGGTGAGTTTGAAGGCAAGCAGATCGTGAAGGTCTCCAAGGAGGCGCTGACACTGCTGGCCCAGCAGGCCTTCCACGATGTGGAGTTCATGCTGCGTCGCGAGCATAACCTCCAGGTGGCCAAGATCCTCAATGATCCCGAGGCTTCAGAGAATGACAAGTACGTCGCCCTGCAGTTCCTGCGCAATGCCGAGGTGGCAGCCCGTGGCATCCTGCCTTTCTGTCAGGATACAGGTACTGCTATCATCCATGGTGAGAAGGGTCAGCAGGTTTGGACCGGCTTTGAGGACGAAGAGGCCCTGAGCCTGGGTGTCTTCAACACCTTCACACAGGACAACCTGCGCTATTCGCAGAACGCCCCGCTGAACATGTACGACGAGGTGAACACCCGTTGTAACCTCCCTGCTCAGATCGATATCGAGGCTACGGAGGGAGCAGAGTATAAGTTCGTGTTCGTTGCCAAGGGTGGTGGCTCAGCCAATAAGACCTACTTCTATCCCATGACGAAGGCTACGATCCAGAACGAGGGTACGCTTATTCCGTTCCTCGTGGAGAAGATGAAGAGCCTCGGCACTGCCGCCTGTCCGCCTTATCACATTGCCTTCGTAATTGGCGGTACGTCAGCAGAGAAGAACCTGCTGACGGTGAAACTGGCCAGCATCAAGTTCTATGATGGTCTGCCTACTACAGGTGATGAGACAGGTCGTGCCTTCCGTGATATAGACCTCGAGGAGAAACTGTTGAAGGAGGCTCAGAAGATTGGTCTCGGTGCCCAGTTCGGTGGTAAGTATCTGGCTCACGACATCCGTGTGGTCCGTCTGCCTCGTCATGGTGCCTCTTGTCCGATTGGTATGGGTGTCAGCTGCTCGGCCGATAGAAATATCAAGGCGAAGATCAATGCCGACGGTATCTGGTTGGAGAAGATGGACTCGAACCCCTCTGAGCTCATCCCGGCAGAGTATGCCAAGGCTGGTGAGGGACAGAACACCATCGAGATCGACCTCAACGAGGGCATCGATGCCGTGCGCAAGGAGCTGTCGAAGTATCCTGTCTCTACCCGCGTGAACCTGAAGGGCACCATCATCGTGGCCCGTGACATCGCCCACGCCAAACTGAAGGCCCGTATCGATGCCGGTGAGCCGATGCCCGACTACTTCAAGAAATATCCTGTGCTCTATGCAGGTCCCGCCAAGACTCCGGAGGGCTATCCCTGTGGTTCGATGGGTCCCACCACGGCCAACCGTATGGATCCCTACGTGGATGAGTTCCAGTCGTTAGGTGCTTCTCTCGTGATGATTGCCAAGGGTAACCGTTCTGACATCGTCACCGAGGCCTGTAAGAAGTATGGTGGCTTCTATCTGGGCAGTATCGGTGGTGTGGCAGCCGTGCTCTCTCAGAGCAGCATCAAGAGCATTGAGTGCGTGGAGTATCCCGAACTCGGTATGGAGGCCATCTGGAAGATTGACGTGGAAGACTTCCCCGCCTTCATCCTCGTCGATGACAAGGGCAACGACTTCTTCAAGACGCTGAAACCTTGGGCACCGTGCGCTCACTAATGGTAAAAAGTAATAAGAAATGAATCAGATGATGAAAATGCTAAAGGTAAAAGGTGTGATGATGGGGGTTACTCTTTTTCACCTTCTCACCTTTTTACCTTTAAATGCTCAAGCCCAGGCTCCGCGCAAGGAGTGTGGTACCATCGTGGCTGAACGTATCTTCGGTAAGCCAGCCCACCGTGCAGGCACTAGAGGTCAGAAAGTGGGAGAACCTGGCAAGTTCACAGGAGAACGAAAAGGACTGATTATCCTCATGGAGTTCCCCAATCAGAAGTTTATTCGCAAGAACAATTCTGGTAAGGAAATCGATCCCCATGCCCTGTGGAATGACATCGCCAACAAAACAGGTCTGAAGAATGTGAATGGCATTATTGTCAACGGCAGTATCAGGGATTATTTCCATGATCAGAGTTACGGACAGTTTGAACTTACCTTCGATGTCATGGGCCCCTATCTGGCCAAGAACAAGTATCAGTACTATGGACGTAACGCAACATATGCAAATGGCGAGTTCGACCAGAACCCCGCAGAACTGATGGCCGAGGCTTGTGAAGCCGCCTCCAAGGAAGTGAAGTTTAAAGATTACGACTGGAATGATGACGGAGAGGTGGAACAGGTCTATATTGTCTATGCCGGCTATGGTGAGGCCGATTTTCATGACCCTGAGACCATCTGGCCGCATAAGAGTTTCTTCACAAATAGGCTGGGTGCTCCTTTGACATTACAGGATATGATTATTGACACATACGCCTGCAGCAATGAGTTAAACCCCGCATCAAGAATCGACGGCCTGGGATCCATCTGCCATGAGTTCAGTCACTGCCTCGGACTCCCAGATGTCTATGATACGCGGGGTAATAATCCCTTACCCACAGCCGGATTCTTTGACATCATGGACAGCGGGAACTATAATGGCGACAGTTGGTATCCTTCCGGCTTCTCCTCATTTGAGCGCTATTTCTGTGGCTGGCTTGAACCCAAGCGCGTCAAAAGCCTTGCCGAGGCTAACGTTGACGAACTGCGCCCCCTCCATCTCTATCCCGATGCCTACTTGGTATCCGAGATCGAGGGTTCCACCGACTACTTCATGGTCGAGAATCGCAAGAAGGAGTCGTGGGACAAGTTCCTCCCCTCGCATGGCCTGATAGCCTGGCATATCAACTACGACCTCATTACTTGGACGAAGAATGATGTGAATGTCGATCCCAACAACATGGGCATCCTCGTCGTCCCCTTAGAAGATGTCCCCGGTTATGGCACCACCGCCATCATGGCTCCCGAACAGTCTGACCGTCAGCCCGTGGCATGGTACGACCTGAATGGTCGTTCGCTGCAGGCTGCGCCCCAACAGCGAGGCATCTATATTGTGCGCTATGCTGACGGAAGCATAGAAAAGGTGAAAAGGTAAAAAAGTAAAAAGGTAAAAAGATAAAAAGGTGAAAAGGTGAAAAGGTGAAAATAGAGATGAAACGGTTAAGGGTAAAGGCTCTGGTGATAGGTATTCTCTTACCTGTCACCTCTTTCCTCTCACCTCTACAAGTCACCGCCCAAGAGCGTAGGCCCTGTATTCGTAACATTCCTGCGGATGTGTCGAGGACTCGTGGCATGCTCGGCTATCCCTCGCAGGACTGGGATCCGGAGAGGATCTACCCCCAGGCTGTGGTATTGATCACCTTTGCAGACTATGAGTTCTCGATGGATGATCCGGCTGCGTATTACCAGCGTGTGTTGAATGAACCGGGCTATAATGAGGGCTATGGCGTGGGTTGTGCGGCCGATTATTACCGCGATCAGTCTGGAGGACGCTTCAACCTCCAGTTCGATGTCTATGGTCCCATAAAAGTCAGCGTCAGCGCTAAAAATGGTAAGAATAACTATGGTGACGATGCGATGAAAGAGGCCTTGAAGAAACTGGCTGACATTGCACCCGATGTCGACTTCTCCATCTACGACTGGGATGGTGATGGTGAGATAGAGCAGATGGTCTTTATCGCGGCAGGTCTCTCAGGCAATCAGGTGACAGGCTATATCTGGCCCAATACAAACTATTCGTCTCTCAAGGCTCCTGGTGATATCTCTATCGGAATGACCTCCATCAGTTGTGAGATGTGGTCAGACAGAGCTTTATGCGGCATTGGCACTATCTGTCATGAGTTTGCCCACTGCTTGGGACTGCCCGACCTCTATCCTTACAGTGCCGATTTCTCCGTGGTCGACGAATGGGATCTGATGGATGGCGGCAACTACACCAACAGAGGCTGGTGCCCACCGAACTTCTCGGCTATGGAGAAGATGCTTCTGGGTTGGGGTGATCCGATAGAACTGACTGATGCCACCACCATTACTGGTATGATTCCCGTGAGTGAGGGAGGGGAGAGCTACCTCATCCGGAACTCTGGCAACGACGATGAGTACTATATCCTCGAAAACCGCCGTCAGACCAAATGGGACTATGGCATTCCAGGGCAGGGGCTAGCCATCTTCCATGTTGACTACGACAGGGAGATATGGAGCAATAATGATGTAAACTACTACTCGGACCATCTCCGTTATGACCTCTTCCATGCCGATGGTAAGAACTATAGGGATTGGGATCCGGCAAACGATGGTAAGGATATGACCAAATACACGATGAAGCCCTGGATGCGAAACCGTTATCTCAGCACTTCTGTCTATCCCTATGCCGATTCGACCATGGTGAACGAGAGCCTAACGGATGACTCAGATCCTGCGGCTACCGTCTTCAAAGCCAATGCTGATGGCGTCAAATTGATGTCGAAGTCCGTCACCAACATCCGTGTGGCTGATGACGGCACCGTCTCTTTCGACTTTATGGGTGGCACCACCGCCATGAATGATATCATAAAGTTCAAAGTTCAAAGTTCAAAGTTCAAAGATATTTGGTTCGATCTCCAAGGGCGCCGCCTCCCCGGCAGACCTGCCCAGAAGGGCCTCTACATCCATAGTGGGAGAAAGATCGTGTTATAAGGAGACAAGGAGACAAGGAGACAGGGAGTCCAAGGAGTTCAAGACATTACTCTGTAGGTAAAACTGCAGCAGAACATATGTCCTGTACTCCTTGGACTCCTTGTCTCCCTGTCTCCTTGTTTCTTCAGTTCCTAAACACCAGTCCGTCACCGAAGTCATCGATGATGATGGGCTTGTTGCGATCGACTTCATCGGCCAGGAGTTTCTTGGAGAGGTCGTTGAGCACGAACTGCTGGATGGCACGTTTGACGGGACGGGCTCCAAAGTCGGGATCGTAACCCTCTTCAGCCAGGTAGGCAATGGCCTGTGGCGTACATTCGAGTCGGATGCCCTGAGGCTCCAGCATCTCCGATACCTTCTTCATCTGCAGACGGACCACATCGCTGATCTGCTCCTTCGTCAACGGGGTGAAGGTGATAATCTCGTCGATACGGTTCAGGAATTCCGGACGCATCGTCTGGCGCAGTTGCTCCCTCGTCGCATTCGAGGTCATGATGATGATGGTGTTCTTGAAGTTGGCAGTACGTCCCTTGTTGTCTGTCAAGCGTCCATCGTCCAATACCTGCAAGAGGATGTTGAACACGTCGGGATGGGCCTTCTCGATCTCATCAAAGAGCACCACGGAGTAAGGCTTACGGCGCACGGCCTCCGTGAGCTGACCACCTTCATCGTAGCCTACGTATCCCGGAGGCGCACCAATCAGACGGGAGACACTGTACTTCTCCTGGTATTCTGACATATCGATACGCGTCATCATCGTCTCGTCGTTGAAGAGATAGTCTGCGAGGGTCTTTGCGAGTTCGGTCTTACCGACACCCGTAGTACCCAAGAAGATGAATGAGGCAATCGGTCGCTTCGGGTCCTGCAAGCCTGCTCTTGAACGACGCACGGCATCAGAGACAGCTGTAATAGCCTCGTCCTGACCGATCACACGCTTGTGCAGTTCATCCTCGAGATGCAACAGCTTCTCACGTTCGCTCTGCATCATCTTCGTGACAGGGATGCCCGTCCAGCGGGATACCACCTCTGCGATATCATCGGCAGTGACTTCCTCGCGCACCAGTGAGTTCCCGTCTTGTGCAGACGCCAACTGATTCTGGATGGCCTTGATATCATCCTCCAGGGCCTTCAGTTTTGAGTAACGGATTTCTGCTACCTTGCCATAGTCGCCTTCGCGTTCGGCACGTTCAGCTTCGAGTTTCAGGTTCTCAATCTCCTGCTTGTCCTGCTGGATCTTGTTGATAAGCTGGCGCTCACCCTCCCATTTGGCACGGAACTGAGTTTCCTGTTCCCGGAGCTCAGCAATGTCTTTATCCAACTGGGCTATCTTGGGTTTATCGCCCTCGCGTTTGATGGCCTCGCGTTCAATTTCTAACTGAGCCAGACGACGGGTGATCTCATCGAGCTCCTCAGGCACGGAGTCACGCTCCATACGGAGTTTGGCAGCTGCCTCGTCCATCAGGTCGATGGCCTTGTCTGGCAGGAATCTCTCAGAGATGTAGCGTTCAGAGAGTTGTACGGCTGCGATACAGGCATCATCCTGGATACGTACCTTGTGGTGGTTCTCGTAGCGCTCCTTCAGACCTCGCAGGATCGAGATGGCTGAGAGTTCGTCCGGTTCATCGACCATCACTGTCTGGAAACGGCGCTCGAGAGCCTTGTCCTTCTCGAAATACTTCTGATACTCATTGAGTGTCGTGGCACCGATGGCACGCAGTTCACCACGGGCAAGGGCAGGCTTCAGAATGTTGGCGGCATCCATCGCTCCCTCACCACCACCGGCACCTACCAGTGTGTGGATCTCGTCGATGAAGAGAATGATGCGTCCTTCAGCCTTTGTCACCTCGTTGATGACGCTTTTCAGACGTTCCTCAAACTCACCCTTATACTTCGCACCAGCCACTAGCGCACCCATGTCGAGGGAGTAGAGCTGCTTGTCTTTCAGGTTCTCAGGCACATCGCCACGTACGATACGTCCTGCGAGACCTTCGACGATGGCGGTCTTACCCGTACCAGGCTCACCAATCAGAATCGGGTTGTTCTTCGTGCGTCGCGAGAGAATCTGCAACAGACGGCGGATCTCATCGTCACGGCCTATCACCGGGTCGAGTTTGCCCTGACGGGCGAGGTCTACGAGGTTCTTGGCGTACTTCGACAGCGACTGGTAGTTGTCGTCGGCACTCTGGTTCTGCACCTTCTGGCCTTGGCGGAGGGCCTGGATAGCCTGCACCATTTCTTTTTCCGTGCAGCCGGCATCCTTCATGATGCGTGAGGCGGTGGAACTGACGGTAAGGAGAGCTTGTAATACAGGCTCACACGCAACGAATTCGTCGCCCCATTTCTGGGCGATCTCCTGGGCGCGTACGAGTACATTATTAGATTCATTAGAGAGATAGGGTTGTCCGCCCTGCACCTTCGGCAGGTGCTTGATCTCCTGCTCTGTGAGCAGTTCGATCTGCTGGGCGTTCACACCGAGTTTCTGGAAGATGAAGGTTGTGACGTCCTTCGCCTTCTCCAATACTCCTTTGAGTATATGTACAGGTTCGATGACCTGCTGGCCGTTCATCTGGGCTGTATTCACTGCCGCCTGAACAGCTTCCTGTGCTTTGATTGTAAATTTGTCGAGTGTCATATTTTAATCCTCCTTTTATTTTTTTGCAACGGACTATAGGACTTAAGGACTTTTTTGCAGCAAAGCCTAGCTTACGACTTTTATTAGTCCTTCAGTCGTGTAGTCCGTTGCCAAAAATATGCCGAGGAAATAAATGCTGACAAAATGGCGTTTAATTCTGCCGAATTGTCGTATTAGAGCATCTTGTCCAGATCGACAGACAAGCCAATGCTGAAAGAGGTGCCTGTGGTCAGGGGAGAACAATAATAGTATGACTTCGGTTTATAATTGAAGAGGTTATCAATGGCTGTGTTGATACGGATACCGCGCCAGAGATGGTGCTGCAGCATTAGTTTCCAGATGGTGTAGCCCTGATCGACATCCGTGCGACCTGACTGTGGCTTGCCCTGACTGCGACCCGAGAGGGCTGCATCGAGGGCGTAGTGGCGCGAGAAACGATGGTCGTAGCCCAAACGCCATGTCAGGGAGTGTGAACGGGGCTGATAGAAGTCCGAGTAATAGACGTTGCCCGTCTCTTTCATCCAAGAGTAGTTCAGTTTGAGGGACAGACCGCAGTCCCAGATATGTCCCATACTGGCATCGATGCCCCAGACCGTGATGCCCTCTTCGTTCCAGTAGAGCGCACTCTCCATACCATTGTATTCAGGCCCTGCGATAGTGGTGATGCGCTTGTCGAAGATGTTACAGTAGCCCATGAGGGTGAAATTGTAGCGCCCGTCGAGGAATCCGCTATTGCGGATGCGGTTCGTCCGTTCGAGAGCCAGGTTGAAGTTATGGCTCTTCTCCGGTTCCAGGTCTGGATTGCCGATGATCATATAGCCCATATTGCCCATGTCGAAGTGCATATACATCTCCTTGAGCGTGGGAGCCCGGAAACCACTGGCATAGTTGGCGCGGAAGGTCATCCAGGGAAATTTGTACACGACGGCGAGACGCTCTGTGAATGCCTTCTGGGCCGAGGCTGAGAAATAATCATAGCGGACACTCCCCACGATATTCAGTTGATCGGTGATGTTCCAGTCGAACTGTGCATAGCCGTCGATATTGTCCTGGGAGTGGCTGGCGTTGTCGATGAACTGATAGGTCGTGAGATAGTCGTGCATGTAGTCTGCTCCGAGGATGAGGCTGTTCTTGCCGAACGGATGATGATACAGCGCATGTACCACATGCTGCTGGTTGCTGTAGTCGTGATCATGGGTGCGTGTACCGTCAGGCAGGAAGTTCGCCTTGTCGTATTCGTCGAAGGCGTATGAGAGCTCGAGATGCCGACCATAGTCCCAGGCGTATCTGCCCTTCAGTCCGGCACTATAACCATTGAAATGATAATTGTACGTGTCGCGTTCGCTAGTGCGAAAGAAATAGCCGCCCCGTCCAGTGAGTGTCAGATGGTCTGTAGCTCGCCAAATTAACCGTTCCTTGATGTTGTAGGTCTTCTGACCGTAGAGTCGGCTGAGGTTGGAGTCGTCATTGAGTACCGACTCATCGTAGGGCAGTCCTTGTGCCTTCTTCATCAGTTCGATGGCAATCTCCTCGGAAGTGTGTGCCTTGGGCAGGTCGACAGGATCGATCGTCGTGTGTTGGAAAGTTGTATGAGAGTTCCATTTCTCCGTGTTGAAAGAGAAGCTGGCACCGTTGCGCCATTCATTCCCGAAGGTGTTGAAGCGGGAGTTCACATTCGCCGTCCAAGGCTCCTGATTCTCGCGGCTGATGATGTTGATCACCCCACCTACGGCATTGGAACCATAAAGAGCCGACGAGGCTCCTTTCACAATCTCTATGCGCCCTACGTTGTCGAGATTCAGACGGTTGTAGTCCGTGTTGTCCATGGTCTCTCCAGCCAGGCGTTCACCATCGACAAGGAAGAGCACGGCATTGCCGCCAAAACCGCTCATGTTGAGTGATGTCTCCTGAGCCATGGCAAAGCCGAACTCCAGTCCGGGGATCTCCTGCGTGAGCATCTCTTGGATATTGGTGGCATCGGTGATCTTGATGTCATGGAGGGTGATCAATC
>JAEEPF010000007.1 GCA_016284635.1 Prevotella sp.
AAAACGACAAACAAATTATTAACGATTTTATAAACGACAAATGTGTATTTTATTGACGACAACTATGACAACTTAGACAACTTTTTGTGGCAGCACTGCTGCCAATGGCGACAATTTTGTCGCCCATAATGTTGTCTTTGTTGTCCAAGTTGTCGTTAAAATCAAGAAACGCTTGTCGTAATTATAAATAACTTTATGTAACTTTATACAACTTGATTCGGGTGAGGAAAAGGCTTGCAGGGGTCTGGAAAAATGAGTACCTTTGCAGTGCAGAAGAAAAGAAAGGATTTTAAATTATGGCAAGATCAAACATTCCAATGGTGATCAATCTCCGTCAGAACGCAAACGACATCTCGTCCGCGTATGGCAAGTATTTCGCAGAAGTAGACTCGAAGGAGCCCCTGAACCTGAAGGGCTTTGCCAAGCACATGACCGGTCACGGCAAGATCGCCGACTACCAGATGTGCGTGCTGGTGCTCGGACAGGTGGTAGAGTGCATGAGCGAGCTGCTCGCACAGGGCCAGCCTGTGAAGCTCGACGGCCTGGGCACGTTCTCACCGAGCGTCGATGGTCAGAAGCTGGGCAAGGACACCCTGGAGAAGGCAGTGGAAGCTGGTCCTGATGCAATGATCAACGGCATCAAGATTAATTTCTCGCCGGAGAACACGAAGGGTGAGAAGCTCACCAGCCGCGCCTTCAAGGAGGAGTGCGTGTTCGAGTTCGGGTATCTCGTGGAGAGTGAGGTGCGCACGGTCGGTGGCAAGGAGCGCCGCGTGCAGAAGAAGACCCCGATCAGCTACCTGCTGGCACCTGCAGCTGACGGCAACGGCGGTGGAAACACTGGCGGCGGTTCGCAGAACGGAGGCAGCCAGAACGGCGGTTCTCAGAGCGGTGGCAACTCGCAGTCTGCAGCACTGGCTTCGCCCACTATCAGCGGTACGACTCCGTTTGCTGAGACGACCTCGGTGAGCATCAGCGGCCCTGACGGCGCTGAGATCCACTACACCACCGACGGCAGTGCGCCTACGGCTGAGAGTACGCTCTACAGTGAGGCATTCACCCTGAGCGACACGGCTACCGTGAAGGCCATCGCCATCAAGGACGGTGAGTCGAGTGAGGTTGCGAGCAAGCTGTTCACCAAGGGTGAGGGCGATGACGAGATGGATCAGAACTAAGGTAATCTCTTCCCCTCCTGAGTTCTTGCGTCCCTACGGTAGCAAGCGGCATAGCCGAGCGAGGAGGGGTTAGGGGTGGTCTGAACCGCCTCAGAAATGCGATGGTTCAGACCCCCTCTGGCTCCCCCTAACTTAGGGGGAGAAACAGATACCAGACAAGCGCAGAATAGCGACAGAAAAAGAAGAAAGGAGATTAGCAAATGAAGAAGCGTTTCATTGAGATTGCGGTGAAGGTAGTAGTAGCCGCGCTCACGGCATTTCTGACGGCCATCACAACGACGAGTTGCATGGGGTATGGGCCCTTCTGAGCCACAGATTACACAGATTATCACAGAAGAAGTGATTGTCACAGAGAAAGGGGTTGGGGCAGAAAAGCTCCAGCCCTTACCTTTTTAATAATAAAATAGGTGAAAATGCTTGCAAATGTCACAAATATGTTGTAACTTTGCAATCGCAAACGAATAGCAGTCATTAAGAATCGTAATAAACCAAAACCAAAAATTATGAAGGGAAAAATGAGAATCTTGGTCGTTTCGGCAGCGATGATGCTGGGAGCGACATCGGCGCAGGCACAGTTCGGCAATCTCGTTAACAAGGTCAAGAAGGCCAAGGAGACGGTTGTGGACGTGAAAAAGCAGGTCGATGGCGACATCGAGTTTACCAAAGGTGGCAACGTGGTGGGCTTCTTCCGCACGAGGACGGGTGAGTTTATCTTCGACAAGACCCATCCCGACGGCGAGCGCAAAGGCAAGAAGGTGATCTTCAAGGTGGAGAAGAACGGCGACGTGATGTACGACGACGGCCGGAAGGTTGGCGAGGTGCTGAGTGACGGTACGGTGAATTTCCACGGCGAACAGGGCTACCTGAAGGTTAAGGGCGACGGCTCGGTGATGATGGACGGCGAGAAGGTGGCCATGATCAACGACAACGGCCAGGTGTATATCTACGACGTGCTCATCGGCACTGCCAAGGGCCTCGACAAGCAGTATGCCGCCTTGCTCTATCTGGGCATCTATCACAACAAGGAGTCGCTGGCCAAGACGAAGGTGGAGCTGGCCGAGGTGAAGCAGAAGCAGGAGGCTGAGGCAAAGCGCCAGCAGGAACAGGCTGCCCAGCGCAGGGCTCAGGCTGCGAAGAATCCCACCAAGAGCTCCGGCAATCAGAACAACACGCAGCAGAAGGTGCGCGAGTATTCGATCGAGAAGGGCAGCGCCCGTGGGTTCGTCGATGCGAACGGCGTGGTCTATAACTGGGCTCATACGAAGGTGGGTCAGTTGCCCAAGGGTAATGGTGACATCACCGACGGCACGGGCCACAGGATCGGCAGCGTATGGTCTGGCGACATCAAGGACTCATCCGGCAACCTGCTCTGCAGCGTCTCTTCGGGAGGTTCCATCGCCGTGAAGGGCTCGAACGCTACGGTGGCCGAGGTGAAGGCCAACGGACGTATCGACATGTCGAAAGACTCCAAAACACTCGGCTATTGCAATTGTAATAACCACGTCTGGACGGCTGCAATCATCTTCTGCAACCTGTTCAAATTCTAAATCCAAGAGAAAAGCTTGATTACTCTTCGCTGTCGGATGCCCTCAGGATGATGCTGGTGGCACCGATGGTGAAGAGTGTGCCGTCGGCGATGATGCGGCGCTCACGGGGAGCGAGCTCGACGTTGTCGACGAAGGTGCCGGTGTTGCTGTTGTTGTCTTTCAGGGTGTAGCGCAGGGCACCGCGCTTATCGCGGCTGACGGTGATGGTGCAGTGGTTGAGGTCGACGCTGGGATCGACAGTCTCGAAGGGCGTGTTGATGGGGTTGCCCTTCTGATGGCGGCCGATGATGTTGTCGCCCATACGGAGGGGGATGACCTGCTTGTAGTGGAACATGTTCTCGATGACGACGATGGAGCCGCAGCCTTGTTCGTCGGCCTGCTCGTCGGGGTTCTCGTCCTTCTGGCGGTCGCGCAGCTTGCTCACGCCGATGCGGATGGCGAACTGCTTGCCGCAGTCGGGACACTGGAACACGAGCGACTGGCCGTCGGTGTAACGGGTCTCATCGAAGGTGATGAAGTTTTCACATTTGGGACAGCGGACGCGCTTCATGGACTTTTGGACTTTTGGACTTTGAACTTTGGACTTTTGGACTTTGAACTTTGAACTTTGAACTTTGAGCTTTGAACTTTGAGCTTTGAACTTTATGATTACATTGGAGGCGGTTAGAGGGACATGACCCAAGCCTCAGAGGTTTCACTTTGGCGGTGGAAACGGCGGAGGTCGTTGTAGGCGTCGTTCTCAGAGGCGTAGTGGCCGTAGATGACGCGACGGATGTTGTTGCGCTCGAAGATCTCTGCCTGGTCGTAGCCCTGCTTCTGGAGGCGCTCGATGAATGAGTTGGCGTTGCGTATGGAGACGTAGCTGGCCAGGACGATGCAATATTGTTTTTGTGGAGTGGCGTTTTCTTGAGGAGTGTGGAGTGAGGAGTGTGGAGTGAGATTTCCTTTTTCGCTTGATAGTGCAGTAGAATCTGCCACAGATTTAGTGGTGGCGTCTGCGACAGATTTTGCGATAGAATCTGCCTTCTGAGTATTCTCACTCCTCACTCCACACTCCTCACTCCTCGAAATAGTCTTCACATTCTTCGAAATAGTGATCTTACTCGTGTTCGTATCTTCAGACATCATACCGAAGAGCAGGCCGTTGTTGAGGTTGCTGATGGTGCGCTGCATCATGTCGGTCTTGCTGTTGGGCAGGGCGAGGATGAATACGGCGAGGAGGATGGCGGCGACAGCGACGGCATTGCGGATCCACGAGTATTTGATGCGGACGACGTCGGCTTCCTCTTCTTCCTCGTACTCAGCGTCAGTATCGGCAGACTCTGCGTCGATGTCGACCATCTTGGCAGTGGGTTCCTCAGACGGCTCCTCGGGTGTGGTGACGGCGACGGGCTGTGGCTGTTGCTGCGGCTGGATGGCGCCGATGCGGCTCATCTCCACAGACGAGAGTCCGTAGAGGGCAGGGGTGAGGATGCCGGCCTCGCAGGGGGTGAAGACGTAGTTGCCGTCTTCGTTGAGCGCCAGTGTGCCGATGTCGTTGAGTTCGTAGGATCCTTCGTTCTGGAGGTGCTGCTTGAGTTCCTCCACTTCGTCCTCGATGCGCTGCAGGGCCTCAGGGTAGCTGATGTCGTAGGCCTCGATGTAGGACTGCACGAGCAGCGAGTCGTTGATATTGAGCTGGGGATTGAACCCGAGCGTGCGCAGAGGGGGCAGGAACAGGTGTTCCTGCTCTTCGTACCGAGCGCTGATATTGTGCGCCATAAAACCTCCCAAACCTGGGACAATGACGCAGTCGTTGCTCAGTAAAAGTATCTCAATATGTCGTTCCAGTTCAATCACGTGTGCAAAATTACAGCCTTTTTTTGAAATAAACAAATAAAAGAAACTTAAAATGAGTATTAAATGAAAATTTTAGTGTACCTTTGCACAAAATTTAATAAACATGGAGTATAAAGAAACCAAAATCAAGGGTGTTTTCATTATCGAGCCGAAGGTGTTTCAGGATGCCCGCGGTTATTTCATGGAGGCCTGGAAGCAGGCAGAATTCGATGAGCATGTCGGACGGACGGTGTTCATCCAGGACAATGAGTCGAAGTCGTCGTTTGGTGTGCTGCGCGGTCTGCACTATCAGAAGGGCGACGCCTCGCAGGCAAAGCTCGTACGTGTGATCAAGGGTAAGGTGCTCGATGTGGCGGTGGACATCCGTAAGTCGAGTCCGACATTCGGCCAGCACGTGATGGTGGAGCTGAGCGAGGAGAACAAGCGCCAGTTCTTTATCCCCCGCGGGTTCGCACATGGGTTCCTCGTGCTGAGCGACGAGGCGATCTTCACCTATAAGGTGGACAATCCCTATGCACCCCAGTGTGATGCAGGCATCCGCTGGAACGACCCCGATCTGGGCATCGAGTGGCCCATCGACCCGGCGAAGGTGCTGACGAGTGAGAAGGACTTAAAGCAGCCCTTGCTGAAAGACGCAGAAGTGTTTGAGTAATAATTATTTAGCAACGGACTACAGGACTAACAGGACTGTCCGTTGCAAAAAGAAAAAGTCCTAAAGTCCTGTAGTCCGTTGCAAAAAAGAATAGAAAAATGAATATAGCAATTGTAGGAACTGGTTATGTAGGACTGGTGTCGGGAACGTGTTTCGCTGATACGGGTGCGAATGTGACGTGCGTCGATGTGGATGCAGCGAAGATTGAACGCCTGCAGAACGGCGAGATACCCATCTATGAACCGGGTCTCGACGAACTAGTGAAGAAGAACGTAGCCGCTGGCCGACTGAAGTTCACGACTGATCTCGCCTCTGTGCTCGACGATGTGCAGATTGTGTTCTCGGCTGTGGGTACGCCTCCCGATGAGGATGGATCGGCCGATTTGAAGTATGTGCTACAGGTGGCCCGTACCATCGGACAGAACCTGAACCACTATGTGGTGGTGGTCACGAAGTCGACGGTGCCTGTGGGTACGGCAAAGAAGGTGCGCAAGGCCATCGAGGAGGAACTGGAGAAGCGCGGTGTAGACATTGAGTTCGACGTCGCCTCGAATCCGGAGTTCCTGAAGGAGGGTAACGCTATCAAGGACTTTATGTCGCCCGACCGTGTGGTGGTCGGTGTGGAGAGCGAGCACGCCAAGAAGGTGCTCACGAAGCTCTATAAGCCGTTCCTGATCAACAATTTCCGCGTGATCTTCATGGATATCCCCTCAGCTGAGATGACGAAATATGCCGCCAACTCGATGCTTGCCACGCGTATTTCGTTTATGAACGACATCGCCAATCTATGCGAGCGCGTGGGCGCAGACGTTAATATGGTACGCGCGGGAATCGGTTCCGACACCCGTATCGGCCGTAAGTTCCTCTATGCCGGCTGTGGTTATGGCGGCTCGTGCTTCCCCAAGGACGTGAAGGCACTCATCAAGACAGCCGACCAGAACGGCTACTCGATGGAGGTGCTGAAGGCTGTGGAGCGCGTGAACGAGCGTCAGAAGAGTGTGCTCTATGAGAAGCTCGTGAAGGCGTTCGGTTCGGAAGAGGCACTGAAGGGCAAGACTATCGCCATGTGGGGTCTGTCGTTCAAGCCTGAGACCGACGATATGCGTGAGTCGACGGCCCTCGTGATGATCGACAAACTGTTGAAGGCAGGCTGTACCGTTCGTGTATATGACCCCATCGCCATGAACGAGTGTAAGCGCAGGATCGGCGATACGGTGACCTACTGTCGTGATATGTACGACGCGGTGCTTGATGCCGACGCGCTGCTGCTGCTCACGGAGTGGAAGGAGTTCCGTCTGCCCGGCTGGGGTGTCATCAAGAAGGCGATGAAACGGCCGCTGGTGATCGACGGACGTAATATCTTCGACATCGAGGAACTGCTGGAGAATGACTTCGAGTACCACTGCATTGGTAAGTAGATCGGTGTTACGATATGACAGATGACAGTTTAGTTTATTGATGATTAGACTTGGTAGCATAGTGGTGGCGGTTCTGTTGCTGGCAGGTTGTTCCAGCAAGCAGGAACAGGAACAGGCGACAACGGAGGAAAACCGTGAGGCGAAGGCACTCATGCAGGGTGTCTGGGCTGATGCGGAGACGGAAGATGTGTCGTTCCGTGTGGCGGGCGATACCATCTTCTATGCCGACTCCACCAGTATGCCGGCCTATTTCAAGATCGTCGGCGACTCGCTGACACTCTCCTCAGGCACCAGCTATGCCATCGAGCAGCAGACGGAGCATGTGTTCAGCTTCCGTAATCAGAACGGAGATGTGATCACACTCCACAAGATGGAAGATGCAGAGGCTGACTCGCTCTTCGTGAGCGACATCAAGCCGGCGGTGATGACCTATACGCATCAGGTGAAGACCGACTCTGTGGTGAGCTATAACGGTGCGCGCTATCACTGGTACATCGCCATCAACCCCACACGCTTCAAGGTGGTCAGACGGACATTCAACGATGACGGGATGGAGGTGGAGAACGTGTACTACGACAACATCATGCACATCAGCGTGTATAATGGTGCCAGGTGTCTGTATTCCAGCGATTTCCGCAAACAGCAGTACACAAAGCTGGTGCCGACGACGTTCTTGGAAGAGGCCGTATTGGCGAATATGGAGTACAGCAAGGCTGATGCTGAAGGACTGCATTTTAACGCCACACTTTGTATCCCAGACGGCGCGAGCTGTTATCTTGTAGAGACGATTATCTCGTACAAGGGCCAAATGACGATGAAGCTTCTGGAGTATTGATTTCCCCTCCTAAGTTAGGAGGGGTTCTTGCGTCCCTTCGGTAGCAAGCGGCAAAGCCGAGCGAGGGGTGGTCTGAACGTGGGAAACTGTTCGCTTGTTCAGACCCCCTCTGGCTCCCCCTCGCTCGGCTTTGCCGCTTGGCTCTGCCAAGAACTTAGTGGGAGAAATAATTACTCCTCGAGCCAGGCGTCGAGGAGCATTCGGGCGATGGAGAGCTTTTCAGGGATGGTGGGTAGGTTGTCCTTGCGGAACCAGCCGCCCTTGGCAATCTCTGAGCGCTGCAGGTGGATGTCGCCGCTGACGTAGTCGGCATTGAAGCCCACCATCAGTCCGCAGGGGTAGGGCCAAGGCTGAGAGGCGAAGTAACGGATGTTGGTGATCTTGACGCCCGTCTCCTCGAAAGCCTCACGGGCTACAGCCTCCTCGAGGGTTTCGCCAGTCTCGACGAAACCGGCCACAAGACCGTAGAAGTCTGTACGGAAGTTTTTTGCACGGACGAGCAGCACCTCGTCGCCTTTGTGGATGAGTACGATGACAGCTGTGGCCAGTTGCGGCCAGATCTCCTTGCCGCACGAGGTACACTTCTTCGAGATGTCCGTATCCATCCGCATAGGAGCACCACAGACACCACAGTATTTCGTGTTCTGGTCCCAGTAGAGCAGTTCCTGACACTTGCCTGCTTTCAGGTAGAGCGGCTTCTCCAGCTTGTAGAAACTCTTCCGCAGACCGATCATCTCGTAACGCGCGTCATCCGTGATGGGGGTGTCGATACGATAGGTGATGACGGGTGTGCCGTCGGCCATCGGGGTGATGTTCATCTGGTGTGTCCAAGGCTTCACCTCCGTTGGCGGCTCTTCACAAAGGGGTATGGTATAACTCCCGTCGGACTTCTTTTCCAACAGGAGTTCTTCCTTACAGAATACAAAATAATATTTCATCTTCATTTCATTTTATTTCCCCTCCTGAGTTAGGAGGGGTTAGGGGTGGTCTGAACCGCCACAGAGTGATTCACTTGTTCAGACCCCCTCTGGCTCCCCCTACTTCTTGCGTCCCTTCGGTAGCAAGCGGCAAAGCCGAGCGAGGGGGAGAATTGATTACTTCTTTCCGAATAAGAGTTGGCGATCACGCTCGATGGCGGGCTTCACCCATTCCTCAGGAACGAACTTCCAGTTCGAGTTCGGCTGGGGATTGATAGTCCCTTGGCGCTTGATCTCCTCCGTCAGATAGTGGCGCTGGTCGAGTTCGCTGCAATAGATCACACGGCTGGCGAGCGAGTCCTTGGGAATACCAGCACCGTGTGTGAGCAGTTCACCACCGCCGTTGGCGCGATAACTGTTCATCGCTACGTTGTACCATTTTTTCTCGTCGAAGGGTTGGCCGTTTGACATGCGGAGGATCTTCACTTTCTCACCGTCGGGCTTGGTGACGTCGACTTCGTAGTCGATGCCGGCAGCAGAGTCGAAGTTGAAGGTGTAGTATTTGAAGCCTGCGCGCTGCTGGTCGCCCTTCATCTCGTCGTTGAGCAGCAGGATATGGTCGTCAGGCGACTTCATCTGATTTGTCCACATGTCGTAACTCATCTCTAAATGCTTGCGGATCTCCTCGCCCGTCATACGGAGCACGAGCAGCAGGTTCTCGAAGCGGTAGAGCTTGAACATATCGGCCTGCGTCACATCGCCCGCATCGATCTTGGCATTGAACGACAAGGGGGCTGTGATGGAGATGTCGGCACCTGTGATCTCCAATTGCAGGTTGTGGATCAGGTCGGCGAAGGCGGAGTTGCCAAAGAAGCTGTCACGCGTGTAGATGGCGTTCTTGAAGGTGCCGATTTTACGGTCTACGTATGCTTTCACAGCATCGATGCGAGGCTGGAAGTGGCTGACCATCTCGTCGTCAATCTGCTCGTCGTTCACGCTGGCAATCTCGCCCTTGATGTCCTTCTTCACCAGGTGGCCCTTCTCGTAGGTCAGTTCGATCTCCGTCTCTGCCACGTTGCGGACATAGCATGAGGGGTCGATGATGAGCACCTGCTGACCGTCTTTGTTGGTAATCCACTCGTTGTGCACCTGGTGGTCGTGTCCGAAGAAGATGATGTCGAAGCCTGGCACCTCACGGGCAACGGCGGCTGTGGCGTTCTCCTCGTAGGTGTCAGTGACGATGCCGCCATCCTTGCCTGAGTGGAAGAGTCCGAAGATCAGGTCTGGACGCTCTGTCTCCTTGATGTACTTCACCCATTTCTTGGCGCAGCCGGTCATCTCCTCAAACTCCATTCCCTTCCACACGTTGTCTGTCAGCCAGTTGGGAATGGCGGGCGTGAGCATACCAATGATGCAGATTTTCACACCGTCGATATAGTGGACGGAGTAGGGGTGCAGGCCGTCGTAGATATTCTTCGGATGGGCTGTGCCGTCAGAGCCAGCCTTCACGATGTTAGCTCCCAGCAGCGGGCAGCGCACCTCACGGATCCATTTGTCATAGACCTTATGACCGGGCTCGATGTCGTGATTGCCTACGGTCTCAGCATCGTAGCCCATATAGTTGATGACGGAGGCTGCGAGGTTCTCGTTGGTGGGCATCACGTAGTTCGACCAGTATACACAGGGCTGTCCTTGCAGGATGTCGCCGTTGTCGATGAGCAGCAGGTGGTCGCCATATTTCGCGCGTTCCTTCTTAATATAAGTGTTTGCACGAGTAAGGGTTCCCTTGAGGGGCTTGCGCTCCATGAAGTCGTAGGGGAAGAAATGTCCGTGTACGTCGCTGGTCTCGATCACCTTTAATCGAATGGTCTTGTTCAATTGTCCTGATACAGATAGCAGGACAAAAAGTGTGAGCGTTAAAAGTAATATCTTCTTCATATAGATTAATTTTTCTGCAAAATTACGAAGAATATTCCAAACGACCAAGAGTTTTTGGTGTTTTAGGCACACTTTTTGCAGTTTTTATAGCAGAACACATTAAAAGAAAAGGAGGAAACGATTATGGCATTTATCGATTATTACAAGATTTTGGGCGTCGACAAGACGATTCCACAGAAGGACGTGAAGAAAGCGTACCTGAAACGTGCGAAGCAGTTCCATCCCGATCTGCATCCCGACGATCCGAAGGCTCAGGCGAAGTTCCAGGCTTTACAGGAGGCGTATGATGTGATTGGCGATCCTGAGAAGCGTCGCAAGTATGACCAATATGGTGAACAATGGAAGCAGGCTGAGCAGTTCCAAGGCTTTGGCGGAGGCGCTGGTGGCGGCAATCCCTTCGGCGGCTTTGACTTCTCACAGTTCACGTCGGGTTCAGGTGGCTTCAGCTCATTCTTTGAGGATCTCTTTGGGCGTAAAGGTCGACAGGGTGGGGGCTTTGGCGGCTTCCAGGGCTTCTCGTCAGGAGGTGCAGGCTTTGGCCGTCAGGCGCGTACAAACTCTGGTGAGATGAACGCCAACGTGACCATCGACCTCTATACGGCCCTGTTGGGCGGTGAGGTGATGCTCTCGCTGAGCAACGGTCAGAAGGTGAAGATGAAGATTAAGCCGGAGACGCAGCCTGGTACAAAAGTACGTCTCCGCGGCAAGGGATATGACCGCGGAGACGGAACCTTTGGTGATCTGATCATCACCTATCAGGTGACACTGCCTACGAACCTGACAGAGCGGCAGAAGTCGCTGCTCTATCAGATGCGTGAGGGCTGATTTAGTAGAATATCATCGTGATGAGGTAAGCGACGATCGTTGAGGTGAACACGCAGATCAGACCTGGCATCATGAACGAGTGGTTCAGCAGGTATTTTCCGATGACGGTTGTACCAGAACGGTCGAAGTTCACTGTGGCGATATCAGAGGGATAGTTGGGGATGAAGAAGTAACCGTAGACGGAAGGCAGCACACCCAGCAGCACTGGGCCAGGGATGCCTAACTTGTATGCCAGCGGCAGCATGGCCACCACCACAGCACCCTGAGAGTTGATGAGCACAGAAACCAGGAAGAACACCAGAGCGATGCTCCAGGGATACTGGGCTACGATGTCCTCGAGGCCAGCCTGCATCTCAGACATGTAATTAGAGAAATAGGTGTCGGCCAGCCAGGCGATACCGTAGATGGCGACAACGGCCACCATACCAGACTGCCAGACGGGTCCTGCGACGGCTTTCTTAGGAGCAGCCTTGCAGAAGATGATCATCAGCGCTGCGGCAGAGATCATCACAATCTGGATGACGAGGTTCATCTTCAGACCAGCCATACTCTTCTCCGTGAATCCTTCGGCCACAATACCTGCTTTTGCAAGTGCATCTGCAGTGATCGTTGTATTACCATCGATAATGGGAATGGGTGCAGCACCCTTAATGGCCTTTATGGTCTCGTATGAGGGCAGCAGTTCGGGGATTGCAGCAAACATCACGATGACTGCGAGGGCACCGAGGAAGATGAACACAGCGTTCTTGGCCGACTGCGGGATTTCCTTGTCGAGGGTGGTAGCACCAGAGCCGTAGATGTAATCACGCTGAACGGGATCAGCAATCTTCTTCTGGAACTCAGGATCCTTGTCGAGGTCGAGACCACGACGGTAAGAAGCTGCAGCAGCAGCCATCAGACCACACACGCAGGCAGGAATGGAAACCATCAGCACACGTGGAATCGTGATGTCGAAATGATTGGCATTGGAGATGGTGACGAAGGCCACAACGGCGGCAGCGATGGGTGAACAGGTGATACCCACCTGAGAGGCGATAGAGGCCACACCACAAGGACGTTCAGGTCGAATGCCTTTCTTTAACGCAATGTCGCAAATAATTGGCATTAAGGTATATACCACATGACCTGTACCAACCAAAACCGTCAGGAAGAACGTACACAGCGGGGCGAGGAACGTGATGCGATCCGGATGTTTGCGAAGCATCTTCTCAGCAATCTGGATCAACCAGTCCATACCACCTGAAGCCTGCATGATACCCGCACATGTGACGGCTGCGATGATGATGTAGATCACATCCGTCGGAGGCGTACCAGGCTTCAAGCCAAAACCGAACACGAGAATGGCCAAACCGATACCGGAAATGGCACCAAGGGCGAGAGAACCGTAGCGTGAACCCACCCACAAAGCTCCTAAAACGATGCAGAGCTGAATGATCATTAATACCATATTGACTTTTAATTAGTTATTGATTATAATTTGTGTGCAAAGATAAGAAAAAAATCTGAAAGAAAAAACTTTTTAAGGGAAAAATCTAAAAATTATTTATTTCTTTTGTCAGGTCAGATAATTTATGTACCTTTGCACGCTAAAAGAGAAAAGGTATAAAAAACGACATAAAATGGCTAAAAGATTTGCCGAACATAACGGCCTGAACCTGACAAAGGTGAATGACGACATCCTTGAGATGTGGAGAGAGAAGAACGTGTTCTGGCGCTCGGTAGACGAGCGCGAGGGCTGTCCGCAGTTTGTTTTCTTTGAGGGACCTCCCTCAGCCAACGGTCATCCTGGTATCCACCATGTGCTGGCGCGTACCATTAAGGATACCTTCAACCGCTATAAGACGATGAAGGGTTTCCAGGTGAAGCGTAAGGCTGGCTGGGATACTCACGGACTGCCTGTGGAGCTGGGTGTGGAGAAAGAACTCGGCATCACTAAAGCCGATATCGACAACAAGGAGAGCGAAAAGTACATCTCAACGGAGGACTACAACAAAAAGTGTCGTGAGAACGTGATGATGTACACGCAGGAGTGGCGCGATCTGACGGAGAAGATGGGATACTTTGTGGATCTCGACAATCCGTATATCACTTATGACAACAAGTATATTGAGACACTGTGGTGGCTCTTGCAGCAGTTCTATAAGAAGGGTCTGCTCTATAAGGGCTATACCATCCAGCCGTATTCTCCTGCTGCAGGTACAGGTCTAAGCTCACATGAGTTGAACCAGCCTGGTTGCTATCGTGATGTGAAGGATACCACCGTTACAGCGCTCTTTAAGGCTGTCAATCCTAAGGAAGAGTGGACGAAGTGGGGTACACCATATTTCGTTGCTTGGACGACTACCCCCTGGACATTGCCTTCAAATACAGCCCTCTGCGTAGGTCCGAAGATCGACTATGTGGCTGTAGAGACCTACAATGCCTACAACGGTGAGAAGATCACCATCATCCTGGCTGAGAGCAGACTGAATGCCTATCTTGCTCCTGAGGGTGCGATTACGGATGGCGGCGAGATGCCTGAATACAATAAAGGTGAGAAGTTTGTACCTTATCGTATTGTAGGCCGTTATACAGGTGAAGAGCTGGTAGGTCTGAAGTATCAGCAGCTGATGCCTTGGGTGAAGCCTTCTGCCAAACTGGATCAGAATGCTGCCGACTATGTGAAGGTATACGCCGAGGCTCATCCGGAGAAGGTATTCACAGGTGAGAACGGCAAGGATCAGTTTGTGGAGATGGAGAGTGAGGCTTTCCGTGTGATCCCTGGTGACTATGTGACTACTGAGGATGGTGCTGGTATTGTGCATATCGCACCTACATTCGGTGCCGATGACGCCAAAGTTGCCAAGGATGCCCACATCCCAAGCCTCTTCCTTATAAATAAGAAAGGTGAGACGCGTCCGATGGTAGACCTGCAGGGTAAGTACTATGTAATGGACGAGCTCGATGATAACTTCATCGCCAAGTGTGTGAACAAGGAGGCCTATGGCCATCATGCAGGCGATTACGTGAAGAATGCCTATGCTCCTGAGTTCAACAAGGACGGCAAGTATGACGAGCAGGCAGCGTCGAAGGCAGAAGACCTGAACATCGTGATCTGTATGGAGATGAAGCAGGAGGGTACGGCGCTGAAGATAGAGAAGCACGTACACAACTATCCTCATTGCTGGCGTACAGACAAGCCCGTGCTCTACTATCCGCTCGACTCATGGTTCATCAGAAGCACAGCCAAGAAGGACCGTATGTTTGAACTCAACAAGACCATCAACTGGCAGCCTGAGTCAACAGGTACGGGTCGCTTCGGCAACTGGCTGGAGAACCTGAACGACTGGAACCTCTCTCGTTCTCGCTTCTGGGGAACTCCGCTTCCCATCTGGCGTGATGAGGACGGCAAGGAGATCTGTATCGGCTCTGTAGAGGAACTCTACAATGAGATCGAGAAGGCTGTGAAGGCTGGATTCATGCAGAGTAACCCGCTGAAGGTCAATGGCTTCGTTCCTGGCGATATGAGTAAGGAGAATTACGACAAGATTGATCTCCATCGTCCTTACGTTGATAACATCGTCCTCGTTTCAGAGAGTGGTAAGCCTATGAAGCGTGAGAGTGACCTGATTGACGTATGGTTCGACTCTGGTTCTATGCCTTATGCACAGGTGCACTATCCGTTTGAGAATAAGGACCTGATCGACAAGGGCATTGCTTTCCCCTGCGACTTCATCAACGAGGGTGTGGACCAGACACGTGGCTGGTTCTTCACTCTGCATGCTATCGCCACAATGATTTTCGACTCTGTAGCCTTCAAGAATGTGATTTCTTCAGGCCTGGTACTCGATGCTAAGGGCAACAAGATGTCAAAGCATGTGGGCAATGTGGTGAATCCATTCGATATGATTGGCAAGTTTGGTTCTGATGCCGTCCGTCTGTATATGATGACCAACTCAGAGCCTTGGGATAACCTGAAGTTCGACCCAGAGGGTGTGGATGAGGTGCGCCGCAAGTTCTTCGGCACCTTATATAATACGTATAGCTTCTTTGCGCTGTATGCCAATGTGGATGGCTTTGATCCTCAGATGGCTCAGGTGGCCTTTGAGAAGCGTCCTGAGATCGACCGTTGGATCCTCTCTTGTCTGAATACCCTCATCAAGGGTGTGGAGGCAGAACTCGACGGCTATGATCCCACCCGTGCAGGCCGTCTGATTGATGCCTTCGTGAATGACGACCTCTCCAACTGGTATGTTCGTCTGAACCGTAAGCGTTTCTGGGGTAAGGAGATGAGCGAGGATAAGCTCTCGGCCTACCAGACACTCTATACCTGTCTGATGACGGTTGCCAAGCTTCTGGCTCCGTTTGCTCCTTTCTATGCAGACCAGTTATATAAGGACTTGGGCGGTGTGCTTGACTCTGTACACCTCGACAAATTCCCTGTGGCTGATGAATCTCAGATTAACAAGGATCTCGAAGCCCGTATGGAGATGGCCCAGAAGATCACCTCTATGGTCCTCGCCCTGCGTCGTAAGGTGAACATCAAGGTGCGTCAGCCGCTGCAGGCCATCATGATTCCTGCCGTCGATGCTGAGCAGAAGAAGCACATTGAGGCTGTGAAGGACCTGATTATGAACGAGGTGAACGTGAAGGAACTGCGTTTCGTAGAAGGTGCAGGTGTGCTGGTGAAGAAGGTGAAGTGTAACTTCCGTACGATGGGTAAGAAGTTCGGCAAGCTGATGAAGAGTGTAGCTGCCGCTATGGATGCCCTGAGTCAGGAGCAGATTGCAGAGCTGGAGCAGCAGGGCACCATCGGCATCGAGGTGGAAGGTCAGCAGCTGACCGTTGAGGCTGTCGATGTGGAGATCATCTCTGAGGATATCCCAGGCTGGTTGGTGGCCAACGAAGGCAACCTGACCGTAGCCCTTGAGGTGGAACTCACTGAAGAACTGAAGAACGAGGGTATGGCCCGTGAACTCATCAACCGCATCCAGAACATCCGTAAGGAGAGTGGCCTGGAGATTACCGACCGTATCAGTGTGGTGCTGGCTCCTAATGCAGAGGTAGAGAAGTCCGTCAACAGCTTTGGCGACTATATCAAAACCCAGGTTCTGGCAGACACCATCACTATCGAGCCCAATGACGGTCAGGAGATTGACTTCGATGACTTTACGTTGAATATCAAAATCAATAAACAACAATAATTAAACTAACATCTCACATTTTATGGCAGAGAAAACACGCTACACTGATGAAGAACTCGAGGAGTTCCGTCAGATTATCAATGAGAAATTGGCTTTGGCCAAGCGCGACTATGATCAGATGATGCGCGTACTGACCAACCAGGACTCCAACGATGTGGACGACACATCACCCACCTACAAGGCATTGGAGGAGGGTAGTGCCACACAGTCAAAGGAGGAACTGATCTCGATGGCAGCTCGTCAGCAGAAGTTCATCCAGGGTCTGAAGGCCGCACTGGTACGCATAGAAAACAAGACCTACGGCATCGACCGCATCACTGGTAAGTTGATTCCCAAGGAGCGCCTCCGTGCTGTTCCGCATGCTACGCTGAGTGTGGAGTCGAAGATGATGCAGCAGAACAAGAAGTGAGCCAGACGAAGCCATTACTGACAAAAGGTAGGATGGCGATACTTGTGGTATTCGCCGTCCTCTTGATAGACCAGATAATCAAGATCTGGGTGAAGACATCAATGACGTTGCATGAGAGTATCCATGTGACTGACTGGTTCTACATCACCTTCATCGAGAACAACGGTATGGCGTTTGGCATGCAACTGGGCAGCAAGATCATCTTGTCGCTGTTTAGGATCATAGCCATTTCTGCCTTAGGATACTATATCTGGCTGGAGGTGAAGCGACAGGCAAAGACCGGCTATATCGTCTGTCTGTCGCTGGTGCTGGCTGGTGCTGCAGGCAACCTGATCGACTGCATGTTCTATGGACTCATGTTCAATGCCTCCTCACCTTATTATCTGTCGTACTTTGTACCCTTCGGTACGGGTTATGCACCCTTCTTGATGGGTAAGGTGGTGGATATGTTCTATTTCCCGCTGATAGAGACGGAATGGCCTACGTGGGTGCCTTTCGTGGGTGGTGAGCACTTTGTGTTTTTCAGTCCGGTATTCAACTTTGCCGATTCCTGTATCAGTGTGAGTGTCGTCTGGTTGCTGCTGTTCTATCGAGAACAGATCGGTAAAATCTCATTCAGCAAAGCTGTCGAACAACCAAAAGACCAAGCAGAACAGGTGGAATGAGACGTGTGGGCGTACATCTGGTCATCGTAGGGGCAACCGTTCTGGTGCTTTTGTCTGCCTGCACGCCGCAGGTACCTTCAAAGTATCTTCAGCCCGACGATATGGAAGACCTGATGTACGACTATTACCTCTCCCAAGGCATCAGCAACGGTCGGGCTGGTTCCACAGACTATGATCGTCGCTACAACCTGCAGACGGTTCTCAAGAAATATGGCCTGACCAATGCTGAGTTCGACTCCACGCTGGTTTACTATTACAACCACATGGAGTTGATGGACGTCATCTATTCCAACATCCAGAAACGGCTGGGCGACAAAGCCCTTGAGTTAGGTACTTCTGAGGGTGAGGTGGAGCGCTTCACTGCCAACTCTGCTTCTGGCGATACCACCGATGTGTGGGAGGGTAAGCGCCAGCTGATGCTCCTGCCCATACCGCCTTATCACATTGTGCAGTTCTCACAGAAGGCCGACACCTCTTATTATAAAGGTGACAGTTTCCTGTTCACGTTTGGTGGCCATTTCCTCGTTCAGAGTGGTTCCAGAAATGCCACAGCCTATCTGGCTGTGACCTATGAGAACGATAGTGTGGTTGCTGTCACATCACCCGTCAGCCTCTCTGGTGGTTCTACACTTCGCATCAGACCCTGTGACCTGAGGGCCAAGCGGTTGGATGGTTACATCTATATGCCCCGTCGGGATCAGACGGACAATGAGAGCGAGAGTGCCATCCTGCTGCTCAATCACATCCAGCTGATGCGTTTCCACCATAGGAAGCAAACAGATGAAGACAATACTCAGTCAAAGCCTTCTGTTGCTGTGCCTGAGAAGAAAGATACGACAGACTCTCTCAAACCTCGTATACATCGTCTGGGTGAGCGGCCGAATATGAACCAACCCAATAAGAATCAACCAACAATTGCAAGATAATGAAACATTTGAAATTCCGTCTATCATTGATGAACTTCCTGGAGTTTGCCGTCTGGGGAGCTTATCTCACCTGTATGGGTAACTACTTAGGACGTGCCGGACTTGGAGACAAGATTTCCTGGTTCTACGCCATCCAAGGCATCGTGAGCCTGTTCATGCCCACACTGATGGGTATCGTAGCAGACCGTTTCATCCAGCCTCAGCGCCTCTTGGGCCTGTGCCATTTCGCAGCTGGCGGATTCATGCTCGGCTGTTGGTGGCTGGGTGTGGAAGCTGGTCATGGACATGAGTTGCCTGACAAGTGGACCTTCATCGCCTTCTACACCCTGAGTGTGGCTTTCTATATGCCAACCATTGCGCTGGCAAACACGACGGCCTTCACCATCCTGAAGAACAATGGCTTGGATACCGTGAAGGACTTCCCGCCCATCCGTGTCATTGGTACCGTCGGTTTCATCCTGACCATGTGGTTTGTCAACTGTTCCGTATGGGCCACAGAGAGTGCCACAGCCGAGGGGCTCTCATTCTCTTTCACGTTTGCGGAGAATCCCTATAAATTCCAGTACACCTACATGCAGTTCTTTGTGTCGGGTGTGCTGAGCATGCTGCTATTCCTTTATACTTTCACCTTGCCTGAGTGCAAGCTCACGAAGAAACAGGGGAAGGTCTCTCTGGCAGAGAGTTTCGGCCTGAACGCCTTCAAGCTCTTCAAGACGAAGAAGATGGCGCTGTTCTTCATCTTCTCAGCCCTCTTGGGCATGTGCCTGCAGGTGACCAACGGCTATGCTGTACCGTTCATCACAAGCTTTAAAGGCAGTACCGATCCTGCTGTCTATAACTCGTTTGCAGCCAACAATGCCACGCTGCTGTCGAGTATCTCCCAGATCAGCGAGGCCCTCTGCATCCTGATGATCCCGTTCTTCCTGAAACGCTATGGCATCAAGGTGGTGATGCTGATGTCGATGTTTGCCTGGGTGTTCCGCTTTGGCTTCTTCGGCGTGGGTAATCCTGCTATGCCGGGTGTCATCCTGTTCATCCTCTCCTGTGTTGTCTATGGTGTGGCCTTCGACTTCTTCAATGTCTCTGGCGGTATCTTTGTCGATCAGGAGTGTGAGCCCTCTGTGAAGGCTTCGGCTCAGGGACTGTTCATGATGATGACCAATGGCATCGGTGCCACGATAGGAACCTTGGCGGCTGGCGAGATTGTGAACCACTACTGCTCATGGGAGAATGACTATCTGCAGGGTCAATGGACGACGTGCTGGTTCATCTTTGCCACCTTCGCCCTGATCGTTGGTGTCTCCTTCGCCCTGGTCTTCCACCCAGACAAGAAGTGAAGAGTATAAAATTTGCTACCGCTCGGTGGTAATCATAAAGTTCAAAGTTCAAAGCTCAAAGTTCAAAGTTGAAAGAGTCCCGTTATTTCTACGTTCCTGATGCATCACAACAGAGAGAGTTGCCTGCCGATGAGTGCCAGCATGCCATCCGCGTGCTGAGGCTGAAGGTGGGCGACGAACTGTTCCTGATGGATGGGGTAGGGAACTACTACCGTGCTGAGGTGACGGAAGCCTCCTCTCATCACTGCTGCTATGAGATCGTGGAGACTTTGCCTCAGGAGCGCCAATGGACAGGCAATGTGCATCTGGCCATTGCTCCGACAAAGATGATGGACCGCATGGAGTGGATGACTGAAAAGGTGACAGAGATTGGTATTGATGAACTCACCTTCCTCGACTGTCAGTTCTCTGAGCGTCAGGTGGTCAAGCTGCCCCGTATTGAGAAGATTGTCATCTCAGCCGTCAAGCAGAGCCACAAGGCCTGGATGCCCATCGTGCATGAGATGACGGCCTTCAAGACCTTCATCACCCAACCTCGTGAGGGCCGTAAATACATTGCCCACTGCTATGAGGAAATCCCTCGCACCTATCTCTTTGACGAGTTGCAGAAACCCTCAACTGTCAACTGTCCACTGTCATCTGTCAACTCTGATGATGTCACCGTATTGATTGGCCCTGAGGGAGACTTCTCCATCGATGAGGTGCGTCAGGCAGTGGCAGCTGGCTATCAGTCCGTCCATCTTGGCAAGAGCCGCCTCCGTACAGAAACAGCAGGCCTCTCAGCCGTCATGATGATGCAACTGAGTAAAGGTAAAATGGTAAAAAAGTAAAAAGGTAAAAATTTGCTACCGCATAAGTAATCATAAAGTTCAAAGTTTAAAGTTCAAAGTTCAAAGTATAAATAGTATGACTGACGAGAAAATCATGGCTACTATCAAGCCTGACGGTGAATGCTGGCAGCCGGAAATCGAGAAAATGCCAAGAGAGCAGCTGGAAGCACTGCAAGTGAAGAAACTCAAGGAGAGCATCAAGGTTGCTCTTAACTCTCCTTTCTACAAGAAGCGTCTGGGAGATCTTGGCATCACGCCTGACTCCATCAACTCGCTGGCAGACCTCCGCAAGATCCCCTTCACCACGAAGCAGGATCTGCGCGACAACTATCCTTATGGCCTCGTAGGCAGAAGTCTGGACGATGCCATCCGTATCCACTCTACCAGTGGTACCACGGGTAATCCCTGTGTGGTGGTCTATTCAGAGCACGATATCTGCTCTTGGGCCAACATGATTGCCCGCAACCTCTATATGGTGGGCTGCCGCAAGAGCGACATCTTCCAGAACTCTTCTGGCTACGGTATGTTCACTGGCGGTCTGGGCTTCCAGTATGGTGCAGAGTGGCTGGGTGCTATGACTGTTCCTGCTGCTGCTGGTAACACCAAGCGCCAGATCAAGTTCATCAAGGACTTTGGTACCACCGTTCTTCATGCCATCCCCTCTTATGCCATCTATCTGGCAGAGGCCATTAGGGAAGAAGGTATTGATCCAAAAGATCTGAAACTTCACACACTCTGTATCGGAGCAGAGCCCCATACTGAGGAGCAGCGTCGTCGTATTGAGCGTGTGTTGGACGTCAAGGCCTACAACTCGTTTGGTATGACAGAGATGAACGGTCCTGGTGTGGCCTTTGAGTGTAAGTATCAGGAAGGCATGCACCTCTGGGAGGACAACTACATCGTGGAGATTGTCGATCCTGAAACCTTGGAGCCTGTGCCCGATGGTCAGATGGGTGAGATGGTGCTGACCACCCTTGACCGTGATATGATGCCTGTGCTGAGGTATCGCACCCGTGACCTCACCCGCATCATCCCTGGTGAGTGTAAGTGTGGACGTACCCATCGCCGTATTGACCGCATCAAGGGCCGTACTGATGATATGTTCATCATCAAGGGTGTCAACGTCTTCCCGATGCAGGTGGAGAAAGTCCTGGTGCAGTATCCCGGCTTGGGCAGCAACTATCTGATCACACTCGACACCGTTAATGACAGCGATGTGATGACCGTTGAGGTAGAGCTTGAAGGACTGGAGTCGGATATCTTCCCCGATATTCAGAATATGACGAAGGACATCCAGGCAGCCCTGAAGAGTGAGATCCTGCTGAAGCCTCAGGTGAAGCTGGTGAAGAAGGGCTCTCTGCCCATGAGCGAGGGCAAGGCTGTCCGTGTGAAGGACTTAAGAGAAGGTAGAGGATGAAAACCAGGCTGTTTGCTTTAGGCTTATGGCTGATGGCATTCACCAGTCAGGCGTCTGCACACCAACAGACTCCTGACTCCTGTCTCCAGTCTTCTGACTCCAGTCTCCAGACTCCTGACTCCTGTCTCCTGACTCCTGACTCCTGTCTCCTGACTCCTTCCCTCTCGGATGTCTTCAAGCAGATGCCTGACTCCCTGATGCCCTATCTGTCTGCCAACAACCGCCTGGACTTCATCGACTTCATGGACTCCAACATGAAGGCCGAGGTGTCTAATCAGACGGGTGGCACCAGTGAGATGACAGCCCTGACAGACGACAGCCTCTCCATCCGTATGAGCGATGCCCTGCGGGTGGATATGCTGCTGTTCGATCTTGATGAGCCTGTTGACACCATCCGGCAAGTGATTGTTTTTGTTGAGACCTTCCTGTCAGACTCCATCTATGGTGAGAGTGTCTGCAAGACATTCTCCCTTGACTGGCAGCCTGTCACGAGGGATATTCCATTTAATGAAGCGCAGCGGAAGCGTCTGGAGCCTCTAAACCTGCAAAATATCCTTAAATGGAGTGAGGATAAATTAAACAATCGTTAAATAATAGTCCTGAATAGTATAAGAAAGAAAAATTATGTCTATATTTGCATCGTGTTTTTCATGGTATTAGATTATTAAGGTTAATTGGGAATACTATTTATCGCGAGATAGGTTTTATTCGAACTCCAATAACAGTACAAATCATTTTATTTGTAATGTTTTTGGTTAAAAAAAAGGGAACCTGAGAAGGTTCTCTTTTTCTTTATTCCCCTCCTGAGTAGGAGGGGTGCCCGAAGGGCGGGGTGGTCTGATCCGCCTCTATTTCCGCCTCAATAGCTTCTGGCTATGATCACACGGGCCTTGGAAGGCTTTCCGCTCACCATATCCACCCCTTGTGTCTGCTCCACGCCAAATGGCACGCAACGTATAGTGGCCTGAGTCTCTTCCTTGATCTGTGCCTCTGTCTCAGCTGTGCCGTCCCAGTGGCAGAGGAAGAATCCGCCGTCCTTCACACGTTCCTTGAACTCCTCATAGTTGTCGCACTCAAAGATATGTGCATCGCGGAAGGTCTTGGCCTTCACAAAGATGTTCTTCTGGATGTTCTCCAACAGTTCCTCCACATACTGGGCAATGCCCTCGATGCTGCGGGTCTCCTTCTCCAGGGTATCACGGCGCATCACCTCGATGGTGCCATTCTCCAGGTCACGGGCTCCAAGCACCAGACGCACAGGCACACCCTTCAGCTCATAGTCTGCAAACTTAAAGCCAGGACGCTTGTTGTCTGCATCGTCAAACTTCACGGTGATACCCTTTGAGCGCAGTTCCTCGATGATGGGCTGCACCTCCTTGTTCACCTGCTCCATCTGCTCGGGCTTGGTGGCGATGGGGATGATGACCACCTGGATGGGAGCCAGGCGCGGAGGCAATACCAGGCCGTTGTCATCAGAGTGCGTCATGATGAGGGCACCGATCAGACGGGTACTGACACCCCATGAGGTAGCCCACACGTACTCAGGCTTGTTATCCTTATTCAGATACTGTACCTCAAAGGCCTTGGCGAAGTTCTGGCCCAGGAAGTGGGAGGTACCACTCTGCAGGGCCTTGCCGTCCTGCATCATAGCCTCGATGGTATAGGTGTCAAGTGCTCCGGCAAAACGCTCTGTCTCACTCTTCACACCCTGCACTACAGGCACGGCCATCCACTCCTCAGCAAACTTGGCATACACCTTCAGCATCTTCTGTGCTTCCTCCTCAGCCTCCTCACGGGTGGCATGGGCTGTATGACCCTCCTGCCACAGGAACTCTGAGGTGCGGAGGAAAGGACGTGTGCGCATCTCCCAGCGCATCACATTACACCACTGGTTGCACATCAGGGGCAGGTCGCGCCAGGAGTGGATCCAGTTCTTATAGGTGTTCCAGATGATGGTCTCTGAGGTAGGACGTACGATCAGTTCCTCTTCCAGCTTGGCTGCGGGATCCACCTCCACACCGCTCTTGTCTTCCTTGGCACGCAGGCGATAGTGGGTCACCACGGCACACTCCTTGGCGAAACCCTCCACATGCTCTGCCTCACGGCTGAGGAACGACTTGGGGATCAACAGGGGGAAATAGGCGTTCTGGGCACCCGTCTCCTTGAACATCTTATCCAGTTGCTGCTGCATCTTCTCCCAGATGGCATAGCCGTAGGGCTTGATGACCATACATCCGCGCACGGCACTCTGCTCAGCCAGGTCTGCCTTCACTACCAGGTCGTTGAACCACTGGCTGTAGTTATCGGCTCTTTTCGTTAAATCTTTTAATTCTTTTGCCATTATTTTCTACTTTAAATTGAATTTTGCGTGCAAAATTACTAAAAAATGTCCACATAGTACACGAAGTACACTAAAATATTGCTAAAATTTGTGTCCTTTGTGTCCTTTGTGAATAAAATATGCTATCTTTGCAGCAGAAATCAACGTTTAACAACTAAATTTAGGAAAAGTATGAAAAGTTTAAAGTCAATTGCCGTTGCACTGTGCGCAGCGCTGGTGCTGGCAGGATGTAACATGAGTAACACCGGTAAGGGTGCATTGATTGGTGCCGGTGGTGGTGCTGGTCTGGGAGCCATTGTTGGTGCCATCGCAGGTAACACAGCCGTTGGTGCTGTCATCGGTGGTGCAGTAGGTGCTGGTGCTGGTGCCCTCATCGGTAAGAAGATGGACAAGGCCAAGAAGGAGGCCGAGGCTGTGCAGAACGCTCAGGTGGAGGCTGTGACAGACGCCAATGGTCTGGAGGCTGTGAAGGTGACCTTCGACTCTGGTATCCTCTTCGCTACTGGTAAGGCAGATTTGAGCACCACTGCTAAAACCTCACTCTTCCAGTTTGCCAATGTGCTGAAGAGCAATGCCGACTGTGATGTGGCCGTACAGGGATATACCGACAATGCCGGTTGGAAGAACAGCACGGCAGAGCAGAGCCAGCAGAAGAACCTGGAGCTCTCTCAGCAGCGTGCCCAGAGCGTGACCAACTACCTGCTCTCTCAGGGTGTCAGCCCCACACAGATCCGCAGCACCATGGGCTTCGGTGAGTCTAACCCTGTGGCCGACAACTCTACCGCAGCTGGTAAGGCCCAGAACCGCCGTGTGGAGGTTTACATGTACGCCTCTCAGAAGATGATCCAGGAGGCTCAGCAGCAGGCACAGTAAAAGGTAAAAAGGTAAAAAAGTAGAAAGGTGAAAAAGTGAATCCTTTCAAGCTTATTAAGAAAATTCTGAAATGGATAGTGGTGGCATTCTTTGCTTCCACTATTCTTTCTGTTGTGATGTACCGCTTCCTGCCAGTATGGGTGACACCGTTGATGGTCATCCGCTGCTATGAGCAACTGAAGGAAGACAAGGATCTGAAACTCTCCCACGACTGGGTGTCTCTCAGTGAGATTTCTCCCTCCTTGCCTGTAGCCGTTATAGCCAGCGAGGATGGCAAGTTCATTGAGCATCATGGCTTCGACTACAAGGCCATAGAGCATGCTGCCAAGCGCAACCGTGAGCATCCAGAGAAGCGCAAACTGGGAGCCTCAACCATCTCTCAGCAGACGGCCAAGAATGTCTTCCTCTGGCCAGGCCGCAGCTGGGTGCGCAAGGGTTTTGAGGTCTATTTTACCTCCCTCATCGAACTCCTCTGGTCCAAGCAGCGCATTATGGAGGTCTATCTCAACTCCATCGAGATGGGCGATGGCATCTATGGGGCCCAGGCCGTTGCAGAGGAGCACTTCCATAAGGATGCCAAAGACCTCACTCGTAGCGAGTGTGCCCTCATTGCTGCCACGTTGCCCAATCCCCGTAAGTTCTCCAGCAAGTCTCCATCCTCCTACATGCTTAAGCGCCAGTCCCGCATCCTGAAGGAGATGAAATACGTTGGAGAGTTCCCCATGAAATAATTGATTATTTGTTGAAAAGACGTTAAGACGTTTAAGACGCATTTATCATTAAGAAATGAATTGGACTGTTTTGTAAAATCTTACAGTTCTGACAGTTGACAGTTTTATTTTTGCACCATAGTGGTGGAGGGTGAGAGTAAGAAGTATTTAGAATTTTGATAAATTTAATTAAATTATATAATAATTAATATTATAAATAAGTATAACAATACTTATAGAAATATACTCATATATCATCCTCAATGCTGAATTTTGCTGGTATGAGGGCGTTGATTTAAAACTGTCAACTGTCAGAACTGTCAGAATTATATTGATGGGGAGGTGAAAATATTTTACAATAGGATTTGACAGCAAGAAAACTTGGAGTTTAAACGGACTAAAGTGGGACTTTAAATACTGGAAAGTCTGAGTTTGAAGTAAGGAAAGTCCCAGTTTCCTTAGTCCTCAATTAATGTCTTGTAGTAGTCTGATAATCAAGTAGATACAAGGCGGAGGATAGAATAATGTTTCTTTTGAAATGTATTGACAAATTGGAAGGGTTTAAAGAGCCTAATATATAAAAAAGAGCACGGGATTTGATTCCCATGCTCCTATTTTTATATCAGAAAAGTCGCTGATTTGTTATCCGGCGGCCTCAAATTCCTCAAGGAAGCGGGTATCGTTCTCAGAGAACATGCGGAGGTCTGAGACGCGGTACTTCAGGTTGGTGATACGCTCTACACCCATGCCGAAGGCATAGCCGCTGTACTCCTTGGAGTCGATGCCACAGAGCTCCAGCACGTTGGGATCAACCATACCACAGCCGAGTATCTCCACCCAGCCAGTGTGCTTGCAGAATCCGCAACCCTCACCGCCACAGATGAAGCAGGAGATGTCCATCTCTGCACTGGGCTCCGTGAAGGGGAAGTAGGAGGGACGCAGGCGGATCTTGGTGTCAGGACCAAACATCTCGCGGGCAAACGACAGCAGCACCTGCTTGAGGTCTGTGAAGGAGACGTTCTTGTCGATATACAGGCCTTCTACCTGATGGAAGAAGCAATGGGCACGGGCTGTGATGGCCTCATTACGATAGACGCGGCCTGGACAGATAACGCGGATGGGGGACGACAGCTTGCCATTCTCATCGTGCATCTGTTCCATGATGCGGGCCTGGACGCTGGAGGTGTGTGAGCGCAGCAGGATGTTCTTGGTCACATCGTTGGGATGCTGGGAGACGAAGAAAGTGTCCTGCATATCGCGGGCAGGATGATCTGCTGCAAAGTTCATCTTGGTGAATACGTGCAGATCGTCTTCCACCTCAGGACCGTCAGCCAGGACGAAGCCCATGCGGGAGAAAATGTCGATGATCTCATTGGTGACGATGGTCAGGGGATGACGTGTGCCCAGCTTGATGGGGTAGGGAGTGCGCGTCAGGTCGATGACCTCATCGGATGACTCCTGCGACTGGCAGTCCTCACGCAGCTGGTTGATGCGCTCTGTGGCCAGTGTCTTCAGCTCGTTGATCTTCATGCCGACGGTCTTCTTCTGGTCGGCAGCCACCTCACGGAAGTCATTCATCAGGGCCGTGATCTCACCCTTCTTGCTGAGGTATTTCAGTCGCAATTGCTCTACCTCATCAGCGTTTTTCGCACTCAGTTCCTGCACCTCTTTGAGCAGGTCGTCTATCTTGTCAATGATACTCATAATTACGATTTTATTAAATTTGCGTGCAAAGGTACAACAAAAAGTGAAAAGTGAAGAGCGAAAAGTGAAAAATTTGTTGCCGCGCGATAAAAAATAGGTGTAATGATGTGCATATTTATAAAATTTGTAGTAATTTTGCCGAAAAATTTGAGAGAACCGGTTTAGATGTGAAATGTGAGAAGTGAAAAGTGAAAAGATGAGAAAGTATCTTTGGCCGATGCTGTTGTGCCTGCTGCTGACGTTCTCCTGCACGGGGAAGAAGGCAGGTGCGGAAATGGAGGTTCCTGAAGACTCTGTGGCAGACTCGTCGGAGGTGGTGATAGAAGACACGCTGGAGCTGCTGATTACCGAGTCTCCCATGCCCAGGGCTGCTGATGCGTATTTCGATGACTTTGTCTTCAATTTCACAGCCAACAAGCGGTTGCAATTTGAGCGCATTGTCTTCCCCCTGCGTGTGACTGAGGCTGACGGACAGACAAAGATGACGGATAAGTCACAATGGAAGATGGAGCATCTGTTTATGCGTCAAGGCTATTACACCCTGCTCTTTGGCGACGATGCCCAGATGGCTCACATGAAGGACACGGCCATCAATGAGGCCATCGTGGAGAAGATCATGCTCAGGAAGAATCAGGTGAAGAACTACTTCTTTCATCGTGTGCGTGGTGCCTGGATGATGTATGAGGTGCGGACGACACCAGTGGAGGAGAATGCCAATGCCTCGTTCCTCTCATTTTATAAGCGTTTCACCACAGACAGCGTCTTCCAGGTGCAGAGCATCAATGAGACGGTGCAGTTCGTGGGGCCTGATCCTGATGATGACTTCAACGTGATGGAGGGCGTGATCACCCCAGACACATGGGAGGCCTTCGCACCACAGTTGCCAGAAAAGGTGCTGTATAACATCGTCTATGGCAAGCCAGAGGCAGAGGGCAACAAGAAGATCTTCCTGATGCGTGGTGTGGCCAACGGTCTGGAAGTGGAACTGCGGTTCAAGAAGGTCGGCGGCAAATGGCTGCTGATGAAAATGACAACGTAGAAAAGTAATCATAAAGTTCTTGGCGATGCCAAGCGGCAAAGCCGAGCGCAAAGTTTAAAGTTCAAAGTTCAAAGTTGAAGGATTTCCGCAATTATAGTCTGAAGGAGCATAATACATTTGGCATCGACGCCAAGTGCAGCCGGTTCATAGAGTTTGAAGACGATGATGAAGCCGTCGAGGTGGCTAAGATCTTGCGTGAATCAGCTACACCTTATATAATAATAGGTGGAGGCAGCAACCTCCTGTTGACGAAAGACTTTGATGGCATCGTGGTGCGGTCAGGCATCAGGGGGCATTACTTTGAGGAGTCAGGAGACAGGAGTCAGGAGACAGGAGTCAGAATGACCTGCGGCAGTGGTGAGGTGTGGGACGATATGGTCGCCACCAGCCTCAAGGGTGGCTATTACGGTATGGAGAACCTCTCGCTGATTCCTGGCGATGTGGGGGCCTCGGCTGTGCAGAATATCGGTGCCTATGGTATGGAGGCCAGCGACCTGATACTCTGTGTCTGGATGATAGAGATTCCTACAGGAAAGCCTTGGATGATAGGCAATGAGGAATGTGAATATGGCTACAGGCAGAGCCGCTTCAAGCAAGACTGGAAGAACCGCTTCCTCATAACACGTGTGACCTATGGTCTGGCCAGAACCTTCCAACCGCATCTGGACTATGGCAACATCCGTCAGGAACTGGAGCGGAGAGGCATCAAGGAACCAACTGCCCAGCAACTGCGCGATGTGATCATCGATATCCGCAATGCTAAACTGCCTGATCCAAAAATTGAGGGCAATGCCGGCAGTTTCTTTATGAATCCCATCGTCACTCGCCAGAAATATGAGAAGCTTGCTGCCCTGTATCCGGATATGCCACACTACAAGGTGGACTCCCGTCATGAGAAGATTCCTGCAGGCTGGATGATAGAGCAGTGTGGTTGGAAGGGAAAGAGCCTGGGCCGTGCTGGTGTCCATGATAAGCAGGCGCTGGTGCTTGTGAATCGTGGTGGTGCCACTGGCTCTGAGATCGTCGCCCTCTGTGATGCCATCCGCAAAGACGTAAAGGCCAAATTCGACATCGACATCCATCCAGAAGTCAATATAGTGTAATCATAAAGCTCAAAGTTTAAAGCTCAAAGTTCAAAGTTCAAAAAATAATGAGGCTTACATTCTTAGGAACGGGAACATCTTGCGGCGTACCAGTGATTGGTTGCCAGTGTGAGGTCTGCCAGAGCAAAGACCCACGTGACAAGCGTCTGCGCTGTTCAGCTTTGGTGGAGACGGATACCACTCGGCTGCTCATTGACTGTGGGCCTGATTTCCGTCAGCAGATACTGCCTCAGCCCTTCCGCAAGATTGACGGCATCCTGATTACCCATTCCCACTACGACCACATGGGAGGTATGGACGATATCCGTCCATACTGTCAGTTTGGTGAGATGAACGTTTATGCTGATCCAAAGGCGAAGGAGGCGATGCTGGAAATGCTGCCTTACTGCTTTGCTGAGCACCGTTACCCGGGTGTGCCTGCCATCGGACTGCATGAGATACTGCCGCATCATCCCCTGCACATCGGTGACCTTGACATCATGCCCATCGAGGTGATGCACGGCAAACTGCCCATCCTTGGCTATCGCATAGGTCCGCTGACCTATATCACAGATATGAAGACCATCGATGATTCTGAGTTGCCTTATCTGGAAGGCACTCAGCTGCTGGTGGTCAATGCCCTCCGTTTCACCAAGCCACACCATTCCCATCAGTTGGTGGATGATGCCGTTGCCTTCGCCAAGAGGGTAGGAGCCCCCAAGACTTTATTGATCCACATGTGCCACGATATTGGTCTGCATGAACAGGTCAACAAGATTCTTCCAGAGGGAATCGATTTGGCCTATGACGGACAGATTGTGACGATTTAATGGTAAAAAAGTGTTTAATATGGCGCCTAATAGTTAATAAGTATTTAATATTGGCATTTTTTCGGTAAAAATGTTTGGTGGATAGAATAATAGTCGTATCTTTGCAATGTGTTTTTCATAGTATTAGATTTAAGGTTAACAAAGGTTTGGGGTCACAGCGGTGACCCATTTTTTTTGTCCTTACGTCAAAACACACCATCATCCGCCGACATCATATATCAGCGTCTAAAGTGTCTGAACGTCTTAGCGTCTTAATGTTTCTTCTTGGATTTTTTGGAGGAAAAACCAAAGATACCTCCGTAGTTCTTCATCAGCTTCCTGATCAACAGGAAAGCATCGATGGCTGTGATGCTGTTGGCAATAAGGCCGGAGAAGTATTCCCCCTTGGTGCTTCCTTCGCGTTTGATAAAGGTCTGGTGCCACAAAGCACTGAACTTCGTGTTGTCTTGCTGTATCTCAGCGGCAAGTTCTTCCTTGCGGAGTCTGATCTCTTCAAGCGTGTGATAATGGCGCTTTGGCTTTTTTACGGGAAGCATGGAGTAATTGATAATGGATAATTGATAATTGACAATGAATTAAGAGTTCATAAACAGACTGGCGAGGAACTTCACCAAGGGCTTCTGAATCCAGTTCTTACGGAAGATGATAAACAGGAAGAATAATATAAGATGTACGCCTGAGACGATCAGGAAGGCCTTTGCCATACCGATCCATGTGGCCAGCCAACAGGCAACGGCAAAAGAGAAGTACATCAGTACGGCAATGACGAACATGAAAAAGAGGATAGTCAAGGCGGTGGCCGTCAGAAGGCGCACCACCTTGTCTATCACATCAAGTTTGACGTATTCCGTCTGAAGCCCAAGATAGTGTTTCAACACCTCTATCAGCTGGGCAATCGTCTCAACATTCTTGTCGCTGGAGAGCATGTTATTCTTCCTCAGTCACGTCCTGAATGTCATCGACAAGATCGACCACTTCCTTGCGGCTCAGTTTGATGTTGTGCTTCTTCAGGAAAGCCTCCACAGCATCAGTGATCTTAATACGAGTGTCCTGTCCTTTCTCCGGGGCCATGAGAATGCCCAGAGCTGCGCCGGCGATAGCTCCACCGAGGAATGCGCTAAGATAACCTAAACTTTTCATACGCTTAATTGTTTTGTTAGTGAATCAATTGTTTGTCTGTGCAAATATACAAATTTTTTCCGTTGTAGCGCAAAAAAGTAGCAATTTTTTTGAAAAAAAGTGATGTTTTCCTCGTTTTAACAAACTTTATGTGCCTTTTTTACTCGGATTTGCGTGATATTTTGTAATTTCGCAGCAAATTTGATAATTAATTAATTCTAAACAAACAAAATAACAAAAATGAAGAAGTACACACTTATCTGCATCGGTTTATGTGCAGCAATGGCTTTTACAAGCTGTAAATCTAGTGAGAGTGCCTACAAGAAGGCTTACGAGAAGGCAAAGCAGTATGACACCCAGACCGCCCAGCAGGCTGCTCCCGCAGCTCAGGAGGCAGTGGTAGCTCCCGTGGAGGCAAAGCCTGTTACTGAGACAAAGGTCGTCGACAACCTCGACAATGTCTCTTTCCGTCAGGAGAGCGTACAGCTGATTCATGGCAATGGCCTGAATGCATTCAGCGTGGTGGTTGGCTCGTTCGGTCTGCTCTCAAATGCTGAGAGTCTGTATCAGCGTCTGAAGGATGCCGGCTATGATGCACAGGTTGTGAAGAACGAGGAGAAGAACATGTATCGTGTTGTTGCCTCTTCCTTCGCTGAGAAATCTGCAGCTGTCAGCAGCCGTGACCAGCTCCGCAACACCTATCCCGATGCATGGCTCCTCTATAACGCACGTTAAGCAGCGTTGCAGTGAGGATATTGTCCATCGATTACGGTAAGAAACGTACCGGTTTAGCAGTCACCGACCCTCTTCAGCTCATAGCAGGAGGGTTGGCGACTGTTTCAACATCAGAGCTTTTTGATTGGCTGCAAGCCTACAAGGCGCGAGAGCCACTGGAGCGGATCATCATTGGTGAACCCCGTCAGCCAAACGGACAGCCGAGTGAGAACCTGCAGCGTGTGCAGCAGTTTGTGGCCAGATGGCGCAAGGCAGTACCTGATGTACCCATTGAGTACTATGACGAGCGTTTCACCTCTGTGCTGGCTCATCAGGCGATGCTCGACGGAGGCCTCAAGAAGAAAGCCCGTCAGGACAAGGCCCTTGTAGACGAGATCTCTGCTACCATCATCCTGGAGGACTATCTCCGCAGTCGCAAATAATTATCAATTGTCAATTTTCAATTATCAATTCAAGTGATTCTACCTATTTATATATATGGTCAGCCTGTGCTGAGAAAGGTGACAGAAGATATCACCGCCGACTATCCGCAGTTGAAGGAACTGATAGCTGACATGTGGGAAACACTGGCAGAGTCGGAAGGTATCGGTCTTGCTGCTCCACAGATTGGCAAGGCCATCCGTCTGTCTGTTATTGACCTGGATGTGATTTCCGATGACCTGCCTGAATACAAAGGATTCCGACAAGTGTTCATCAATCCCCATATCATCGAATATGATGAGACGAAGACAGACACCTCAGAAGAAGGATGTCTGTCGCTTCCTGCCATCCATGAGAAGGTGGAGCGTCCATCACGTATCCATGTGGAATGGGATGATGAGGACTTCAATCATCACGACGAATGGATTGAGGGTTACCTTGCCCGCGTGATGCAACATGAGTTCGACCATCTAGATGGAAAGATGTTTGTCGACCACATTTCTCCACTTCGTAAACAACTTATTAAGAGTAAGTTACGTGCTTTGATTCAAGGACGTTACCGCTGCGCTTATAAGACAAAACCGGTAAAAAGGTAAAAAAGTAAAAGAGTAAAAAGGTAAAACATGCTGCACATGAATAGTACCTTGGGTATAAAAGGTAAGAGGTTTGGTTGCTTCTTACTTTTTTACCTTTTTACCTTTTTACCTTTAAAGGCCCAGTTCAACACCGATCGTCTGGTGATGATCGGACGCTCAGCCCTCTATTATGAGGACTACGTGCTTTCCATCCAATATTTCAATCAGGCCATCAGTCAGAAGCCCTGGCTCTATGAACCTTGGTTCTTCCGTGGGGTGGCGAAGTATTATTTGGATGATTACCGTGGGGCTGAATCAGACTGTTCTGAGGCTATTGAGCGCAATCCATATGTGACCAGTGCGTATGAAGTGAGAGCCCTCTGTCGCATCAATCAGAAGAAGTTCGCAGAGGCTGTCAGTGACTACAATCGTGCTTTGCGCTATGACCCAGAGAATCAGATTTATTGGTATAACCGTGTCCTTTGCCTCATTCAGAATAAGGAATACGACCGTGCGATGACACAGATTGACACAATGATCACCCGTTGGTCACGTTATGCCAGGGCCTATGCCGTACAAGGGGAGGTCTACCTCTTGCAGAAAGATACTACCAATGCTATCAATGCGCTCGATAAGAGTCTGGAGATTGATCCCTATGATGGTGGCATTTGGTCAGAAAGGGCTGTCATCAGTCTCAGTCAGAAGAACTGGAAAGAGGGTGAGGAGTTCTTGTCTCAGGCTATTCGTCTGCTTCCTCGTCATTCTGGCAACTATATCAACCGTGCGATGGCCCGATACAACCAGAATAACCTGCGTGGGGCAATGACAGACTATGATACGGCCCTTGACATAGATCCCAACAACTTTCTTGGACACTATAACCGCGGTCTGCTCCGTGCCCAAGTGGGTGACGACAACCGTGGTATTGAAGACTTCGACTTTGTGCTGAAGCTGGAACCCAACAACCTGATGGCGCTTTTTAATCGTGCTTTGCTGTTGGAACAAACGGGTAATCTGCGGGCTGCCATCCGTGACTATTCAAAGGTCATTGAGGACTTCCCCAACTTCTGGTTCGGCTTGGAGCACAGAGCCTCCTGTTATCGTCGCTTGGGTAACACCAAACAGGCAGAACTGGATGAGTTCCGTATCCTGAAAGCCCAGATGGACAAGCGTTATGGCAAGCAGCCGCGCCTCTCTCAGAAACAGATGCGCCGTCGCAGTGATGAGGATCTAGAGAAATACAACCAACTGGTCATTGCCGACGAAGAGGAAGTGGAGCATGAGTACAAGAGTGCCTATCGTGGTCGTGTGCAGAACCGCAAGGCTGATCTGGCTTTCCTGCCGATGTATGGCCTGACCTTCACACGTCCATCGGATGAAGTGAAGACCGAGATGCCATACGAAGAGACTGTGGAGGCCTATAATGCTAAATCCCGTTCCCGTCGTGTCTATGTGTCCTGTGATCAGACCAAACTCGATGAGGACCGTATGAAACAGACGTTTGTCTATATTGATTCCCTCAGTACAGCCATTGACGCCAGCAAGAATACGCAAGATGTCAAGCCCTTGCTCCTGATGCGTGCCATCGCCTACAGCACCATCCAGAACTTCGACAATGCCATCGACGATCTGAGCATCTGTCTGCAGATTGATTCCACGCTGACACTGGCCCTCTGGCAGCGTGCTGTCTGCCAAGCGAAGATCAATGAGTTCAATGCCTCTCAGGGTACGAACATTGATCTCCAGTCTGCCAACGTCTTGGGTGATCTCTCGACAGCCATCCAGAAGTCGCCCAACAATACCTATTTATATTATAATAGAGGTAATCTTCATGCCCAGCGTCAGGACTACCAGCGTGCCATCGATGACTATACCAAGGCCATCTCTCTTGAAGAGCGTCTGGCAGAGGCTTACTTCAACCGTGGACTCGCTCTCATCTATATGAAGCGTGAGGCAGAAGGCATCGCCGACCTCAGCAAAGCTGGTGAGTTAGGACTCTATCAGGCCTACAGCATCATCAAACAAAAGACAGGAAAATGAAGATTTTTTGTTTCTTTTGTTCTTTTGTCTAAAAAAATAAGTAACTTTGCACGCAATTTCAAATTCAAACATATATTGTAGATATGATCAACATTACTTTTCCAGACGGATCTGTTCGTTCGTATGAGCAGGGCGTGACTGGCTATCAGATTGCAGAGAGCATCTCTCCGGCTCTCGCACGCAGCGTTCTCTGCTGTGGAGTAAACGGTGAGACAGTAGAGCTGAACCGTCCTATCAATGAGGACGCTACCATCGCGCTCTACAAGTGGGAAGACGAGCAGGGTAAGCATACCTTCTGGCACACCTCTGCACACCTCTTGGCAGAGGCTTTGAAGGAGTTGTATCCTGGCATTCAGTTCGGTTTTGGACCTGCCGTCGAGAATGGATTCTTCTATGATGTGCTGCTGAAAGACGGCGAGAGCATCAAGGAGAGCGACTTCCCCAAGATTGAAGAGAAGATGAAGGAACTGGCTTCCAAGAAAGAGCCTGTTGTTCGTCGTGAGGTGCCCAAGGCCGAGGCTCTGAAGGAGTTTGCTGCCGATGGTCAGACCTACAAGTGCGAGCACATTGAGCAGGACCTTGAGGACGGTTCTATCACCACCTATACACAGGGCCGCTTCACCGACCTCTGCCGTGGTCCGCACCTTGTGGACACTGGTGAGATCAAGGCCATCAAACTGACCTCCGTCGCTGGTGCTTTCTGGCGTGGCGATGCTACCCGTGAGCAGATGCAGCGTCTCTACGGTATCACCTTCCCCAAGAAGAAGATGCTTGATGAGTATCTCGTGATGCTTGAGGAGGCCAAGAAGCGCGACCATCGTAAGATCGGTAAGGAGATGGAGCTGTTCATGTTTTCTGAGAAGGTTGGCAAGGGACTTCCTATCTGGCTGCCGAAAGGCACTGATCTCCGTCTGCGTCTTCAGGATCACCTGCGTAAGGTGCAGAAGCGTTATGGCTATCAGGAGGTCATCACGCCGCATATCGGTGGTAAGAGCCTCTATGTCACCTCCGGCCACTATGCTCACTATGGTCAGGACTCCTTCCGTCCCATCACTACACCTGAGGAGGGCGAGGAGTATATGCTGAAACCCATGAACTGTCCTCACCACTGTGAGATCTTCGCCTGGAAGCCCCGTTCATACAAGGATCTGCCCCTGCGTATCGCAGAGTTTGGTACGGTCTATCGTTATGAGCAGAGCGGTGAGTTGCACGGACTGACTCGTGTGCGTTCGTTCACTCAGGACGATGCCCACCTCTTCTGCCGTCCTGACCAGGTGAAACAGGAGTTCCTCAATGTGATGGATATCATCGGTGTGGTTCTGACAGCCTTCGGTTTCAACTTTGAGGCACAGATCTCCCTGCGTGATCCAGATAACCATGAGAAGTACGTAGGTACCGACGAAGACTGGGCACTGGCTGAGAAGGCCATTGTCGAGGCTTGTGAGGAGAAGGGCCTCAATGCCAAGGTGGAATATGGCGAGGCAGCCTTCTATGGTCCTAAGCTTGACTTTATGATTAAGGATGCCATCGGCCGTCGCTGGCAGCTGGGTACTATCCAGGTGGACTACAACCTGCCCAAGCGCTTCCAGTTGGAATACACCGACGAGGACAACACGAAGAAAACACCTGTGATGATTCACCGTGCTCCCTTCGGTTCTCTTGAGCGTTTCACCGCCGTGCTCATCGAGCACACCAGCGGTCACTTCCCCCTCTGGCTTACACCTGAGCAGGTGGCCATCCTCCCGCTGTCGGAGAAATACAACGACTATGCCCAGGAGGTCTGCAAGAAGTTCAGCGAGGGTGGGGTACGTGCCACCATTGACCTGCGTAACGAGAAGCTGGGCCGTAAGATTCGCGACAATGAGTTGAAGCGCATCCCCTACATGGTCATCGTCGGCGAGAAGGAAGCCGCAGATGGTACTGTAGCTGTCCGTCCTCAGGGTGGCGGTGAGCAGAGCGTCAAGACCATCCAAGAGTTCATCGACGAGGTGAATGCTCAGGTGGCAGAAATGACCAAGGACTTCTAAGTAATATTTGAAACAAATTGCCATAATTACTCATAATTTTATCATAATAAAACGTCAAAATAATGATTATTATGGATAATTAGGGTTTATTATGGCAATTTGTTTCTGAAAAATATAAAAAAGGAACAAAATTATTTGGCTAATTCGCTGAAAGTTAGTACCTTTGCAGCCGATTTCTTAAAAAGCAGTTGATGAAGAATGACAATTTGAAGAATCAGTACCGTATCAACGAACAGATACGTGTGCGTGAAGTTCGCATAGTGGGTGACAATGGAAGCACAGTTGTTCCAACCCGCGATGCATTGAACATGGCCCGCGAGCAGGGTGTCGATCTCGTAGAGATTTCGCCCAATGCCAATCCGCCCGTTTGCCGTCTCATCGACTACTCCAAGTTCCTCTACCAGCAGAAGAAGCGCCAGAAGGAAATGAAGGCCAAGCAGGTGAAGGTCGAGGTGAAGGAGATCAGGTTCGGCCCCCAGACCGATGAGCACGACTATCAGTTTAAGCTCAAGCATGCGAAGGAGTTCCTTGAGGAGGGAAATAAGGTACGTGCCTATGTATTCTTCCGCGGACGCTCCATCCTGTTCAAGGAACAGGGCGAAGTGTTGCTGCTCCGTTTTGCCAACGATCTGGAGGAAGTGGGAAAGGTAGAGTCCATGCCGTCGCTTGAAGGTAAGAAGATGTTCCTCTATCTCGCTCCTAAGAAGGCCGGAACCAAGAAGCAGAGTCAGCAGGCCCGCGACCGTGTGGCAGCAGAGGCTGAAGCCCGCGAAGCCAAGAAAGCCCAGCAGGCTCCCCAGGCAGAACCGGATACAGAGATGCCCGCCAATGGTGGTCTTCTCGCCAATGCCAAGATTTCCGCTGACGCTCTGAAGAAGCTGACAGAGACAGAAACTGAGGATTAAGTCCTGAAGTCCTGTAGTCTGCTGCAAAAAAGAAAAAAACAGGTGGCGCGCCCGGTATATGCGTAGCTGCCGATTATTAATAACAATTTAAATTTTAAAAACAATGCCAAAAGTAAAGACAAATTCCGGTGCCAAGAAGAGATTCTCATTCACCGGTACAGGTAAGGTTAAGAGACGTCACGCTTACCACAGCCACATTCTCACGAAGAAGACCAAGAAGCAGAAGCGCAACTTGGTTGGTACAACTATCGTTGATGATTCCAACATGAAGCAGGTACGTGACCTGTTGTGTCTCCGTTAATCCTATTGTCGAACATTTAAAAGAAGAAAACTATGCCAAGATCAGTTAATCACGTTGCATCAAGAGCAAAGCGTAAGAGAATTTTGAAGCTTACCCGCGGCTACTTCGGAGCCCGCAAGAATGTTTGGACAGTAGCAAAGAATACCTGGGAGAAAGGTCTGACCTATGCCTATCGTGACCGCCGTAACAAGAAGCGTAACTTCCGCAGCCTGTGGATCCAGCGTATCAATGCTGCCGCTCGTTTGGAAGGCATGAGTTACAGTGTCCTCATGGGCAAGCTCGCCAAGGCTGGTATCGAGATCAACCGCAAGGTGCTCGCCGACCTCGCCATGAACAATCCCGAAGCCTTCAAGGCCATCGTGGAAAAGGTGAAGTAAATCACAGACTTTTCGTCGTAATAAAAATTGAGCCCCTCATCGCTGAGAGGCTCTTTTTTTCATGTTGTTTTTGGTGATTCGGTCGGGGCTCGAACCCGAGACCTACTGCTTAGAAGGCAGTTGCTCTATCCAACTGAGCTACCGAACCGACCTTATTGCAGAGATTTGCGGGTGCAAAGGTAGGCATTTTTTCGCGATTGTGCAAATTTTAAACTGAAAATCTGATGTATGTGCGGTCATCAAACGAGTTATTGCCCGGCGTGAAGCCTTTGGTGGCCTTGAAATCGCCGATGTTAAGGGGATCGTTGCGGCGCTGTTCGTCGAGACGTGCTTCAGACTCCGCGAGGGTTGGACAGAGGAAGGGATAGCCGTCTGAAGCGAGGACAATCTCCCAGGGACGGAAGTCGAGAGCGATGACGGACACCCGTGTCTCAGGTATGGGGAAACCGTCGATGACGGCGTAGGTCTTGTTTTGCTGCTGCATCTCACGAAGCATCTCCGGGATGATGGCAGCACGGGCCTGATCGTCAGCGAGAATCTCGTTGGGCGTCTTGCCTGCTGCCAGCAGTTCCTGCACCTTGGCGGCACGCATCTCTGCAAGCCGTTGTTCGTAGGGCTTGGGGTTCTCGCAGAGTTCACCACCCACGAGACACTGACAGTCGCCTACGAGCCAGATTTCACGACGGCGGTTGGAGTAGATGACGGCGGAGGCACAGAGGCGTTCTTCGGGGTGGGATGAGAGATGGAGTAGAGGGGGATCAGACCACCCCTGACCCCTCCTACTCAGGAGGGGAAAAAGATACCAAGAGGGAGTGTAGACGGCGCGGATGGCTCGGGTGGCGGCGAGACAGAACTGATGACAGGAAGTTTCGGGGGCCATCTTACGGATGACTTGACTGACGACGGTCATCGCATAGCGGCCGTTCGACATACGGGAACTCCATTGGTGCTTGGCCTTCGAGGTGGAGCCGTCGATAACAGCGATGAAGTCATTTGTGACGACGATTCCGTCCTCGCTTTTCTTTTGAGGATTCTTCGGTATGAGACTTTGTTCGATGATTTTCATTTGTAGAGTGAGAAGTGGAGGTATAGAGCCGTGGTATGAGGTCAGGCCGTCCGATGCGGCGGAGGCTCTGTTCAATAATACGTCGTTTCTCAGGCTTATACCAGAAGAAATACTGCCGCTGGGCGAGTTTTTCTTTCTGACTTTTCGCAGAAAAGACAGGTTCGAGCGTATAGGGGTCGTAGCCGGTGTACCAAGTCTCGGTGGCTATGGTCATCGGGGTTGGCGTAAAGTCTTGAACCTGTTCGAGGTGGAAGTCGAGGCCCTTGGTGATGACGGCGAGTTCGGCCATATCTTCCTCATGGCAGCCAGGATGGGAGGAGATGAAGTAGGGGATGATCTGCTGGTGCAGGTTCTCTTCGCGGTTGATACGGTCGAAGATGCGTTTGAAGGCATAGAACTGCTGGAACGAGGGCTTGCGCATGAGGTGGAGCACACGGTCGGAGGTATGCTCTGGGGCCACCTTCAGACGGCCAGAGACATGACGGGTAATAAGTTCACGGGTGTATTCCTCGGCAGATCGATTCGCGGCCTCGTCCTTACCTTTATATAATAACAGGTCGTAACGCACACCGCTGCCGATGAAGCTGCTCTTGATGCCTGGGAGGGCATCGACGGCGTGATAGATGTCGAGAAGCTTCGAGTGGTCGGTGTTAAGATTAGGACAGATCTGCGGATGGATGCAACTGGGACGCTTGCATTTCTCACAGGCGTTATGGTTACGGCCATGCATGCCGTACATGTTGGCAGAGGGTCCGCCAAGGTCGGAGAGGTAGCCTTTGAAGTCGGGCATCTCAATGACTTGCTTCACCTCTTTCAAGATACTCTCCTTGGAGCGGCAGGCGATGAACTTCCCCTGATGGGCGGAGATGGTGCAGAAGGCACATCCTCCGAAGCATCCGCGATGGATGTTGACCGAATGTTTGATCATGTCGTAGGCGGGGATGTGCTTGCCTTTGTACTTCGGATGGGGCTGACGGGTGTAGGGCAGGTCGAAGGAGGCGTCGAGCTCCTCGGTGGTCATCGGCGGGTATGGGGGATTGACAACGACCATCACGTTACCCACCCTCTGAATCAATCGCTGGGCATGGATCATGTTCGACTGCTCCTCGATGTGGCGGAAATTCTCTGCCTGGGCACGTTTGTTGCGGAGGCACTCCTCGTGACTGTGGAGCACGATGTCATCAGGCGTGGGCTGGACGTCGGCAGAGAGATAGACCGTCTGCGGAATGTCGTGGGGAATTTGCATCGGGCTGACACGGACTGGCTCGGACTCAGATAGTCCGTGGAAGTCCGTGTCAGTCCGATGCTCAAATTGCTCACTGAGACGGCGGGCGAGTTCGAGGGTCGGCTTCTCGCCCATGCCGTAGGTGATCATGTCTGCACCTGAGTCGCAAAGAATACAAGGACGGAGCTGGTCTTGCCAGTAGTCATAATGCGTGAGGCGTCGCAGGGAGGCCTCTATGCCGCCAAGGATGACGGGCACGTCGGGATAAAGCTGCTTGAGAATCTTCGTGTAGACAATGGTGGGGTATTCCGGACGCATGTCATGACGACCGTCAGGTGAGTAGGCATCCTCGGAGCGCAGACGACGGTTGGCAGTGTACTTGTTCACCATCGAGTCCATACAGCCGGGTGAGATGCCGAAGAAGAGTCGGGGACGCCCGAGTTTCTTGAAGTCGCGGAAGTCACCGTGCCAGTCTGGCTGCGGGACGATGGCCACGCGGTAGCCTGCTGCCTCGAGCGTTCGTCCGATGACGGCTGCACCAAACGAAGGATGGTCCACGTAGGCATCACCCGAGAACAGGATGACATCGAGTTCATCCCATCCCCTGAGTTTCAACTCCTTCTTCGTCGTCGGCAGAAAGTCCGTCAGCCTATAATCCATGCTTCTTGAAGTTAAAGGGAAGTTAAAGGGAAGTTAAAGAGAATTGAAGAGACAATACTTTTGCCCTTGATGAAGTAGCATGACATATGTCCTTTTAACTTCCAAGCGAAGCTATAACTTCCCTTTAACTTCCTTTTCATTTCTTCAATTAAATGGGGTTCCCTGAATGGCCCGGGTGGTGGAGCCGAGGTTGTCGTTGCCCTTGTCCTTCCAGTTGATGTACAACAGCACGAGCTGTTGCAGACCGAAGGCTTTCATGTTTGGGTGATAGATGACGTCGAGGCAGAGGTCGAGCAGGTCTTTGTCGAGTCCTGCCTGTGCTTCGAGTAGTGCGCGCACGTTCAGTTTCAGTTTGTCTAACACCTGCTCGTCTACGTAACCGTTGGAATCAATGAGGTCGCGCAGCAGCTGATACTTCTCGATGGTCTGGAGGTGTACCTCCTGAATCTCGATACTCCGGGTACCTGAGGAATTGGTCTGAATCTTCATGTTAAATTGATTTTTGGTTGTTAATTATATAATTAATGATTGATTATCTACGGTAACAGGAACTTTAGGATACCCCGCATGAGGGCAAAGCGCACATACTCCTCCTTGATGCACTCGAAGGGGAAGCCGAGGGTCATGGCCTTGTAGTCTGTGCCGTTGTAGGCGACGCAGGCACTCTGCTGGTCGGCATAGCGCATGGCACAGAAGGCCGGTGCTATCGGCTGGAGCACGTCGGGATGCGTGGCAGCATAGTGTTCCGCATTCAGCTGACGGTGGAAGGCGAAGGTGGTGCCGAGGCCGCTGATCGTGTTACGGCGCAGCGTATCGGCATCTGTACCCAGATAGTTGCACTTGAGCACTTCTTCGAGATAACGGCGGTCGGCAGGCAGCCTGTTGTCTGCACCGATGTAGGAACCACTTACGAGCAGGGCACCGCCACGTGAGGTGAACAGCTGCAGGTGCTGGCGCATCATCGGCGTCAGGGTCTGATAGGGTCGCAGCGAGTGACCGTCTTTCTTTTCGAGGCCGAGGATGAGGTCTATCATATCGTATTTCAGCGGTATGACCTCGTTGGTCTCGAGAGCCTCTGAGGAACAGCTGACAATACTATACAGTCCGGTATTGGAGATGGCATTGGCATGGGTGCGGATATAGTTGAAGTCATTGCCTGCGATAAACGTTCCTGCCAGTGTCTCGTCAGTATAGCCGAGTCCGCTGGTGGTCTCCTTGCCCATCGCAGCCTTATTGAAACAGGTCTGATAACCCAGCCATCCTGCCGTACGGCCATAGGTTACACCCGCATCGTATTCGAGGTCGAAGCCCTGTTCGGCAGCATTGTCGCGCACGGCGGGCGAGGAGAGCCTGTGGAAGCCGTTGACGATGAGGATGGTCTTCTCTGCCTGAGGAGCATAATAGCATGACACCACCTCACTGGGGAAGCTCTCGCCACCCTCATTGACGGCTGCCACGCGGAAGGAGTATTGACGGCCAGGTGAGATGGGAATCTTCACGCTGCTGTGGCCACGGCCTTTGATATACTGTCCGTTGTCGAAGCCGCCTCTACCTGTAGCCGTATAGACGATAAAGCCGGAAGGCTTGGCTGTGGGTTCGAGGGGGTCCTCAACGGTCGTCCAGTGAACCTCAGCCTCACCCTTATTGGTGAGGACGACATATACGTGGTCTGGGGTGAGGGGGGATACGACGAAGGGCACATGGTGCATGCGGCAGATGTAGCGCAGCAGCGTCTTGTAGATGCTGCGTGCGAGGTTGAAGCGGAAGTTGGGATCCTGCCCGAAGCGCATGTCGGCGAAGTTCTGGTGCGACATGGTCTCGATGATGGCACTGGGCACCTTCGGCACACGGCTCTCAGAGTAGTTGCGGTCGAAAAGTTCGCGCCGCTGCCACTCGTGGTAGATAGCCTGCATCTCATTGGGGATGATGGTGAGCAGCTCATCGGCAAGGTCACGTGATGCCAGACGGCTGCGGCCAGTGCTGAGGATGCTGTCGTTCATATATGTGGTGCAGACGGCGAGGGTTCCCGTGTGCGTCTTGCCGTCAGCAATATAGCCTGCGTCGCTATGTACGGCCAGTGTGAGTTCGATGGGCACGTTACGGCCTGTGGTATCGGGCATATAACAGGAACCGCCAGCGAGTTCGTTAGTCATGCAGGAACGGGCATTGATGTCATCGCCATAGTCATCTTGTCCGTCCTTGGTGCTATAGACGGAATAGGGCATGCCTGCCCACTGGGCATAGTAGCGTGAGCCTTCAAAACAGCGTGGCAGAAGACTTATTTCCCCCTCGCGGGCGATGTTACCCATACCGCCACCGAAACGCACACCGTCGGCTGTGACGATGCCGTCGCGGTCACTGAGGTTGTCGATCACAACACAGTTGCGCTCATTGTTGCCTTCGTCAAACTGGAACGTGCCGAGATACACCCATGTGGAACCACCCATCTGCTGGTTCACGCGGAACTCTGTTGGAATGCCCTGATGCCAGACGGTGTAGTGGGCATCGTCGATGCTGCCTTCAACGGTCTGGTAACTCACGTAGACGGCATACTGACCAGACTCAGGTATGGTCGGATACCAGGTGATGGTGCTCTTCATGCCGTCGTCTTGGACGATATTGGTCTGACGCGCGGTACCAGCCTCAAAGGGATTCTCCTTTTCCTCATAGCCGCCTTCGTGGAAGGCAAAGCCGGGGATTTTGGTGGGATGCCAGTCGAAGAGGCCTTTGACCTCTTTATAGCGTGATCCGTCAGCAGACTTACGGGTATCGTTGTCGATCACGGCCTCATGGTCCTGCCAGTCACGTTCACGGGGAGTGAACACAACGGCACCGGCTTTCTCCAGCATTGGGATGAGGTAGGGTGTGACGATGGTCTGCGTGAACAGGTCCTCACGGGTACCGAAGAGGGCAGGGCGCTGCCAGCGCCACATGTGGTCCTTGAGACTGTAATAGCGTCCGTGGCTGGCCCAGACGGAGAGATGACGATTTTGCAGACCGCGTGTAATATTATAAGGTATAGAGGCGTTTCTTACCCATGGGCGACCTGTATAGTCAATGTCACCCCACAGACGGCTGGGGTCCTGGTCTTTCTGCAAACGGGTAGGCACCAGCTGACGGATATCCCACCCACCGGTCTTCACAACGAGCTTATAATGCTTATAGGCGGGGGAGACGATCTTCTTCACTGCGTCGTAGATATCCTCAGCGGACTTGGGGGTGAAGAGCTGTTCGCCAAAGTGTGAGTCGGCACAGACCTCGACAGTCTTGGTAGTATCATTGACGGTAATGCTTTGCAGGCGTGAGGCCGAACGTACGAGTTGTCCGTAGGGACGGTATGCTCTGAAATAGTTGTCGAGCGACTTCTTGATGTCCTGTTGTGCGTTAGCAGGGAGTATCAGTAAGGCAGCAAGGGTAATCAGACAAATTCTTTTCATGCGAGTTCTCCAATGGTAAAGTTCTCGGGCTTCTTCCCCTTGAAGTCCTTGTAATACACTTTGATGTCCCTCATGTCGCAATCCAGGTCGCCGGAAGGGATGACGGTCTTGGTGCAGACAATGCGCTTCTGCTGGTAGTCGACGCCATAGAGCAGGATGGGAAGTCCTGCTTTCAGGGCAATGAAATAGAAGCCCTTCTTCCAGTCTGCCGTCTTCGAGCGCGTGCCCTCAGGGGTGATGCAGAGGTGGAAGGTCTTAGCCTTCTTTGCCGCCTCAGCCATCGCATCAGTCATGCTCGTCTTCTTCTGACGATACACGGGGATGCCGCCCAGACGACGGAAGATGGGGCCGAGGGGCCAGAAGAACCACTCTTTCTTCATCATGAAATTACACTGCATGCCTCTCGCCCTGCTGTATAGCAATCCGAGGATGAAATCCCAGTTGCTCGTGTGTGGGGCGAGGCAGATGATAAACTTGTCGGGATGGTCTTCTGTTACTTCAACGGACCATCCCATTCTTTTGTACAACAGCCAGTTACAAATTGATTTCCACATGAGTCTTCTAAGCGTTTATCTGATCGAGGATGTCACTGACATGTGCACTGAACTTCTCTCGCAGATCCTTATAATATTGCTTGGCAGGAATGCCAGGTTCAGGGTGAGACACGCGACGGATGGCGTTGTCCTGCAACTTCACAATCGAGAACGCGTGCGCATTCAGATTCTCCTTATGAGGTGACGGTCCGTAGAGCGACACTGCCACACATTCTGCAAATAATGCCTCACAGATCAGGTTGATCCTTTTCTTTAATCTTCTCTTGTTTGCCATGTTCTTTTCCTCCTTAAAAAAGTGTTATTTGCTAAATTGACAAAGCAAAGATAAGCATTTTTTTCGAGATACCAAGCCTTTACGACACAAAAAATATTAAAAAGTCGAATTTAGCCTGTTTTCTTTTGTATTTCTAACAAAAATAAACTAATTTTGCACGTCGAAAAGGATTATTCATTTCAAAATAAACAATTAGCAATTATGGAAAAA
>JAEEPF010000111.1 GCA_016284635.1 Prevotella sp.
CTCCGAGGCATAGATTTCGAGGATGCGGATCTGCGTGGAGTCATCGGCACTCTGCATCGGGAAGAGGCAGACGACGCCCGGCTCGCGCTCCACACTCTGTCGGTCCACCTCGTTGGCAAACTTCAGGTATTCCTGCAGATGCTCTGGATATACCTCGATTTCGGCTAATCTTACAATCATTGTCTCATGTTTGATGGGGGATGCAAATTCCTCGTCGGTCACTTTCTTCAATTGCACGGCATGTTCCTCGCCTGGGACGATGTCGCTGACCGTCATACACTCGCAGTCGCTCCACGGCGTGGCACCATTCCAATGATGCACGTTGGGAGCCGTTGTCACCACATCTCCCTTGCGGAGCAGTTGCTTGGACTTGCCCTCCTCCTGATAGTAGGCCTCGCCGCTGAGCACCATCAGCACCTGCGTGGCTTTCGGGTGATAGTGCCACGAGTTGCGGCTACCCCGCTCGAAGAGGAAGTTGGTGGTCATCTGATGCTCACTACGACTCAGTACCGATATATGCACCTTGCCCGTGTTAAACTCGGTAGGAGCCGTGAACTTCGCCGGAAAAATCGTCTCTTGTGCCACAGCCGTGACGGATAGCGCAAGGGCGAACAACATAAGGAAAAATTTCTGTTTCATTGCCATTATATCTGTCTTACAAGGATAGTTAATGCTCAATATACTTGATAATCTTGGCGGGATTGCCTGCCACGATAGCGTATGCAGGAACATCCTTTGTTACCACGGTATTGGCACCGACGATGCAGCCGTAGCCGAGGTGTACGCCTGGCAGGATGGTGGCAGCGATGCCTATCCACACATTGTCATCGATGACGATTTTCTTTCCGTAGGTGGTAGAGCGGTTCTCGGGGTTGGGGTCGTGGTTGATGGTGATGAGATTCACCTTCGGACCTACAAACACACCATTGCCCAGTTCGATGCCACAGCGTCCGAAGAATGTGCAGCACTGCTGGATGACACAGCCCTTGCCCATCTTGACGTGCTTGCCGTAGTCGATATAGACGGGCGGCATAATCAGGCTGCTGTCGTCAATCTCCTGTCCGATAATCTCACCGAAACGCTTGCGGGCCTCCGCAAAGGAGAAACGCCCGCTATTAAGTTCGTTGGCCTTAGCCATACAGTCCTCAATATCGGCTATCAGCAGCTGATAGTCCGGCTCGTTGGGCGATACCGGCTCACCGGCATAGTCCCGTTCAAAAATACTTCTTTTATCCATTTGATGTTTCCGTTATATTACATGACTTGTTTCTGCTGATCGGCTCCGTAGCGGTCGCCCACAACGGGGATGGCCGCTACCTGCTGCTCCAGTTCTGCCCATTCGCTGTCGCTAAACAGGAAGTCGAGCGTGTGCAGGTTTTCCTCGAAATGGGCCGTCTTGGTGGTGCCGGGGATGGGCACGATGAACGGAGCCTTATTCAGCAGCCAGGCGAGTGCAACCTGTGCCGATGTCATGCCACGGGTGCGTCCGAACTGTTGCAGCACATTCACGATGCGCGTGTTCTGGCGCAGGGCTTCGGGCTGGAACCGGGGTAGCGTGTGGCGGTTGTCATTCGTGGTGTCGAACTGGGTGAACTCGTTGATGCAACCACCGAGGAATCCTCGGTTGATGGGACTATAGGGTACGAAGCCGATGCCGAGTTCACGACAGGTGTTGAGCACATCGTTCTGCTCCACCAGGCGGTGCATTAAGTGCAACTCGCTCTGGATGGCCGTCAGCGGACAAACCTTGTGGGCGCGGCGAATGATGTCTGCCGACACCTCGCACAGTCCCCACCTCTGCACCTTGCCCTCGCGGATGAGGTTGCTGATGCAGTCTGCCACCTCCTCGATGGGAGTGTCACGGTCGAATCGGTGCTGGTAGAACAGCGGGATGCTGTCAATGCGCAGCCGACGCAGCGAGTCCTCACAATATTGGCGCACCACGCTGGGACGGCTAGTCTGCCGCCCTGTGGCTTTCCCATTAACGACCTCGTGGCCGAACTTGGTGGTGACAAATACCTTGTTTTTATATGGAGCCAGCGCCTCGCCCACGAACTCCTCGTTGTGCAGCGGACCGTAGATGATTGCTGTGTCGAAAAGCGTCACGCCACGACTGACAGCTTCATGCAGCAAGCGTGTCATCTGCTCCTTCGATGGGTGCTGTGAACGGTTGTAGGTCATGCCCATGCAGCCGAACCCCAGTGCAGATACCGTCATGGCCGCACGGCCACTACCCAGCGTACGGTACTGCATACCCTCATGCTTTGTGGGCACACGATAATTGTCTTTCGCAACCAGTCTGTTTGCTGCCTGCACCTTTTCCAGCACCGGCTCCACGGCCATTGCCGTACCAATAGCTGCCGCCGTCTTCAGGAATCCCCTGCGGCTGATATTCTTCTCGTTTATATCCATAATTTATTCTATGATTCGTTTCTCGCCATTTACAATATAAATTCCCCTGTGTGGTTCTTTTACTTTCTGACCGTTGAGGGAATAGTACACGTCACTACTCATGTTTCCCTGCTTCACAGCGCTTATGCCGGAGGTCTGCTGATACTGGCTGATGCCGTCGAGCCATGAGCGGATGGCCGTGCGGTCGTAAGAGGAATAGGTGACGTCGAGACCTTTGAGGATAACGCTCTCGGGAGCCAGTTTAGCAATGGCACTGATGGTCTGGCCGAAGCGTCCGCCACCCATTGAGCAGAAGGGCACGATGGTCTTGCCGCTGAAGTCGTCGTGCTTCAAGAATGAGCGGACGGGAGCGGGAATAGATGCCCACCAGTTGCAGTAGCCCAAGAGGATGACGTCGTAGTCGGCCAAGTTGGGCACGTAGGCTTTCAGTTCGGGCACGGCCTGATTGCGATATTCCGTGAGTGCCTCGGCATAGAGTCCCTGCGAGTTGTAGGTGGCCGAATAGGGAGTGGCTCGCTCGATGCGGAAGATGTCGTAGCCCGTCATTTCGTGGATAATCTGTGCCAGCCCGTCGGTGTTGCCAGTCTGCGAGAAATAGGCGATGAGCACCTTGCCGCCGGGATTTTTGGCCTTGGCTGTGCTGATGCTCTTCCGCTCGCCCGAAGCCGTAGCGGCACTGCGCACCACACGGAAGCCTGTGGCATACAGAGGTACATCGGCAGGGAAGGCACTGCGATAGGCCGAGCGGATATGCTTGGGGAAATCGTTCCAGCCACCGCCGCGCACAACCTTGTATCGGCCTTCTTCGGCATCCGTACCGTATTCGGCATACCAGTCCCACGTCCACTCAGCCACGTTGCCGTGCATGTTGTGCAGTCCGTAGGCATTGGCGGGATAATCCGTGACCGCCACCGTATGCTGAAGGTAGTCGTTCACCCAATGTCCGCTGGCATCGTTGTTGTAGCCGTAGGCATTGTAGCAGTTGGCATCCGAGTCGTGAACGTAGTCGCCAAAGTTGAACGGTGTCTGCCGTCCGCCACGGGCCGCATACTCCCATTCTGCCTCCGTGGGCAGACGGTAGCCGTTGGCATCGAGTCGCCAGGTGACAGTGGTGCCGCTTATATTATAACAAGGTGTAAGCCCCTCCAGTTGGCTCAGCGCATTGCAGTAGGCGATGGCATCATACCACGTCACATTCTCAACAGGCAGGCTGTTGCCTTTACGCTCACTCGGGTTCTTACCCATCACACGCTCATACTCCTGCTGCGACACCTCTGTCCGTGACATCATGAAGTCGGCAACAGTCACCTCATGGAGTGTCTCGTCAGCATCCCGCTCCGGCTCTGTAGCTGGGCTTCCCATCTGGAACGTGCCACCTTCTATGAGCACCATTCCTTCATCCTGTGCCCCAGCTGTGCAAGCCGATAAAGCCATCATTGCTGTCGTCATTACCAACTGTCTCATCATCTTGTAACCTTCTTGCCGTTTTTAATGTATATTCCTTTCGATGGCTCCTCAACCATCAGCCGGCCTCTCAAGTCGTAGATGCGGGTGGGTGTTGTTGTCGTGGTTTTGGTCTCGCTGATGCCAGTAGCGGTATTATAGTCAATGGCAGTGAGCCAGTCCTGGATCAATGTTGTCCGATTTGAGTGATTGGAGTGATTGATCCAGAGGTTTTCGCTGAAGTATTTGCCGTCAGGTACAAGACGCTTGCAGTCGGCGACCACACCGCTGATGCCGCTGCTGGCACTCGATACTATCAATCCGACATTCTTGCCAGCCATCTGTGGTCCATAGTTGAACAGGTATGTCTGCATATTGGCCGCCATCTGGCTCCACCACAGCGGTGTGACGATGATGATGGTTTCGTAATCGTCCAGCGATGTCGCTATGGGATCGATGGCAGGATAGCTGCCGGCATCGTTGGGGTTGGCCTTGATGGCATTGAGCAACTGTGTACCCAATGCGTAATTGTTGGCCTCGTACTTCAGTCCCTTCTCGGCTGGCTGAATCTCCAGCATGTCAGCCTGAATTTGGCTAGTCAGCGTGGTCACGATCTCACGGCAATTTCCGGTATAACTGTAATACACCACAAGTGTTTTTGCCGTTGCGTCTGTACACAGCCATGTAAGCATGGTACAAACGAAAAACAATAATTTTTTCATATACATCTGTTATTTAAATAATTCATTGGCATTTTTGTAGAGAATCATCTCGCGAAATGGTGCGAGGTCTGTCTCGTCACTTAGATACTTCTTCATCCTTGCAAGACTCTGTGTGAGCACCTGCGAGGCAACGTAGGGATAGTCGGAGCCGTAGAGCAAGTGGTCGGGCGTGGTGATGGTGAGCATCATACGGATGACCTCAGGCGAGTGTGCTCCTGCAAGATCGTAGTAGAGGGCTCGGAGGTTGGCCTCGTAGTCAATCTCGCCCACCATCTTGTTGGCCTGCATCACGGGCGTCAGTGACTTCATGCGAGGTACGGCCAGTGGCAGATAGGCTCCGCAATGAGGCACCACCACCTTGATATGATTGTAGCGGGCCAATACATTTCGTGAAATCATGTTTGTTACGGCGCGGGTAGTTTCTGAGAGGTATTCCTGCATGGCAAGCGGCGTCTGCTGCATCACCTGGCGATTCACGGGTTCTGGCCGATGGGGGTGCAGAATGATGACTGCCCGTCGCTCGTTCAATACGGAGAAAAGTGTGTCGAGTTCAGGTGCTCCGAGGTATTGCCCGCTAACATTGACTTCGTCTTCGTCCGTCACGACTCGGCCATTCAAGCAAGCTTGATGGCTCTCGCTGTTCCGGACGTTCGTGGCCAATTTGATGCCGTCGGCTTTCAGCGTGTCGAGTGCATAGATGGCCTCGCGGATAGCGGCATTCACATCGGGTAGGGGTAGTGCTGCACAAAACAGGAACCGCCCTGGATGTTCGCGCTTGATACGAGCAGCAGCCTCATTAGTTTGTCTCACTACTTCTGCAGACGAAGGTTGTGGTGCCGCCAACGTCAGAACCGATGTCTCGACACCAGTTTCATCCATCCACTTCAGATGACTCTCCACATTGTATTTTGGCAAAGGAAATCCCTCGTCCATCAGTCGTCCCTCATTCTCAAGTGACGAGATGAACTCAGGAGTGATGATGTGGCTATGCACATCCACCACGCCCTGAGCCATTGTCGCAGTTGCAATCATTGTTGCAAATAAAATAGTTCTAATCCTTTTCATCCTGAGTCTATTTACTCCCATCCATTTAGAGAGGGGCTGGGGGCTACTCCATACTGTGTTCCCAACCGCCACGGGTATCGATGCCGGTGGCATCGGCAAGGGCTTCGAGTTTGGCGATTTCCTCAGCAGTCAGCTGAATCTTGGCAGCCTCGGCAGCCTCTACGACGTGACGCTCCTTCGTGGCTCCGATGATGGGCAGCGTTCCCTTGGCGATGGCCCACGCGATACCAATCTGAGAGCATGATGCACCATATTTCTGTCCGATGGCGGTCATCTCGTTGGTCAGTGCCTCCAGTTGTGGCAGCACGGGGTTGTACTTCTTGCCGCGGTCACTCTCTGCTGGCAGCGGGTTCTCCTTATTATATTTACCAGAGAGGGCTCCCTGTTCCAGCACCATGTAGGCCCAGAACTCGATGCCGTTCTCCTTGCAATAATCCAGCACGCCGCCTTTCTCCGACGAACGGTAGAGTAGGGAGAAGTGGTTCTGCACGGCACTTACCTTGAAGCCTGCCTCGCCCAGAATCTCGTTGGCACGCCTGATTTCAGCAATGTTGTGGTTGGAAACACCCACGCGCTTCACCTTTCCCGACTGCAACAGGGGAATCAGTCCTGGTGTCCAGCGCTCCACGTCCATCGGGTTGTGAATCCAGTAGATGTCGATATAGTCACAGCCCATACGCTCGATAGAGGCATTGGCCATCTTCTCCACGCTATTTTCATATACCTCGGCCAGCTGCGGCGTGAACTTGGTGCTGATTTCCACCTCCTCGCGCTTGTAATCTTTGGCCAGCGATGCCAGAATCTTCTCCGACTCGCCCATGCCATACACGGTGGCTGTATCCCAGAGATTCAATCCAGCCTTCATGGCGGCATCGAATACCGGCTTCAAGTTTTCAACGTTGGTGTTGCTTCCAAACACGGAGTCTCCTCCGAATGCTCCTGCGCCCCAGGCCCAGGTTCCTAATGCGATTTTGCTCATAAATTTTTTCGTTTTAAATGTTCGTATTTGTAATCTGGGTGCAAAGGTACGGCGAAAAACGTTACAATATGCTAAACAATTTACGGATTGACTTACCATTTTTACGGAATCTGCAAAAAAAGTGGTATATTTGCACCAAAATTGGTCGATTATGGAGAAGATTCTACAGGTAAACAGCCCTAACGACTACGCCCGATACGTGGGTGCCGAAGTGCTGCACGATAACATCTGCGTGGTGCACTACGACGAACTGGAACACTGCCGTCATGCCCTGTGCAACTACGGCGTGTATGGCATCTGGTTGGTAGAAGAGAGCCCTTACACCATCAGCTACGGACAGGGTGAGTACCGCTTTTCATCGGGTTCGCTGATGTGCGTGGCACCTGGTCAGAAGGGCGGCGTGACCGACGATGGCGAGATTATCCACATCAGGGGCTGGGTGATGATGTTCTCGCCGCAGCTAATTGCCGGCACCGCGCTGGAGAAACGCATCGACGACTACCACTTCTTCTCCTACTACGACAGCGAGGCCCTGCGGATGCTGCCTGACGAACAGCGCACGCTGGCGATGTGTATGAAGATGATTCGCCACGAGTTGCAGACGCATGCCGACGACCCGCACCTGCGGAACATCGTGACGACGTTCATCGAACTCATCCTGGAATACTGCGCCCGCTTCTACGAGCGCCAGTTTAAGGCCGAGGCACAGACCGCCACCAACGACCTGTTGGTACGCTTCGATGCTCTGCTGAAGCGCTACTACGACCAGCAGCTATACAAGCGCTACGGTCTGCCCACGGTGCGTTACTGCGCCCAGGAGCTGTTCCTCTCGCCCAATTACTTCGGTGACCTAATCCGCCAACTGACCGGCGACACCGCCACCGCTGCTATCCGCCGCCACGTGATGCAGCGCGCCCAGACGCTTCTCGCCTCAGGCCACACCATCACCGAGACTGCCGACCTCCTCGGCTTCGAATACCCCCAGCACTTCACTCGCATGTTCAAGAAACACTTCGCCCTCTCGCCCAGCGAGTACCGCCAGAGTCTGTCGCCTAAGAGGATCAGTCCGTAGGATTCCACTGCGAGAACCACTGCTTCTGCTGCTCGTATGGCATGTTGAAGTAGCGCTGCTCCTTATTGAGAGCACGGATCTGCTGCATCTCCTCGGCGGTCAGGGCGAAGTCGAATACCTCGATGTTCTCACGGATGTGGGCGGGATTCGACGAGCCGGGGATGACGGAGAAGCCTTCCTGCAGGTGCCAGCGGATGATGACCTGGGCAGCCGATTTGCCGTGCGCCTTGGCGATGTCGTTGATGACAGGGTTGCGCAGGATTTCGCCCTTCGAGTCGCGTCCGCCGAGGGGGAACCAGCACTCAATTTTGATGTCGTGCTTGGCTGCCATCTCGCGCCAATGGCGACGCTGGGCATAGGGGTGGCACTCTATCTGCACAATCTGCGGTTTGATGCGGGCTGTCTCTACGAGCGAGTTCCAGATGGAGTCCGTCACGTCGAAGTTCGAAATGCCGATGGCGCGAACCTTGCCGCTCTCAAGTGCCTGCTCCATCTCGCGCCAGCCGCCTACGTAATCGCCTATCGACTGGTGGAAATACACGAGGTCGATGTACTCCAGCCCGAGTCGGCCCAGCATGCGGTCGATGGCCGCCAGCGTCTTGCCCTCACCGTACTCGTTGGGCCATAGCTTGCTGGTAATCCAGATGCTGTCGCGCGAGATGCCGCTGTCCTTCACGGCCTGTCCCACACTACGCTCGTTATGGTAGGCATGGGCGGTGTCGATGTGGCGGTAGCCCGCCTTGAGAGCCGTCATCACCGAGTTGTAAGTCACTTCCCCTGCCGGAATGCTGTACACACCGAGTCCGAACTGGGGCATCTGCACACCGTTGTTCAGTGTCAGATACGTCTGGTTTCCATTTGTCTGTTCCATTGTCTGATCCTTATTTGTTTGTTGTTCCGTTTCTGTCGGCTCCTGTCTTTCAGTCTCGCTGCTGCAGGCCGTCACAGTCATCAGGCTGAATGCCCAGAGAATCATCATTTTCTTCATAACCTTATACCTTTATTATATTGCCTTGATAAACTTTGCAGGATTGCCGCCTACGATGGTGTTGGGAGCAACGTCCTTGGTAACGACGGCTCCTGCGGCCACGACGGCATTCTCGCCGATGGTGACACCGGGCAGGATGATGGCTCCCACACCGATCCAGGCGTTACGGCCTATGTGGACAGGACGGCAGCGCAGCACCATGCGGTTCTGGAAGTCGTGGTTGTCGGTGACGATGCGCACGTTGGGACCTATCATCACGCCGTCGTCGATGGTGATGCCGCCTGCCGCCATACATGTGAGCGAGTGGTTTACGAACACGCCGCGGCCTATCTTCATCTGCCGGGCGAAGTCAATCTGTACGGGTGGCATCAGATAGCTCGTTGCGTCGAGCTGGCCGTCAAATAGTTCTTCTTCCAAAGGGCGAATCAGCTCTGGCGTAGGAGCCGTGGTATTAATCTTGAAACAGATGCCGGCGCAGTGCGTCATGTGCTCGATGGCCTCTGCATAGTCGGGTGTCGCCATATCGACGTCAGCCCCAGAACGAAGTCTTTCAAAAATATCCATATTCCTTCGAGTTTACTGTTTCATTTCCTCATTCGTTGTGAACATAAAGTCCGACTCGCGCTTCTTGATGAGCCAACGGCCATCCTGCTTCACGTATGTGTCGCGATAGCGCACGCCGCTCTGCTGTTTCCTGCCGCCGCCGATGAGTGTCACGTGGCAGTAGCTGATGCCCGTAGCCGTGTCGCCGCTGATGTCCACCGTCTGCTGTCCGTTCAGGTGATACACCACCTCGAACAGGGCGAGGAAGCCCGAGAAAGCATCGCCTATCTGCTGCTTGCCCTTCGTAGTGAAGACCTGGTCGCCAGCCTTCGAGATGACCTCGGCATCGTCGGTGAAGAGTTCGAGCTGACCTTTGACGTCCTTCACGTCGGCCAGAATAGAGAATGTGTCAACCAGTCGCTTCAGTGCCAGCTGGTCTTCCACTTGTGCATTCACGCTGCCCACGCCTGTCAGGGCAAAAACTACGGCGATAATTAATTTCTTCATATCATTACACGTTTTAATTGTTTCACGGTGCAAAGTCAGTGCAAGCCGAGTGCAGAAAGCTCGCTTTATGCCGAGGCGCAGCCTGACTTCGCGGTGTGATTATGAATCACGCCGCAAAGGTACGAAGAAAGCCGCAAGATGTTGTTACACATTTTGCGGCTGGATTTACCAATTTTGCCGAAACTGCTGTTTGGGGCTATTTCTGGCGGTACTCCGACGGCGATTTGCCTAAGGTTTTCTTGGTGTAGCGCGAGAAATGTGAGAGGTTTTCAAAGCCCATCAGGTCGCTGACCTCGGTGAGCGTCTTGCTGGTATCGTTAAGCAGCGACACCAGTTCGAAAGCGGCATAGAACTGTATCCACTGCGAGGCGGGCAGGCCCGTGACGGTGCGGCTCACCTGCGAGAGGTACTTCGGCGTGATACACAGCTTGTCGGCATAGAAGGCCACCTCGCGCTCCGTGCGGGCATGTTGCTGCGACAGGGTGAGGAAGCGCAGGAATATCCGTGCCGTATTGTCCGTGGTTTCCATCTGCGCCATTTGGTGCTGATATACCGTCCAGAGGTCGTAGAGGAATATCTGCATCACACGACCCAGCACCTCGCGACGGAACGTCTCTTCCCTCATGCTCAGACGGCGGCGGAACAGCTCGAAGTCTGCGTTCATCAGCGCGAGACCCTCCTCATCGAGGTGGAACGACGGGTTGATGCGGATGAAGATGAAACCCTTCGAGGCCCACACCATCTCAGGGTTGTACTGCTGCAGGAACGACGGCGACACCATGAGGAAGTCGGCCTCGAAACCTTCCGAGTACGCCACGTCCTGTATCGTGTTTGCCATCTGCCATATCACCAGGTCGCCCTCGCGCGAGGTGAACATGTTCTTCCCGTCGGAGAACGTCATCACGCCCCGCCTCACGATGATGTGTACGTGGTAGTCGCCGTGGAACTCCATCGGCATCCGTCCGTCCCGCGCCGTATTCAGCAGTGCTATCTCAAATCCTTCCATTATCCATCATTTGTTTTGCAAAGATACGAAATTAATCCCAAAGCGATGCTTCTTCGCCTTGGGATTTAATGATTATTGGGAAATTATCCGTAGTTCTCAATAAGATACTTCACAAACTGCGGGTCACTGAAATTGATGAAGCCCGCGTCCTGTTGGTTGAGGGTGGCAATCTGCGACATATCATCGTCGGAGAGTGTGAAGTCGAAGATGTCGAAGTTCTGCGCCATGCGCTCCTTGTGAGTTGATTTGGGGATGGCTACGATACCACGCTGGGTGAGCCAGCGGAGGGCAACCTGTGCAGCAGTCTTACCATACTTCGCTCCAATGGCAGCCAACACCTCGCTCTTTACGATACCTTCAGCACCCTGTCCGCCAAGCGGTCCCCACGCCATCACCTTCGTGCCGAACTCAGCGTGAATCGGCTCGATACACGTCTGCTGCGCAAGGGCGTTGCACTGCAACTGGTTCACCATCGGCTTCAGCTCCACGTAGTGCGCAAAGTCGAAGAAGCGGCCTGCCTGGAAGTTGCTCACGCCGATAGCGCGCACCTTGCCCTCTCGATAGGCCTTCTCCATCGCCCGCCACGTGCCGAATACGTCGCCGTAGGCCTGATGGATCAGCAGCAGGTCGATGTACTCCGTCTGCAACTTGCGCAGGCTCTCGTCGATGCTCTTGTAGGCTTTCTCCTCGCCTGCGTTCGAGATCCACACCTTCGTCACGAGGAACAAGTCTTCGCGCTTGATTCCACTCTTGCGCCAAGCCGCGCCCACACCCTCCTCGTTCTGGTAAGCCTGCGCCGTATCGATGAGCCTGTAGCCCACGTTCAGCGCATCCGTCACGCATCGTTCACACTCGTCAGGACTTACCTGAAACACGCCGTAGCCCAGCAACGGCATCTCCACTCCGTTTGATAATCTGATGTACTCCATATTTGTATTGTTTTAATATCCTAATCCTTGCA
>JAEEPF010000112.1 GCA_016284635.1 Prevotella sp.
GACATGCCCGTGGTGGTGATTGCCACGCACAATGCGATGTATGAGAAGGTGCTGTCGAACATCCAGGAGATCAAGGCCCGTCAGGGTAGGGTGATCGCCCTGGTGTCGAAGGGCGACGATGTGATTTCAAAGATTGCCGACGAGGTGATCGAGCTGCCCGACGTGCTGGAATGCCTGGAACCGCTGGTGGCCACGATACCGCTTCAGCTGCTGGCCTATCACGTGGCAGTATGCAAGGGAAAGAACGTCGATCAGCCCCGAAACCTTGCCAAATCGGTGACTGTAGAGTAGTTTTTTTGCAAAAAATGGCATAATCTTTTGGAGATTTCAAATATTCATATTATATTTGCATCCGAAATTATGAACATTACTGACTGCAAATGGATACAGTTGAGACGTTTGAAGCTAAATTAAATCCCGCCGATTATAAGATACTGATCGTCGACGATGTTGTCAGCAACGTGTTGCTGCTCAAAATCCTGTTGGCGAACCAGAAGTTCCAGGTGTGTACCGCCAACAACGGTACCACATGTATCGAGATGGCCAGGAAAGAGCATCCCGACCTGATCCTGCTCGACGTGATGATGCCCGACATGAATGGCTTCGACACGGCCACCGTGCTGAAGAAGGAGGAGGGGACGAAGGATATCCCCATCATCTTCCTCACCGCCTTGAACACACCGCAGGATCTCGTGCACGGTTTCCAGGTGGGAGCCAGCGACTTCCTGACGAAGCCCTTCAACAAGGAGGAACTCGTGATGCGTGTGACACAGCAGATCTCGCTCGTCGCCGCCAAGCGCATCATCGAGAAGCAGAACGCAGAGCTGCGTGCCACGCTGGACAACCGTGACAAGATGTACTCCGTGATTGCCCACGACCTGCGCTCGCCCATGGCCAGCATCCGCATGGTGCTGAACCTCGTGGTGGCTTCGGCTACCCCTGAAGCCGTCGGACCGGAGCTGTATGCGCTGCTCGACCAAGCCAACCGTGAGTCGGAGGAGGTGCACGACCTGTTGGACAACCTGCTGAAATGGACCAAGAGCCAGACGGGCCGACTGACCGTGGTGAAGCAGGATCTCGACCTGAACGACATCATCCCCGGTGTGGTGGAGATCTTCGAGGCCATCGCCTTTACGAAGCGCATCAAACTGGATCTGCAGAAGACGGATGCACCGTTGGTGGTGAATGCCGACAACGATATGCTCAAGACCGTGGTGAGGAACTTCCTGTCGAATGCCATCAAGTTCTCGCCAGAGGATTCTTCCATCGAGATCATCATGGGTTCGGAAGGAGAGATGGCCAAGGTGAGCGTCCGCGACCATGGCGTGGGTATCGCTGCCGACCGCCTCGGCAGCATCTTCCACAAAGGTGAGACCACCTATGGTACTGGCGGTGAGGAAGGCTCCGGACTGGGCCTGCAGCTCTGTCAGGACTTCGCCCGAAAGAACGGGGGCGACTGTACCGTGGAGTCTGTCGAGGGACAGGGCAGTACGTTCAGCGTTCTCATTCCAATCAAACAATAATGCCTACACCTATTTATATTATAGAGGAGAAGAAACTTCGCCGCAACCTGACGCTTATCGCCGGAGTTGCGGCGAAAGCAGATATAGAGGTGATCCTTGCCTTCAAGGCCTTCGCCCTGTGGAAGACCTTCCCGATATTCAAGGAGTATATCCGTTCGACCACCGCCAGTTCGCTGGCAGAGGCACGGCTGGCCTTCGAGGCGTTCGGGGCCCCGGCACATACGTATTCGCCAGCCTATACTGATGAGGAGTTTGATGCAATCGTTGCCTGTTCGTCGCACCTGACGTTCAATTCACTGTCGCAGTACGAGCGGTTCCATGAACGGGCAGCCGGTGTGTCGATTGGCCTGCGCGTGAATCCGGAGTATTCGGAGGTGGAGACACTGCTGTATAACCCCTGCGCTCCTGGCACGCGCTTTGGCGTGACGGCGGATAAGCTGCCTGAGAAGTTGCCGTCAGACATTCGTGGATTCCATTGTCATTGCCATTGCGAGAGTGGGGCAGACGTGTTCGAGAGGACGCTGAGGCATATCGAGGAGAAGTTCTCGCGCTGGTTCCCGCAGTTGGAGTGGATCAACTTTGGCGGAGGCCATCTGATGACACGCAAGGACTACGATGTGGATCTGCTCATCCGCCTGATGCAGGGATTCCATCAGCGCTATCCGTGGCTGAAGGTGATTCTTGAGCCTGGCAGCGCCTTTGCCTGGCAGACGGGACCACTGGTCTCTCATGTGGTGGATATCGTGGAGGACAAGGGCATCCGTACCGCCATCCTCGATGTCAGCTTCACCTGCCATATGCCCGATTGTCTGGAAATGCCGTACTTCCCAGAGGTGAGAGGGGCGGTTTTTGTGGAAAGTGGAAAGTGGAAAGAGGAAAGTGGGGACGACAGGGGTCTGAACAAGGCTCCTTCAGACCCCCAACCCCCTAACTTAGGGGGCTTGTACCGACTTGGGGGGAATAGTTGCCTGAGCGGCGACTTCATGGAATACTGGCAGTTCGACCATGAGTTGCAGGTGGGCGAGGAGGTGATCTTCGAGGATATGATCCACTATACGACCGTGAAGACGAACATGTTCAACGGCGTGCGCCATCCCTCCATCGGCATGCTGCATGAGGACGGAAAACTGGAAATCTTGCGCGAATTTGACTACTCAGACTACAAAAATCGTATGGATTAGCAGTTTTTTTGAAAAAAAACGTCCAAAAAGTTTGTCAGTTCCAAAAAAAGCATTACCTTTGCACCGCATTTAGAGAAATGCTCCTTCCGAAAGGCGGATTTTTCACCAGATTTCGAAGGAAGATATGCGGAAATAGCTCAGTTGGTAGAGCACAACCTTGCCAAGGTTGGGGTCGCGGGTCCGAGTCCCGTTTTCCGCTCACTTGTTGAACAAAAAAGAGACATGAGGGAATGGCCCTGATGTAAAAAAATGCCCAGGTGGCGGAATTGGTAGACGCGCACGTTTCAGGTGCGTGTGCCGCGAGGCGTGCAGGTTCGAGTCCTGTTCTGGGCACTCTTTTTTATTCAGCGATTTGTTGGAGAGGTGGCGGAATTGGTAGACGCGCTACTTTGAGGGGGTAGTGTCAATTGCGACGTGGGAGTTCGAGTCTCCTCCTCTTCACACATTTTTTACTGCGGAAATAGCTCAGTTGGTAGAGCACAACCTTGCCAAGGTTGGGGTCGCGGGTCCGAGTCCCGTTTTCCGCTCTTTTATTAGGAAAACAACTTTTTTCAAATGAATTTATATCTTAGATATTTTGACCGTGAAACGCTCGTTCCCACAGTAGATGAGGCTATCGACTTCCTCAAGTCTATTGACGAGATAGAGATGACACCTGAGTTGGAGGCAGACGTCCGTGATTATGCCGCCAGTGATGTTTTTTATCCCAAACGGTATAAGATTCACCCGAGGATCTATTTCATTGTGATCAAGACCGAGGCAGCCACGATGCAGGATTTCAAGGAGAAAAAGGCTGTTCACGAGGGTCCGGCAGCAAAGGCCGCTTCGCCCGTGCTGACGCGCCTCAACGAGGTGTGCGAGGGCTGGTATGAGGGCTCGGTGAACTTCAAGCGCGTGCTGCTCGTGCCTGCCACAGGCAAGTTCCAGTACCGCGACACGCTGTTCGTGGCCCGTTTGAAGGCTTCATCCGGCATAGACTGCTATGAGCGCATCATCGACTATCTGCGTGAGCGGGTGGATGAGCGCAGTCAGTTCCCATCAGCCAAGGGAAAGAACTTCAAGTTCCGTTTCCTCGGCTATGCCAAATAATCAATTCAAAGACTGATTGCTATGAACAAGGTAATGTTGATAGGTAATGTCGGGCAGGAACCCGAGGTAAGATACGTGGATCAGGGCGTGGCCGTGGCGCGCATCCGCCTGGCTACGACAGAACGTGGCTATACGTTGCAGAACGGTACGCAGGTGCCGGATCATACCGACTGGCACAACGTGATCCTCTGGCGCCGCATGGCCGAGATCGTAGAGAAGTATGTGCATAAAGGTGACAAGCTCTACGTGGAAGGACGCATCCGCTATACGACATATGATGATAAACAGGGACAGCGCCGCTATCAGACGGAGATCTGGGCAGACAACGTAGAGTTGCTGTCGCCCAAGCCTGCGGCCGCAGGGGCTGTCAATGAACCGTTGGCTGCTCCCCAGCCAGACACAAAGCCTGACGAGGGACTGCCGTTCTGATGATGGACTATCTTCAACAAATCCTGAACGAAGTCACTTTCATGGTTCCCACAACAGGGACAATCGTGTGCGCCATTCTGGCGTGCATACTTCTCGTGTTCTCCGGCTATGCATCAGGATCGGAGATCGCTTTCTTCTCCCTCTCGCCCAAGGATCTCAATGAACTGGACGAGGACAAGAACGATGCCGACCGCATAATCTCAGAGCTGCGTGACGACTCGGAGCGTACGCTGGCCACCATACTCATTACGAACAACTTGGTGAACGTGACGATCATCATGCTCTGCAACTATGTCATCAGTCATGTCGTCGACTTTGGCAATGCCTACTGGCTGCAGTTCCTCGTGATCACCGTCCTGCTCACGTTCCTCCTCCTGCTCTTCGGTGAGATCATGCCGAAGGTCTATGCCACACAGCATGCGCTGGCCTTCTGCCGTTTCTCCGCACCTGGCATCAAGCGGCTTCGTGGGGTGTTCTATCCGCTGTCGTCCGTGCTTATCCGTTCAGGTATCCTGGCAGGGAAAGTGATGCAGAAGGAGAACCATGTACTGAGTGTGGACGATCTGGAACAGGCGCTCGAACTGACCGATGAGGAAGAACTGCGCGAGGAGAAGAACATGCTGGAAGGTATCGTCCGATTTGGCGATGAGACCGCCAAGGAGGTGATGACCAGCCGTCAGGATGTGGTCGACCTTGACTTCCGCTCTACGTTCCCCGATGTGCTGAAGTGCATCGTGGAGAACAACTATTCGCGTATTCCCGTCTATCAGGGTTCCATCGATAACATCCGTGGCATCCTGTATATCAAGGACTTGCTCCCGCATCTCTCCAAACCGTCGTCGTTCCGCTGGCAGTCGCTCATCCGTCCGCCATATTTCGTGCCAGAGACGAAGAAGATCGACGACCTGCTGCGGGACTTCCAGGAGAACAAGGTGCATATTGCCATCGTCGTCGACGAGTTTGGCGGCACCAGCGGTCTCATCACGCTGGAGGATATCCTCGAGGAGATCGTCGGAGAGATCAACGACGAGTACGATGAGGAAGAGAAGAGTTATACCCGCGTCAATGCCAACACCTATGTGTTTGAAGGCAAGACGCTGTTGAGTGATTTCTTCAAGATCCTGGATCTTGACGATGATACGTTCGAGGATGTGGAAGGCGATGCCGACTCGCTGGCAGGACTGCTGCTGGAGATCAAGGGCGACTTCCCAGAGCAGCATGAAAGGCTGGACTATAAGAACTTCACCTTCGAGGTGACGGAGCTCGACGGCCATCGTATCTCCAAGATCAAAGTGATCATTCACGGGAAAGAGAATTAATATAACGAACAGAAACGAACATGAGAAAAATATATATACTGCTGGCGGTGCTGGTAGCCATGATGGCGATTGGCGAGGTGTCTGCCCAGCGGTCGAAAGCAAATAAAAGGCGTCATGCCAAGACGCACAAAGTAGTCAGAAAACACCCTAAGAAGACCAAGAAGGCTTCACGTAAGCGCACGGTTGTCATCAAGCCGGTAGACCCGCGCCTGAACGATCCAAACTACGATCCGAATATCATGTGTGAGGATACCTGCGGCCACGTGCATGGCATCGACCTGTCGCACTATCAGGGTCAGGTGTTCTGGGAGACGGTGGGCGAGAACACGAAGATGGCGTATGTCTATCTGAAAGCCACGGAGGGTGGCGACCGTATCGATGAGCGTTATGAGCGTAACATCGAACTGGCGCATCGCTACGGACTGAAGGTGGGCTCGTATCACTTCTTCCGTCCGAAGACACCTCTGGTGCAGCAGTTGGAGAATTTCAAGACACAATGTCTGCCAGGTGAGCAGGACCTGATCCCGATGATTGATATAGAGACCACAGGCGGACTGACTGACCGTCAGTTCTGCGATTCACTCTTCCGTTTCTTAGGAATGGTGGAACGTGCCTATCGTCAGCAGCCGTTACTCTATACCTTCCGCAATTTCTACAACAAGCATCTGCTGGGTCAGATCGACGACTACAAGCTGATGATTGCGATGTATACGGAGGAGGAGCCCGTACTGGCCGACGGCAGGGATATCACCATGTGGCAGTACACGAGTAAGGGGCGTATCGTGGGTATCAGCGGCTATGTGGACAAGAGCCGTTTCATGGGGCGTCACGGCCTCCGGGAAATCAGGTTTAGACATTGAACTTTAGACATTGAACTTTGAACTTTGAGCTTTGAACTTTATGATTACTTCATAAGCAGAATAAAGAGGAGACAGGGACAGGCTATTTTTCCGCCTCCAATGATATCATAAAGTTCAAAGTTCAAAGTTCAAAGCTCAAAGTTCAAAGTCCATTACTCTTCTATGTGCGAGAGGGAGTGAACGAACGACGAAAAGAAGTTTGTGACACTTTCCGAGGGATAGTATTTGAAATATCGGGCAGAACGTCTGATATGACTGAACGTGGCCGATGAGTTCGTGTTGTGGACGAAGATGCCACCGTCCTGCTGGGAGAAATACCAGTCTTGCGAACGGGTGTCGGTAAACTCAATCAGTTCCTGTGCGATACGGTCTATCCGTTTCTCTTTCCGGTTCTTTAGGAAGGGAATTTCATCTTCTGTAAATCCGAACAACTGGATAAGGAACTCGCCTGACAGTTGTGTCATCTGCGTGAGTCTCAGGCGCTCTATCCACTTTTCAACGGTCTGAAAGTCAATTCGTTGGTTGTTCTTACGCAGGAAGATGCCGAGTTCCGTCAATTGGCGGATGGGCATACCCTCATTAAACAGATGGCGCACTACACGGATTAGGATCAGCAGCAACTGACGGCTGGTCACGTCGGAGTGCTCATCGTCGAGAATATCTTGCAGCCGTTTGTTGAGCAACGGGTTCGTCAGACGGTCGGGACGCAGGTATTCGTCCTCTTCCTCGTCGTTTTGCTTCCTCTCCTGTACCCGATAGTCGGCAATGGCTTTCTCCCAGTCTTTCTTCTGCTTCTCCGTCAGGTGCAGGAAGAACTGGTTTTTGTTGCGGATGATGCCGTCGTAGACAAAGGGGGTGATGTTGTGCATGACGGCCAGCTGATACAGGCGTCCCCACTTGAAGGCCGACATGGGTTCCAAGTCCTCCGTGGTCTGGAAGGCACCGCTCCTCAGGAGCAGAAACATATTTCTTTGAACGATATCCACAGGGCTATTATATTTCTTTTAGTTGCTATGCTTTGTAAAAGCGTTTACGCGAGTCCGATTTAGGAGTAGCGGCGGGGGTAGCGGAGCAGGATTGACAGCAGGGCTACGACGCCTAATACGAACGGATAGTAGAGGTAGGGGATGATGCTCACAGGACTCAGCGAGGCCAGTCCTGCGGCGATGAGCAGTTGGGCACCGTATGGGAGCATGCCCTGAACGGTACACGAGAACGTATCGAGAATTGAGGCGCACTTCCGGTTGTCCACCCCGAAACGGTCACCAATTTGTTTGGAGATGTCGCCAACGGTCAGGATGGCCACCGTATTGTTCGCCGTACACACATTCACGAGCGACACGAGTACGGCAATACTCAGTTCTGCCCCTCGTTTGTTGCTGACATGGCGTGTGAGCAGACGGATGATGAAGTCGATGCCGCCCTGTTGACGGATGAGCTCGAGCATGCCGCCCGCCATCATCGTCACGATGATCAATTCGCCCATCGAGAGAATGCCTGCACCCATGCTGCCAAACCAGCCGTAGAGGTCTATCGATCCCGTCAGGATGCCAATCAGACCTGTCAACAGGATGCCCAACGTGAGCACGGCCATCACGTTCATACCTAAGATGGCGGTGATGAGCACGACGAGGTAGGGGATGACCTTCACCCATTCCACCTGTGAAATCTTTTCAGGTGGAGCCACCATGTCGCCCATCAACAGATAGCAGACGGCCACTAACAGGGCAGCGGGGAATACGATGAAACTGTTCACGCGGAACTTGTCGCTCAGCCGACAGCCTTGTGTCTGTGTGGCCATGATGGTTGTGTCGGAGATGAACGAGAGGTTGTCGCCAAAGAACGAGCCGCCTACGATGATGGCGGTCATCAGGGCCGGGTCTGTATGCGTCTCGATGGCTGCGCCTACAGCAATTGGTACGAGGGCTGCGATGGTGCCGACGCTGGTGCCGATGGAGATCGACACGAAACAGGCCGCAAGGAACATCCCTGTCAAGATCATCTTGGGAGGCAATAGGGCGAACGTCAGGTTCACCGTGGCGTCGATGCAGCCCATGGCCTTAGCGGCATGGGCAAAGGCGCCTGCCAGCACGAAGATCCAGATCATCAGCATCATCTGTTCCGTAGCCGCCCCACGGCTGAAAAGGTTGACCCTTTGTTTCAGGGGTTTACCTCTGAACACCGCAATCGCATAGATGCTCGAGACCATGAACGCCACCGTGATGGGTATCTTGTAGAAGTCACCAGCAATGATGCTGGTGACTAAATAGAAGGCGATGAACACCATCAATGGTGATAATGCGAACAGCCCTTTCTTCATCTCTCAATTGTCAACTCTCAACTGTCAACTAAAGCGTAACGCCATTCTTGAAGATGGAGATCTCGCGATAGTCATTGGCTTCGTTACGGGCCTGCTCACCGCTGGCGACGGAGAGCACCTTGTCGATGAACTCTGGCACGAGTTCCTGCATGGTACGGCCCTCGACGAGTTGACCAGCCGAGAAGTCGATCCAGTTCTGTTTGCGTCGTGCGAGGTCGGGATTGGTGGCAATCTTCATCGTGGGTACGAACGTGCCGAAGGGCGTGCCACGACCCGTGGTGAAGAGCACGATATGACAACCGCAAGAGGCGAGGGCAGTAGCTGCCACGAGGTCGTTGCCAGGTGCGGAGAGCAGGTTAAGACCGTTGTTCTGCAGACGGTCGCCATACTCCATCACACCACTTACAGGGGCCTTGCCACACTTCTGCGTACAGCCCAGTGCCTTGTCCTCAAGGGTAGAGATACCACCAGCCTTATTGCCAGGACTGGGATTCTCACCCACAGGCTCACCATGCGAGAGGAAATACTCCTTGAAGTTGTTGATCATCGAGACCGTCTGGTTGAACAGCTCTTCCGTACGACAGCGGTTCATCAGGATGGTCTCAGCACCAAACATCTCTGGCACTTCTGTCAGCACGCTGGTGCCGCCCTGTGCCACGAGCCAGTCGGAGAACTCACCCACGAGCGGGTTGGCCGTGATGCCAGAGAAGCCATCGGAGCCACCACACTTCAGACCCACACGGAGTTTGCTCACGGGCACCTCCTCGCGCTTGTCCTGTTTGGCGATGTCGTAGAGTTCGCGCAGGATGGCCATACCAGCCTCCATCTCGTCCTCCACCTTTTGGGTGACGAGCAGTTTGATGCGGTCCTTATCGTAGTCGCCCAGCATCTTCATAAAGTCGTCTGGCTGGTTGTTCTCGCAGCCGAGGCTCAGCACGAGCACGGCACCGGCATTGGGGTGCAGGCAGATGTCGCGCAATACTTTACGGGTATTCTCATGGTCACCCGAAAGTTGCGAACAGCCGTAGTTATGGTGCCAGGCGTAGATGGCGTCAACGCCACTTTGAACTTTGAACTTTGAACTTTGAACTGTATGATTACTCTCAAGTCCGATTTCATGCTTCAATTCCTTCACAAGCCGTTCGGCAATGCCGTTCACACAACCAACGGTAGGTACTACCCAGATCTCATTACGCACACCCACGTCGCCGTTTTTACGCACATAGCCCTTAAAAGTACGGCTCTCTTTCTTGATGCTAAGTTCTTCGTTTACAGGTTTATAGGTGTACTCGAGTGTGCCGGAAAGGTTGGTCTTCAGGTTATTCTCGTTCACCCAGTCACCAGCTTTCAGATCCTCACGGGCGTGACCGATGGGATAGCCATATTTGATAATGTCTTCTCCCTTTTTCACGTCCTTAATCAGCACTTTGTGTCCTGCGGGTGTGTCCTGACTGACGGTAATCTGCTGACCGTCTACTTCGATAATCTCTCCCTTCTTCTTCGCCTGCAGACAGACCACTACGCTATCTGCCGGATTAATCTTTAAATAAGTAGCTTGTTCCATTTCTTTTTATTTGTTTGTTTTAGTAATCATCTATAAACTAACTTAACTGTAAACTATTAATTATCAGATTGCTGTGCGTCTGTAGAAATCAACGTTCTCTTTCGTCAGGATTTCGATGGGCATATAGTTCACGGGGTTCACCTGGCGCTTCATCACGATGGCATTGAACAGGGCATCGATACTCGCATATCCCTGCTGGTAGGCGTGCTGGGCGATGAGGAACGAGATGCTGCCGTTATGGATGCACTCCACATTCTTTGGCACCATGTCATAACCCATGATCTGGATGTTCCTTCGGTTGGTCTTCTGCAGGAACGATCCCACGAGATGTGCCTTCGAGTTGAATGTGATGCAATGGTGCACCAGCGGATGCTCCTTGAAGAACGCCTCGAGGATGTCGTCATAGTCCTTCTTCTCCTCGTCGAGCGGCAGGTCCACCTCCGTAATCTTAATCTCCGGGAAGTGATCCACCATATAGTGACGGAAGCCCGTCTCACGGTTGGCCTGCTGCTTGGAGCCCACGCGTCCGTCACGGGTCTGTTTCATCAGGGCAACCTCCTTCTCCTTGTTGGCAATGAGCATTAGCATCTTCGCGGCAAAGTATCCGCTGGCAAACGAGTCCTGTCCAAAAAACGTCAGCGGCTTCAGGTCTGGCATATACGAGTCGAGCAGCACGTAAGGTATCTGTCGCTCCGTCAGTTTTTCCGTGAAGCGGGCGGTCTGCTCCAGCGTCGTTGGCACGATCACCACTCCGTCAATTTTGGCCGAGAAGAACTCACGCACCATTCGTGTGAAAGCGGCATTGTTGAAGCGCTCGTAATAGACGAACTTCAGGTTGATGCCGAAGTCCCTGCGGAAATCGGTACAGGCCTGGGCACCCTCCTCAATCTCGTCCCAATAGGCCTCCTGCTCGTGCTTGGGCAGCACAACGTAGAAGTTGTAGGTCTTGTTGTAGGCGAGGGCAGAGGCGTACATGTTCGGACGATAGTCCAGTTCCTCTAAGGCCTTGTTCACTTTGTCGAGTGCCGTCTTACTCACGTTCGGACGCTTGTGCAGCACACGGTCTACCGTTCCCGTCGACACACCTGCACGGGCTGCGATATCCTTGATGGTGATGATCTCTTTTGCCATTTTTGTCGATATTGATACTAATTGTGTGCAAAGGTACGACAATTCCACGAAATAAACAAACTAAATAAGAAAATTGTGTACGTAAACGAAATCATGTAATCGTTTCCGTATTTTTTTCCTTTAAATCCCTTAAAATATTTGTTCAAGTCAGAAATAGTTGCTATCTTTGTGGTCGCAAACGAAAATTAGTTTACTTACATATTAAAA
>JAEEPF010000296.1 GCA_016284635.1 Prevotella sp.
GAGCCAGAGGTATAGATGAGGTATGCCAGGTCATCGGGAGTGATTGATAATTGATAATTGATAATTGATAATTGACAATTAAGCAATTCTTCCACGTTGATTGCTTTGTCGGCAGGCACGCTGTCCATGCGGTCGGCTGTCGTGATGATATAACGGGCCTCACTGTCCTCAAGAATCAGTTTGATGCGGTCTGCGGGATAATCCGGATCGCAAGGGATATAGGCAGCTCCAGCCTTCAATACACCGAAGAGCGAGAGAATCAGTCGGCTGGTACGCGGCAGCAGCAGGGCCACACGATCGCGCTCCTTCACGCCCTTCTGACGCAAGGCAGCAGCAATCGCATTCGTGGCTTCATCCATCTCCTTGTAGGTGTACTTCGCATCGATGGCCACCAGAGCCTCATAGTCGGGCTGGGTCTGTGCGAAATGGCTGATACACTCGTGGAAGAACTTGAAGGGCGCATCGCCTGTTGCGGTCTGACGCAGGTGTGAGAGTTCTTCTTCCTGGCTCTTGCTGATGATGGAGAGCTTGCGAACCTTGGCATCGGGGGCTGCCATTATGCGTTCAACAACGGCCACAATACTTTCGGCTATCGCGTTGCCTAAAGTGTCTGAATAGAGGGCATCGTCATACTGCACCACTACGCCACGCGACTCAATCTTGATATTGATCTTGAACTTGGGTACATTCAGCTCCAACAGTTCCTGCTGGATGGGCTGACCATTGACCGTATACTGCGACAGCACGCCCACCTGATAGGCGTAGGCGATGGCAGGCATGAAGCCAAAGTCGGTAGCGATACGGGCGAAGGGATAGTCCTCATGACGCAACGTCTCGTCGAAGGTCTCACTCACCTGTTTCAAGTATTCGCTCACCGTCACATCGTCGATCTTCAGACCAAGGGCGAGGGTGTTGACGAACATACCCACGGTATCGGCAATCTTCAGATTCGAACGTCCGCTGCTGATGGTGCTGAGATACACCTCGCGGTTGTTGGTGTAACGCGAGATGACATAGCTCGTGGCTGCGAGGAAGAGGTGAGCTGGCGTGATCTCCTGCTGACGGCAGAAAGCGGCAGCCTTGTCGTAATCCGCCGGGCAGACAGCCTCGCCGATAAGGCCCTGCTGGTCTGTCTTGGGCAGGTCGGCAGGAATCTCACTCGCACCTTCGCAGGTCTGCAGTTTCTCGGCGAAGAACTGCTGGGCGGCCTTGAAAGTATCACTCTCCTCAGCTTTCTGCTGGTCGCTGACAAAATCGAGATAGGTATAGTTCTCCTTCTCGACAGCCGTTCCTTCGAGTGCTGAACCTATCTGACGAATCAGCAGATCAGCAGAACCACCGTCGAACACCAGATGATGAACATCCAAAAGCAGATGGACCCCACTTCCGGTCTTCACGACCTCGAAACGGTAGAGCGGTGCTTTATTCAGGTTGAACGGGCGCACGAACTCATTCTTATAGGCCGTCAACGCCTCATCGCTCATCTCCGTGACGGGCACCTCCACAGGCAGACTGTCGGCTAAAGTCTGAACGATCGTATCGCCCTCTGTGGCGAAATGAATGTTCAGTTCCGGATGAGCCTCAACCACCTGTTTGACGACAGCAGCCAGTTTGTCTGCCTCGATGCCAGCAGGATAGCTGAGCAGATAGGGGATGTTATAAATGGTCGAAGTGGGATTCTTCAGGCACTCGAAATAGACACCCGTCTGGGCGTAGGAGAGCGGAACGCTCTCCAATTGAGAATTGACAATTGAGAATTGAGAATTATTGGCATCCGCAGAACTTTGCGCAGCTGATTGTCCATTATCCATTGTCAATTGTCCATTAAGCATATTGCTTAAAATTTCATTTTCGATAGTCTGCAGGGTGCCACTCTTCACCAGCGACTTTGAGTCAAGCATGATGCCAAAGCGCTTGTTCATCTGGACAGCGAGTTTGATGGCCGAGATGGAAGTCAGTCCGGCATAGCCGAGAATGGTGGTGATGCCGAATTCCTTATTGTTCACAATGCCCGCAATCATCTCATGCAGCTCCTCTTCGAGGACGTTCATGGGCACATTGCTTTCCTCTACCACCGCAGCCTTCTTCTCTGGCTTCGGCAGGGCACGCTTGTTCACCTTCTGGTTCTG
>JAEEPF010000297.1 GCA_016284635.1 Prevotella sp.
GGAGAGACCGTCGGCAGGAACCTGCAGCAGATTACGCCCGACTTCATCGTCGATACCCACGACGACGGCACGGTGACGTTCACACTCAACAATGGCGAACTGCCGGAGCTGAAGGTGTCGCAGTCGTTCGTCGACTCGATGGCAGAGTTCCAGCAGAACCGTGACCACATGAGCCGCCAGTCGAAGGAGGCGCTGCTCTATATCAAGAAGAAGGTGGATGCCGCCCAGGGATTCATCGAGGCGCTGAAGATGAGGCGGCACACGCTGACCATTACCATGCGGGCCATCGTACAGCTGCAGCATCAGTTCTTCGTCGATGGTGATGAGGCGTCGCTGCGTCCGATGATCCTCAAGGATGTGGCGGAGAAGACGGGACTGGATCTCTCGACGATCTCACGTGTGAGCAACTCGAAGTATGCCCAGACACGCTGGGGCACGTTCCCCCTGCGCCATTTCTTCAGCGACAGTTATGTGACCCAAAGTGGCGAGGAACTGTCGACACGTCAGATTAAGGCGGCGCTGAGGGAGATTGTGGATGCGGAGGACAAGAAACATCCTCTGAGCGACGATGATATCAAGGCTGCCCTGACGGAGCGCGGATTTCCGATTGCCCGTAGGACGGTGGCGAAGTATCGGGAGAAATTGGGGATTCCTATTGCGAGACTGAGGAAATAGTTGAGAGTTGATAGTTGAAAGTTGACAGTTGAAAGATGAGGAAGCGTGAGAAGACTGCAATCTTGGCGGCACGGATCGTGAGTCTGGTGTTCACACCGTTCTATCTGCCGCTGGTGGGACTGATGGCACTGTTTGCCTTCAGTTACCTCTCGCTGATGCCCTGGGCGTATAAGTTGCAGGTGCTCACACTGGTGTATGTGTTCACCATCCTCCTGCCCACGGTGCTCATCCATCTCTATCGCCGTTATCAGGGGTGGAGCCTCATTGAACTAGGCCATAAAGAGCGTCGTATGGTGCCATACGTCATCTCCATCCTTTGCTATTTCTTCTGTATCTACCTGATGGACCTGGTGCATATCCCGCATTTCATGAGCGCGATACTCTCGGCAGCGCTGTTTATTCAGGTGGCCTGCGCCTTGATTAATGTGTGGTGGAAGATCTCTACGCATACGGCAGCAGTAGGTGGTGTGGCGGGAGCACTGTTCGTTTTTGGAGAGTTGTTTGGCTTCAATCCCGTGTGGTGGCTCTGTCTGGTGTTCATCCTCGCAGGTGTCTTGGGTACCAGTCGGATGATCCTCCGTCAGCATTCCCTCGCCCAGGTCGTGGCAGGCTTCTTCGTTGGAGTCGTCTGCTCCATCCTCGGCCTCGTCTACTTATAAAATAAAGACTACAATGATTATGATAACGACAACGATGACAACTAAGACAACTTTTGCCTACGACGGCAACTGCCGTCTGCGGGGAGAAAAAAGGACTCTGTCCGAAAATAGTTGTCTAAGTTGTCACAGTTGTCGTAAAAATAAGTAATTTGTCGTTAAAAATATAGTCAAAATATGAAACCGTTAGTAAGTATTATCATGGGCAGCACCAGTGACCTGCCCGTTATGGAAAAAGCCTGCAAGCTGCTCGATGAGTTGCAGGTGCCTTTTGAAGTGAATGCCCTCTCTGCCCATCGTACCCCTGATGCCGTGGAACAGTTTGCACAGACCGCCAAGGACCGTGGCGTGAAGGTGATCATCGCAGGAGCAGGTATGGCTGCCGCCCTGCCTGGTGTGATAGCCGCTTCGACGACATTGCCAGTCATCGGTGTCCCCATCAAAGGTATGCTCGACGGTCTTGACGCCCTGCTCTCCATCGTCCAGATGCCCCCGGGTATCCCTGTGGCAACGGTAGGTGTGAATGGTGCCCAGAATGCAGCCATCCTCGCTGTGGAGATGATGTCGCTCTACGATGCCGAACTGGCTCAGCGTCTGGCTGTCTATAAGGGCAACCTACGTGTGAAGATCGAGAAGGCTAACGAAGAACTGGCTGAGGTGAAGTATAATTTTAAGTGTAATTGATTCTTAATATGTACAAACGAAGACTATCAACTGAGGCCCGTGTCGGGAATATCGGCATTGGAGGAAATAATCCCATCCGTATCCAGTCGATGGC
>JAEEPF010000113.1 GCA_016284635.1 Prevotella sp.
TCGAGAAGGCACCGGAGATCAAATTCTAATTGCGGATGAGATACGTAGGCATACAGAGCCAGATCAAAAGCAACAATATGAAGAGCACGCTGCTGCTCTTAGCCTTCCCGGTGATACTGCTGGGAATGATCTGGATATTCCTCGCCATCATCAACTATTTCAGCACGGGCTATTACGATCAGGCCGGTTATTTCGTCAATCAGCTGGATTCCGATTCCGTCAACTGGACTTTTTCAAAGATTGCACCTTTCGTGATCGGTGGTGTAGCCATCTGGTTTGCCATCGCCTATTTCAGCAACACGAAGATGATCCAGAAGGCCGTGGGTGCCCAGCCGCTGATGCGCAGGGAGAACCCGAGGGTGTATAACATCGTCGAGAACCTCTGTATGGCTTGCGGGATGGATATGCCGAAGGTGAACGTTGTGGACGATCCGCAACTCAATGCCTTCGCCAGCGGCATTGATAAGAATTCATACACCGTGACGGTCACTACGGGATTGTTGGATCGCCTGAACGATGAGGAACTGGCAGGCGTTATCGGCCACGAACTGACGCATATCCGCAACCGCGATACCCGTCTGCTCATCACCAGCATCATCTTCGTAGGCATCATCTCCACCGTGCTGACGCTGGTGGTCAGGATGATCTATAACCGCATGTGGTTCGGTGGTTTCAGCAGCGGCAATCGCAACGAACGGAACAACGGCCTCTCCACGATGGCCATCATGGTCATCGGAGCTATCTGTGCCGGCATCGCCTATCTCTTTGTGATGCTCACCCGCTTTGCCATCTCCCGCAAGCGTGAATATATGGCCGATGCCGGAGGCGCTGAACTCTGCGGCAATCCGTTGGCACTGGCCTCAGCCTTGCGAAAGATTTCAAACAATCCCGGCCTCGGAGACGTTGAACGCGATGACATCGCTCAGATGTACATCATCCATCCGAAGCAGATGGCTCACGGACTGATGCAATTTCTGAGCGGACTCTTTGCCACCCATCCGAGCACGGAGGAAAGAATACGCATCTTAGAACAATTCTAGAAATGAAAAAAGCGCAGCCTTTCGAGGTTGCGCTTCTTACTGTGTTGCGGAGGCAGGATTCGAACGTGCGACCTCCAGGTTATGAGCCTGGCGAGCTACCAACTGCTCCACTCCGCGATGTTTTTTCGTTTTGCGGGTGCAAAGGTACAAAGATTTTTCGACACTCACAAATATTTATGTGATTTTTTTGCTTTTTAGCCCCTTTATCGCCTAAAATGGGCGAAAATGGAACATTTTTAAGCCAAAAATTTGCTCGTTTCGAAGGAAATATGTAATTTTGCACACTGATAGCACTGTGTGCAATTATCATATCAAACAAAGGAGGACCAAGATATGTCAATATCAAAGACAAGGCAGAAACTTGTGGACGTGGCCAGGCAGTTGTTCGCCAAGAACGGTCTGGAGAACACGACGATGAACGACATCGCCACACTCTCAGGCAAAGGCCGACGCACACTCTACACCTACTTCAAGTCGAAGGAGGAGATCTACTATGCCGTCATTGAAAGTGAACTGGAGCGCCTGAGCGACAAGCTCGACGAGGTGGCAGCCCGCAGAATCCGTCCGCAGGACAAAATCATCGAACTGATCTACACCCATCTGAGTATGATCCGTGAGACGGTAGTCAGAAACGGTAACCTGCGCGCTGAGTTCTTCCGTAACATCTGGATGGTGGAGAAGGTGCGCAAACGCTTTGACGACGCAGAAATCGAACTCTTCCGCAAGGTCTATACCGAAGGCAAGGAAGACGGCGAGTTCGATATTGATAATATTGAGCTTGTGGCCGACATCACCCACTATTGTATCAAGGGCCTTGAAGTACCTTATATATACGGGCGCATCGCGCACGGAATGAGGGAGGAGGACACGAAGCCTCAGGTGGCCAAGGTCGTCTATGGTGCCCTCGGCAAGCTCTATAGGTAAAGGTAAAAAGGTAAAAAATAAATCATCAATATTAAAATCGTAAATCAATATGGGATTATTAGAAGGAAAGACAGCGCTGATTACAGGTGCTGCACGCGGTATCGGAAAGGCTATCGCACTGAAGTTCGCCGCTGAAGGCGCAAACATCGCATTCACTGACCTCGCAGTCAACGAGGAGACAGAGCAGGAGATTGCTGCCCTGGGCGTGAAGGCCAAGAGCTATGCCTCAAACGCAGCCGATTTTGCTCAGACAGAGGAAGTGGTGAAGGCTGTGAAGGAGGAGTTCGGATCAATCGACATCCTCGTCAACAATGCCGGCATCACCAAGGACGGTCTGATGCTTCGTATGACTGAGCAGCAGTGGGACGCTGTGATTGCCGTCAACCTGAAGTCGGCCTTCAACTTCATCCACGCCTGTGTGCCTGTGATGATGCGTCAGCGTGGCGGTTCAATCATCAATATGGCCTCTGTCGTAGGTGTACACGGTAATGCCGGACAGGCTAACTACGCAGCCTCGAAGGCTGGTCTGATTGCCCTCGCTAAGTCAATCGGTCAGGAAATGGGCCCCAAGGGTATTCGTGCCAACGCCATCGCCCCAGGCTTCATCGACACCGCAATGACTCAGGCACTGCCTGATGACATCCGCAAGGAGTGGATCAACAAGATTCCTCTTCGTCGTGGAGGTCAGGTGGAGGACATCGCCAACGTGGCTACGTTCCTCGCCTCAGACATGTCGAGCTACGTCAGCGGCCAAGTAATTCAGGTTGACGGCGGAATGAACATGTAATCAACTGATAATTGACAATTGATAATTGACAATTGACAATTTATGGAGGTCATCTACGAGGACAACCATATCATCATCGTTAACAAACAGAGCGGGGAGATCGTGCAGGGAGATAAGACTGGCGATCGCCCCCTCTCTGATATTGTAAAGGATTATATCAAGGAGAAGTATCAGAAGCCTGGTGCTGTGTTCCTTGGTGTAGCCCATCGGTTGGATCGGCCAGTCAGTGGGCTGGTGGTCTTCGCACGCACCTCAAAGGCACTCACGCGACTGAACAAGATGTTTGCCGAGGGCGAGGTGCATAAGACCTATTGGGCGATAGTGGGAAAGTCCCCTAAGTTAGGGGACAACAGGGGTCTGAACAAGCATAAGGCTGATGGTTCTTCAGACCCCCAACCCCCTAACTTAGGGGGCTTTGTCACGCTGGAGCACTGGCTCGTGAGGAATGAGAAGCAGAACAAGAGTTATGCCTACGACCACGAACGCCCCAACGCCAAAAAGGCCATCCTAAGATTTCGCGCCATAGGACAGTCTGAACGTTACACCCTCCTCGAGGTCAACCTGATGACAGGCCGCCACCATCAGATCCGCTGCCAATTGGCAGCGATGGGCTGTCCTATCAAGGGCGACCTGAAATACGGTGCCCCACGCTCCAACCCCGACGGATCGATCTCTCTGATGGCCCGTCGTGTGGAGTTCATCCATCCCGTCTCAAAGGAGTCCATTGTCGTCGAGGCTCCCCTACCCCACGACACACTTTGGCAAGCCCTCACGCCCGAGGGTGCAAAGAAATAACTGTCACAACTGTCACAGTCTCACAAAGGGGACTGTCCCTTTTGTGAGAAACAACTGTCACACTACTGCCCTGCGCTTGCGATACATGTAAGCCAGATACAGGCAACCCGCCAACGCCAAAGCGACGATACCAACGGGCAGCAGCAACGAGGCCTCGCTTGAGGCACCGCCCGCATTGTCGAGAATCAACTGCGACTGGGCAACGCTGTCGGCAATAGCATCCTTGGTGGCATCGATGGTGTCGCTGACCGAATCGCGTACATTATTAATGGTGTCAGTCACCACTGTTTTGTGGTGCCTAATCCGCTCAAGCCGCCGAAGCCGTTCTTCTGGGGTAATGGGTAAAACATCTAACAAAAACATAACTTTAAATCTTTATGAAGTGAATAAATAAAATATCAGCACAAACAATTCGCCCGTGAGGAAACTGATGGCATTGCAAAGCAGGCTGTAAATCCAGGCTTGCCGCCACTCACCAACCAGCCGTTTGTAACACAGCGCCTCAGTCAGAACCACCAGTGCTTCGCCTATTATCAGCGTACTCCATCCGTCACTGATATAGATGGCATAGAGATTCAGCGGCACGTTCGTCAGCACGTTCATCGCCACCGAGCCATAGAGCACCTTCCTGTGTCGTTCGCCCATGAAAAGCAGCACGCCCAGTTCTATCACGATCGTCGCCACCAACGGCCCCAGTAGTCTCATCATCATCGCTATTTACCAATACACCGCCAGCAGATAACCAGGTATCAATGCCGCAGCCAGCAGTCCGAAGGCCAATCCCTCGCGAACTGGCAGCAGGACATTGGCCAGATAGAGCGTAATGGGCATCGTGCAGTTCATCAGGAAGATACCCACAAGGAGCATCGGCTCATAGTAGCCATTGAAGATGAAGCACAGCACCACGCCTGCCAATACCACCGCCAGCGACCTCCAGACACCCATCCATCTGGCAATCCATCCGCCAAACATCTTGCCCAGCATCGAGCCGACTGCAATCAGCAGAACCATTTCCTGCGACTTCGTCATCCCTTCTGAGAACACCTCGCTCACAAACGACCGACAGCCGACGAAGAGCATCAGCGCCAGGACAAGCAGGCTGATTCGTGAAGTGTGGAGTGAGGAGTGAGGAGTGAGGATACTTCTGCCGCAGCTAATTTCCCCCAATGTATTCTCACTCCTCACTCCACACTCCTCACTCCTCGAAAGGCCATCACTCCTCAAATATACAATCGCCACCGCCACATACGCCAGCAGCATCCCATATAGCAACATCCACGAGCGGCAAATCAGCCCGATGGCCAGTCCAAGCACACCCGTCGACACAAACACACCCAAGGCCCGTATATCGTTGCCCGTCTTGACTACCATTTGCTTGCCGCCCCACACGTGGAAGAGTGAGTTGCCTGCGCCTAATAAGACGGCCACCAGTATCAGCAGACATTCTCCAAGGCCGTCCCACATCAGATTCGGCTCCCCCACCATCAGCGACGGAATCATCACCGCACACGCCACCGCCAGCGTCATCAACAGCGACGAGGCAATCAGCAGCCAGTGGCGCGCCGTCATACGATCGGCCATCATACCCGTCAGCGGCTGCGACACGAACGCCAGCACATTATATACCAGCACAGCCCCCATGCCCACACGGTCGCCATAGGCTCCATAGCGGTAGCCGTACTCGCCCATCAACAGGAACATACAGCAGATGCACAGCCCGTCCACCAGGAAGTGCTGTACGCTGCTGAGCCCTATCAACTTCGCGTTCGTCATATTGCCAACCGTTTGTCTGCGAAAATTCATTTGCAAAAGTACGAACTTATTCCCAAACCGCCAACATTTCCGCAAAAAAACTGTCACAATTGTCACAGCTCGGCCATTTTGCCGCTTTCAAGGAAAGAACTTCCCTCAAATCCTTGCACGATTCAAAATTATTGCCTATCTTTGCGGCATTAAAAACCATACGGATATGCAAAAGCTGCTTCGTGAAACCTTCCCGCTGGCCATCCTCGCCGGCATCTGCATCTCCATCGGATGCGTGGTCAACCTGCGTGTGGGCGGCGTCGCCGGTGCCGTTCTCTTCGCCTTCGGCCTCACCACCGTCGTCTATTACGGTCTGAAACTCTATACAGGCACAGCCGGATTCATCCGCCGTCAAGGCGACTGGACGATGCTCGCCGTCGTGCTGCTGGGCAACATCGTGGGTTGTCTGCTCTCCGCCTGGATGATCGCCTACGCCCAGCCCGACTGCATCGAGCCCGCCTCAAAGATCCTCGCCGGACGGCTGGCGAAAGGTCCCTGGGCATGTTTCCTGCTGGCCATCGGCTGCGGATTCATCATGACTACCGCTGTCGAGTTTGCCCGCAAGGGCAAGATGCTGCCGCTGATCCTCGGCGTGCCCGTCTTCATCCTCTGCGGCTTCGCCCACTCCATCGCCGACGCCTTCTATTTCCTCGTCTCCCCTACCGCCCAGCTCCTCCAGTCCGACGTCCTCATCGTCTATCTCAGCGAGGTGCTCGGCAACTTCGTCGGCTGCAACCTCTACCGCTGGACCCTCTTCTTCAAGCCCGAAGAAGCCTGACATGGTGTAAGGGCTTTATATTAAACTGTCATTTCTTGCGTCCATTCGGTAGCAAGCGGCAAGCCGAGCGGTCTCAATTGTCACGCGCTCATAAAAAAGTTAGGGAAAAGCATAAATAATTCAAATAAATGTCGTACCTTTGTCACCGATATGCAAATGAACCGAACCATCATCCCAATAGTCACCGCATGGCTGCTGATACTGATGCCCATGATGGGCAGGAGTCAAGAGACAGGAGACAGGAGTCAGGAGTACGAACTGCGGAAGGAAAATGACAGCCTGTACTGGCTCGGCGTGAAGGGCGGAAGCAAGTGCGACGAGTGGCGGCTGGCACACCCGGTGTATCAGTTCCAGATGGGCGACATCGATGGCGACGGCAGCGAGGATGCGATGGTGGGAGTTATTAAAAAGACGCGATATTATCCGATAGGGAGAAGGCTGTTTATATTTAAGCAGATTGACGGGAGCGCAAGAAAGTTAGTGCGGCCTATGTGGTTGGGATCGAAGCTGGGCGGCATCCTTGAGGACTTCCGATTCGTGGCACCAGCCGAGGGCGATAGTATGGGTCGGATACGCGCATTGGAATCGACTACCGACTCGCTTTATGTGGTGTCAGACTACAAGTGGAGCGGCTTCGGCATGAAGTTTGAGCGCTTTATTATAAAAGGTGTGGACAAGGACACCGCTCTCCAATACTTTACAGACAAAGAAACAGCAACTAAATACTTAAACCAATGAAGACAAAATCTTTCCTTATCGTCTGCCTGGTCGGATTGATTACGGCCTGCAGCCAGAAACAGAGCGCAGTCAATGTGCCCGTTTCGCACATCAACGTTGAGAATCTTCTTGACAGTATCGACTTCGACATGGACGTGACGGGTCTGCCGCTAAGCGACATCACCCTGCTCTCGCAAGCCCCTGCCGCCCGCAAGGGATTCCCCATCAAAGATGCCTATCTGAGAGGTATCTATTCCTCAACCACATGGTACGACTCGCTGATGTGGAAGTTCTCTGAGGCGAACCACTTCGACTACGAGAAGATGAAGGAGGGTGAACCCTGGCGCGACTTCTATTACCGTCAGGCCATCGAGACGGAGGCTGTGAAATATTCCGACAAGGAGCAAGCCTTCATCGACCGTATGAAAGCCCGTGAGGCCGAGTTATTAAAGGAGAATTTCGCCACAGAGGCTGGTCTGCGCGTCAACATGCAGAACCTCTCCAACCCCACGCAGCTGAAGGACTTCGACTCACTGCTCTGCCAGCATCTGGCCAAGGACGGCTTCGCCATCGTGCCCGCCACCCACGACCAGCTGTTCAACATCTATGAGCAGAACGACTACTCGCAGTTCCCCAACTTCGTGACCACTGACCTCTTCCTCCAGCTCTACCACCTCTACATCGACTGCACGCTGCGCGAGATTGAGGAGAATCAGCTGCTGCCGATGATGATTCAGTTCACGCGCAACATGCACGAACTGCTCTACAATATGGAGCGATGGTCGGGCTCTGACGAAGAGGTTAACAAGATAGCCAAGCACAACACCACCTTCTACAACGTCGCCCACAAGCTGTTCACCGGCGAGTGGATCTCCAACCCTGAGCCTGGCAGCATCGATTTAGAGGAGTATAACAATGTGATGGCCTCCGTCAACAGCTTCAGCAGCTATATGGAGGACTATCATGACATCATGTTCGGCTACAGCCTCTTCCGTCCGCGCGGCCACTACACCCGCACGGAGAAGCTGCAGCGCTACTTCCGAGGCATGATGTGGATACAGAGCGTGCCCTTCGGCCTCAACCACAAAGACGAGGTGAAGGCCGCCGTACAACAGGCCTATGCGCTGAAAAGCGACAAGACCTCACAGCAGAACTACAACCGTCTGAACCAGCTCATCACCTACATGATGGGACAATCTGACAACCTCAGTCTGCCGCAGGTGCTGGCCGAGGTAGAGAAAACCGGTATGCAGATGGAAGACCTCATCCACAGCGACGAGGCCATCGCCAAGATCACCGCCTCGCTCAAGGAGATCGGCGACAAGCAGACGCGCATCCGTCCGAAGTTTGAGAAGACCAGCCACAACAAGATCAACGTGATGCCGCAGCGCTACCAGCCCGACGCCGAGGTGCTGCTGAACATGGTCGACTACGACGGTAATCCCACCAGACGCGCTGTGCCCAAGGGCCTCGACTTCTTCGCCGCGATGGGCGTCTCGGCCGCAGAGCAAATCCTGATGGAGGAGAAGACCGACTGGAAGGCACTGGGCGACAGTCTGAAATCGATGAAGAAGCGCATGGGTGAGATCGACTGGCAGGAGACCACCTGCACACAGTGGATGAACGCCCTGAAGGTACTCACAGACAAGGAAGGCAAGGACAAAATGCCCTACTTCATGGTGACGCCCGAGTGGGACAAGAAAGACCTGAATGCCGTGCTCGCCTCGTGGGCCGAACTGAAGCACGACGCCATCCTCTACGCCAAGCAGCCCGCAGGAGCAGAGTGCGGTGGTGGCGAAGAAATACCCGATCCTGTGGTGAAAGGCTACGTGGAGCCTAATGTCAGCTTTTGGAAGAAAGCCATCGAACTGCTCGACAACACCGAGAAACTGCTGAAGCAGGAGAACATGCTCCCAGAAAAGGTGAAGGACGCTACTGAGCGTATGCGCGACGAAGCCCTGTTCCTGCAGAGAATCAGCGAGAAGGAGTTGGCAGGTCAGGAGCCCACCGACGAGGAATACGATCAGATCAAAGCCATTGGTGCAACATTCGAAAATATCTCGCTCGACCTCATCCGCAGCGAAGACCAGTATCTGATGGGCTGGAGCGACGTGCAAGGCGCAGACAAGAAGGTGGCCCTCGTGGCTGATGTCTATACTGCCAACGCCGACAATAACCCGAATAAGTCAATCCTCTTCGAGGCCGTGGGCGATGCCGATGAGATATACGTGGTGGTCGAGATCGGCGGCTATCTGATCCTCACGCGCGGTGCCGTGTTCAGTTATCGAGAGTTCATCCAGTCCATCGACGAGCAGCGTCTGACGGACGAGGAGTGGCAGGAGCAGCTGAAGAATAACCCCCGCAAGGGTGTGCCTGAGTGGATGAAGCCGCTGTTCGTGCCGCTGAACAATTTGCCCGAGGCGAATGAGGAGTTCTTCTATAGTACTGGCTGTTAGTCTGCTGTTCAGTGTATCTGCGCATTGCGCAGATACACTGAACATCGTCCTTACTGGCGACATCCTGCTCGACCGCGGGGTGCGCCAGACGATAGAAAGACACGGAGTCGACCATCTGTTTTCGGATGGTATTGATTCCGTGTTTCAGTCTGCACAGGTGGTCGTGGGTAATCTTGAGTGCCCAGCCACGAAGATCAAGTCGCCTGTGTTCAAGCGCTTCATTTTCAGGGGTGAACCCGAATGGCTCGACACATTGCGTCAGCACGGCATCACCCACTTGAACCTCGCCAACAACCACTCCATCGACCAAGGACGCGAGGGACTGATGGACACACGACGGAACATTATCGCGGCAGGTATGGTGCCCATCGGAGCCGGAGCGAACATGCAGGAGGCCTCAGAACCCGTCCTGCTGGCCGACCAGCCTCGTAAGGTGTGGCTCGTGCCTTCCTTGCGTCTCGCCCTTGAGAACTACGCCTATCTGACGGACAAGCCCTGCGTGAGTCAGGAGTCAATGGACTCGCTGCTCTCTCGCGTGTACCATCTCCGACAGCAGGACTCCACAGCCGTCATCATCGTCAGTCTCCATTGGGGACAGGAGCATAAGTTGCAGCCCGTTCTCCGTCAGCGGCACGATGCCCACATGCTCGTTTTGGCAGGTGCCGACGTGCTCGTGTGTCACCACACCCACACCCTCCAGACCATCGAGGAATACGGTGGCCATAAGATCTATTACAGCGTGGGCAACTTTATCTTCGACCAGCACAAGCCCCTGAACAGCGAGGCCTGTATGGTGCGCCTGAAAGTGAGCCAAGACAGCCTCGAGGTGGAGACCATCCCTGTGGAAATACGCCATTGCGTACCGTATTTAAAGGTAAAAAAGTAAAAAGGTAAAAAGGTAAAAAGTGAAAAATTTGCTGCCGCCACACAAAATTATCCATTATCCATTATCCATTATCCATTTTTTTATTACCTTTGCAACGTCTTTCGTAAAACCGAATGAGAAAAGGACTCAAGTGGATCGGGATAGCGGTACTCACACCCATTCTGCTGTTCATCATACTCGCCGCACTGCTCTATCTGCCGCCCGTACAGAACTGGGTGGCACAAAAGGTCGTCTCCATCGCCTCTGAGAAGACGGGGATGGAGATATCGGTGGGACATGTGAACCTGGAGTTCCCGCTCGACCTGGGCATCGACGACTTCCGTATGCTGCACGCGAACGACTCTGTGACAGATGTGACAGATACTATCGCGGATGTCAGGAAGTTGGTGGTCAATGTGCGTCTGCTTCCGCTGTTGAGAAAGAAAGTTGTCATCGAGGAACTCTCATTCCGACAGGCGAAGATCAACACCAACGGCTTCATCGATGACCTAAGGATCAAAGGACAGTTTCAGGAGCTATGGCTCGCGTCGAAAGGCATCGACCTAGACAAGGAGACCGTTTTGGTGAACGGCGCCCGCCTCTCCGATGCCCAGCTCGACATCAATCTCACCGATACTGCAGCCGTCGATACCACCGAGTCGAACCTGACCTGGGTGATTGATGCCGACAGCCTCTGCATCAGCCGCACCAACGTCACCCTACATCTTCCTAACGACACCCTCAACTTCAACCTCGCATTAGGGAAGGCTGTGGCCAAAGAGGTCACTGCCGATCTCGCCAGACCATTCTATAAAGTGGGGAGTCTCGACCTCGCCGACGGCCGGCTGGACTATGAGCCGATAGGCCTGAGCGATGTCACCCTCGGCATCGACTCCATCCGCTACTTACCTACTGGCACCTCGTTCTTTGTCAGGAAGACGGAACTGAAGGACAAGAGTGGCCTGAAGATCACAGAACTGACGGGCGGCGTCAACCTCGACTCCACCTACAACCATATCCGTCTGCCCCTGATGACGCTGAAGACACCCGACTCGAACATCATGCTCGAAGCAGACATGGACTTCAACGCCTTTGAGGAGCAAACGCCAGGCATCTTCAAGATGCGCCTCTTCGCACAGTTGGGCAAGCAGGACATCTTCACGGTGGCCGGCAAGCTGCCCCAGAAGTTCACAGAGCACTTCCCCAACCAGCCGCTCATCATCAGAGGCTCCG
>JAEEPF010000114.1 GCA_016284635.1 Prevotella sp.
CAGACTGTGCCCATCCAGAACCCCTATGTCTATGGCAATGCCTGGTTCGTCGATCAGCTCAGCTATGTGGACAATGCCAATCAGGAGATAGATGCTTTAGGACATATCAACCTGCGCCATCAGGCTGTGGCTGACAAGAAGTTCCAAGCGCAGTTGGGTGAGGCCGTCGAACAGGATACGGCGAGTGTGGCCGTTATCACCGCCTATGAACCTAACCGCCTGACCTATGACGTGAACTCCGGCAAGGGTGGTGTTCTCGTGTTCTCAGAGATCTACTATCCCGGATGGACGGCCACCGTCGATGGGGAACCTGTAGAACTGGGCCGTGTGGACTATGTGCTCCGTGCGATGAATGTGAAGCCTGGTCGCCATGAGGTGGTACTTTCGTTCTTCCCGAAATCAGTGAACACTACGGAGACTGTGGCCTACATCTCCTATTTGATTCTGTTCTTTATCCTGCTCGGTGCTGGCTATATGGAATACCGCCGTCGCAAGAAGTAATCATAAAGTTCAAAGTTCAAAGCTTAAAGCTCAAAGTTCAAAGTGAAAAAGCTCTTGTCTTTGCCCCCGAATCTGGTGGAGGTGTTTCATGAGGTAACAGGCCTCTCCCGTGATGAGTATTTCTGCACTTGTGACCCTGTCGGTCATCGCCTTGGTAGTGGTGGGGGCACCGCCTGGCTCTTGCAGGAGGCTTATAGGAGTCAGGAGTCAGGAGTCGGGAGTCAGGAGTTTGAAGCGTGGCTTGCCAAGGAAAAACGTATCCTGATTCATGCCGGTGGGCAGAGCAAGCGCCTCCCCAGCTATGCGGTTTCTGGCAAGGTGCTGATGCCTCTTCCTGTGTTCCGATGGGAGCGGGGACAGCGGCTCTCACAGAACCTGCTGAGTGTGCAGTTGCCGTTGTACGAGAAGATGATGGCTATGGCACCCGACAATATCCATACGATGGTAGTCAGTGGTGATGTGCTTATCCGGGCCACCCAACCCCTGCAGCCCATCCCTGAGGCTGATATCGTCTGTTATGGTCTCTGGCTTGACGCCTCTGTGGCCAAAAACCACGGTGTGTTTGTCAGTAGCCGTCAGACGCCCTCCGTTCTGAAGCAGATGCTCCAGAAGCCTTCCATCCAGACCCTCACCGACCTCCAGCGTGATCATTTCTACCTCACCGACATCGGTGTCTGGCTCCTCAGCGACAAAGCCGTTCGCCTCCTGATGCAACGTAGTGCGCTAGCAAAATCCTACGACCTCTATGGTGAGTTCGGCTGTTGTCTGGGCACAGACCCCACCGTCATCGACGATGAACTGCGACAGTTGAAGGTGGCAATCATTCCTTTGGCGGGTGGTGAGTTCTACCACTTCGGCACCTCGCGGGAGATGATCTCTTCGACGCTGAGGCTGCAAAACCTCGTCAATGACCAGCGTGAGATCATGCACCTCGACCGCAAACCCCATCCGAGCATCTTTGTGCAGAATGCCGTGATGGAAATCCCGTTTACGGAAGAAAATAGCAATATCTGGATTGAGAACAGTCACATTGGCAAGGGCTGGCATCTCACTCACGACCATGTCATCACCGGTGTGCCTGAGAATGAATGGGACATCAGTCTCGCGCCAGGTGAATGTATCGACGTGGTGCCTGTCACTAAGAATATCTCCCCCGGCCAGGGGGAGGATCCAATAACCGGGGACTCTGGCTACGAGGTTCGCCGTTATCGTATCGACGAACCCCTGAACAGCAACGAACTGGCGGAGCGTGCGGATCTGCGTCGGCTCTTTGATCAGCGTCGGGCTTTCCGCAAACTGAACTGGAGTGCTTTGGCAAACAACTGGCGCCACAGTGTCTTCTATCAGCTCGACCTCGCTGATGCCACTTCTGAGTTCCAAAAGGAAAATATCCCTCTGCCTCCCCCTCTCCCAGAGGATGCCCCTCTCATGACGCGTATCCACGATGCCATGTTTCGTGGCGACAGTGACAAGGCGTTTGCCTTATTGCGAGGAGGCTTATTATCGTGGAGTGAGGAGTGTGGAGTGAAGAGTGAGAATACTCCTCGAAAACAAATTTCAGACGACCAGATTGTCTGGGGGCGTTCTCCGGTACGTATTGACATTGCCGGAGGCTGGACTGATACGCCGCCCTACTGTCTTATGGAGGGTGGTAACGTCATCAACTTGGCTATTGAACTGAATGGCCAGCCCCCCTTGCAGGCATATGTCAAACCTTCAAAGGAGTATCGTATTGTGCTCCGTAGCATCGACCTTGGTGCCATGGAGGTTGTAGAGACCACTGAGCAGCTGATGGATTTCATGCACGTTGGCTCGCCCTTCTCCATCCCCAAGGCCGCCCTTGTCCTCGCCGGCTTCGGACAAGAAGTTGGCATCGGACTTAACGGACTGACACGGACTAAGAATCCTCAAGAAGTCCGAGAGAGTCCGTGTTTGTCCGATGCAGAAAATCTCAAGTCTCAGCTCGAGGCCTTTGGCAGTGGCATAGAATTGACGCTGCTCTCGGCTGTCCCCGCAGGCAGTGGCCTTGGCACGAGCAGCATCCTCGCTGCCACGGTCTTAGGGGCTCTCAACGACTTCTGTGGCTTGGGTTGGGACAAAACCGAGATAGGCCATCGCACGCTGATGCTTGAACAGATGCTCACTACGGGTGGTGGCTGGCAGGATCAGTTCGGTGGTGTGCTGGGTGGCGTGAAACTCCTGCAGACTGGTCGGGGATTTGAGCAGAACCCACAGGTGCGCTGGTTGCCCAACGACCTATGGACACAGCCGGAATACCGTTCCTGCCACCTATTATATTATACAGGCATCACCCGCACGGCGAAGCAGATTCTTTCAGAGATTGTCCGTCGGATGTTCCTCAACGATAACGCCGAGCTCCGTCTGTTGCGTGAGATGAAGGCGCACACGATGGAGATGTATGAGGCCATTCTACAGAATGACTTCCATCGGATGGGACTGCTGATGCGTAAGACCTGGCAGCAGAACCAGGCCCTCGACAGTGGCACGAACCCGGCTGCTGTGGCAGCTTTGACAGAACTCATCGATGACCTCTGCTTAGGTTATAAGCTCCCTGGCGCAGGCGGTGGCGGCTACCTCTATATGATAGCCAAGGATCCTGAGGCAGCAGCCCGCATTAAACAGATCTTGTCCGACCATCCTCAAAACAAGAACGCCCGTTTCGTGGACCTCTCCCTCTCCACCACAGGTCTCCAAATCAGCCGCAGTTGAATAAATAATCTATAGTCTATAGTCTATAGTCAATACTCTATAGTCAAGAATGGAATTTAGAACTATCGTCGATATCCCGGATCCTGGATTCAGAATCGAGCCTTGTGAAGAGATGCTCTTCGTGGGGTCTTGTTTCGCCACGGAGATAGGTCGTCGCTTCCAGGAAGAGGGCTTTCCCGTTGCAGTTAACCCGTTTGGCACTATGTACAACCCCGCCTCAATCCTGCATACCATCCAAAGGGTGGGGGGTGGGGCAAAGACCGTATTCCTCACCCTCGGCACGAACCACGTCTATCATCTGAAAGAGACCGGTGAGATTGTCGATAACTGTGAGAAACGTCCTCAGTCGCTCTTTGCGGAAGAGGAACTCTCGGTTGAGACCTGTGCCGACTACTTGCAGCAGGCTATTGCACTTCTGCGAGAGAAGAACCCTGATGTGCGCATCGTGCTTACCGTCAGTCCTATCCGTTATCGCAAATACGGCTATCATGCCTCCCAACTCTCAAAAGCCACGCTGCTACTGGCAGCAGATCTTGTTTGCAACGGACAAACACGGACTGACACGGACTCTATAAATCGTATGGGGGGGCAGACTTGTCAGAAAAGTCCGGATAGTCCGTGTCAGTCCGTTGCTTACTTTCCTGCCTATGAGATTGTGAATGACGAACTACGTGACTACCGTTTCTACAAACCCGATATGCTCCATCCTTCGGACCAGGCGGTGGAATACATCTGGCAACGGCTCTCTGAGACATACTTGAGCGACGAGGCAAAAGCCTTCATCCAAGAGTGGGCACCCCTGAAAGCCGCCCTCAATCACAAGCCTTTCGATGCGGAATCGGAAGAATATAAGGCTTTTATGCATAAAACTATGTTAAAAGTTGAGGCGTTAAAGAAAAAATATCCTACCTTTGCATTTTAAGATTAAAAGATTAAAAAATTAAAAGATTAAATGCAATATTCCATTGAAAAGATCACGACGCTCATAGGAGCGCGTCGCATCGGGCAGACCGATGCCCAGATAGGCTGGCTCTTGACCGACAGCCGTTCACTCTGTTTCCCTGAGGAGACACTGTTCTTCGCCCTATCGTCATCCCGCAACGACGGTCATAAATATATCCCTGACCTCTATCGTCGAGGTGTCCGTAACTTCGTGGTGTCAATGTCCCCTAAGTTAGGGGACGACAGGGGTCTGAACAAAGGAATGACTGACGTTTCTTCAGACCCCCAACCCCCTAACTTAGGAGGCTTGTATAAAGACGCCAACTTCCTTGTCGTCCCCTCGCCACTGGCAGCCCTCCAACGTCTGGCAGAGCGTCATCGTGATGAGTTCGACATCCCTATCATTGGTATCACGGGTTCCAATGGAAAGACGATGGTCAAGGAATGGCTTTACCAATTGCTGCTACCCTCGCAAAAGATTGTGCGTTCGCCCCGCAGCTACAACTCGCAGATAGGTGTTCCCCTCTCCGTATGGCTGTTGAACGAACAGACGGAGGTGGGTATCTTCGAGGCAGGCATCAGCCAGCCAGGCGAGATGTATGCCCTGCGTGACATCATCCAGCCCACCATCGGCGTGCTCACCAGCCTGGGTGCTGCCCATCAGGAGAACTTCCGTTCGATGGAAGAGAAGTGTATGGAGAAACTCGAACTGATGCACGACACAGAGTCGATGGTCTATTGTTCGGACAATGATATCGTGAGCCGTTGCATTCGTCGTATGCAGTATAAGGGCGAAAAGATTGCCTGGTCGCAGTGTGATGAAAATGTCGCCTTTTTCGTAAAGAAGGTGGAGTGTGGAGTGAGGAGGGAGGAGGGAGATTACCTTGTAGGGAATAACCTGTCTCAGGACTATTCTCATTCCTCACTCCTCACTCCTCACTCCTCGACAATAACCTACATCTATCAGGGCGAGGAAAACACCTACGCCATCCCCTTCATTGACGAGGCATCCATAGAAAATTCCATCACCTGTGCCGCCGTGGCGCTCCACTTGGGACTCACACCAGCCCAACTTGCTGATCGCATGCCACGTCTCGAACCTGTCGCCATGCGTCTGGAGGTGAAGCAGGGACAGCATGGTTGCATCCTCATCAACGACTCCTATAACAGCGATATCAACTCTCTCGACATCGCCCTCGACTTCATGAATCGCCGTGAGTCTTCCTCCCCTAAGTTAGGGGAGGCTAGGAGGGGTCTGAACAAGACTCTCATCCTCTCTGACATGTTCCAGACCGGTACACCCCCTGACCAGCTCTATGCCCAGGTCTCTGACCTCTGTTTGAAGCGTGGCATTGACAAATTCATCGGCATCGGTCCTGAACTCACAGCCCAGGCAGACAGGATCCATATCGTTCATAAACAGTTCTTTGCCGATGTGAACCATTTCCTCGCCTCCAGCACCTTCAACGACCTCCACGACGAACTGATTCTCTTGAAGGGCGCCCGTTCTTTCGGCTTCGACAAGATTACTGAGCAACTTGAGCAGAAGGTACATGAGACCATCCTTGAGGTCAACCTCAACGCTGTGGTGGAGAACTTGAACTACTACCGTTCCTTCCTCAAGCCCGAGACGAAGATGGTGTGTATGATCAAGGCCGATGCCTATGGGGCAGGTGCCGTGGAGATTGCCAAGACGTTACAGGACCATCGTGTGGACTATCTCGCTGTGGCGGTGGCCGACGAGGGTGTCACTCTCCGCAAGGCAGGCATCACTGCCAACATCATGATTATGAATCCCGAGATGACGGCCTTCAAGACCATGTTCGACTACGATTTAGAGCCTGAGGTCTACTCCTTCCGTCTGCTGGATGCTCTCATCAAGGCAGCCCGCAAGGAAGGTATTACGGGCTGGCCCGTACATATCAAGCTCGACACAGGCATGCACCGCCTCGGTTTTGACCCCGTCGATGATATGTTCAAATTGATTGACCGCCTGAAGCATCAGAACGCCATCATCCCCCGTTCCGTGTTCAGCCATTTCGTGGGTTCTGACAGTGACGACTTCGATGCCTTCTCCGCCCGTCAGTTCGAGCTTTTCGAGCAGGGAAGCCAGAAACTCCAGTCTGCCTTCTCCCATAAGATCCTCCGTCATATGGACAACTCCGCCGGCATCGAGCATTTCCCCGAGCGTCAGATGGATATGTGTCGTCTTGGCCTCGGCCTCTATGGCGTTGACCCGTACCAGCCCCCTAAGTTAGGGGGCGACAGGGGTCTGAACAAGGGAATGACTGATACTCCTTCAGACCCCCAACCCCCTAACTTAGGGGGCTTGAAACCCGTATCCACGCTCAAGACCACGATCCTTCAGCTCCGTCACGTGCCGGCAGGTGACACGGTAGGCTACAGCCGTAAGGGTAAGATAGATCGCGACTCGGTCATTGCCGCCATACCTATCGGGTATGCCGACGGTCTGAACCGTCACCTCGGCAACCGTCATGGCTACTGTCTGGTGCATGGCCAGAAGGCGGAATATGTGGGCAATATCTGTATGGACGTGGCGATGATTGACGTTACCGATATCCCATGTCAGGAAGGTGACCAGGTGGAGATCTTCGGAGAGCACCTACCCGTCACGGTTCTCAGTGATGTCATTGACACCATCCCCTACGAGGTGCTTACGGCTGTCAGTAACCGTGTCAAACGTGTTTACTTCCAGGATTAAAAAAGGCTCGCACGCGCGAGCCTTTTTTAATTGGTGATGATGCGGTAGTTGCCGCTGAGGTGCATGAAGGCAAAGAGCCTTAACAGACCGTCGTAGTAGGCATCGAAGTAGCCATCCTCGAAGGGCACATGTTTGGCGTTCCAGAGGGCATCGACGAACTCCTTGCTCTTGTCATGGCTGCAGAGCATGGAGGCGGCAGCGATGGTGCCTACGAGTCCGATGCTGTGGCGCAGTTTGCGGAAACCTCCTGCCTGGAGGATCTCATCGCCCTCGGGCAGGGTGCCATCTGTGCGATACTGATCCACAAAGGTGTCAACACCCTGCGAATAGAAGAAATTCTGTATGGTCTCGCCATACTGACGCTGCCACTCACCGTCGGCACAACTCCATTCGTAGTCGAGGGTGATATTCATCGGCACGCGCCATGAGTCGTAGCGGAAGTTGTTGCTGCCATTTCGACGCGGAGCTCCCTGCGGACGCTGTTGCATGCCCGGAAAACGTGGCATCTGCATCTCGCTGCCGTCGTACTGGCTCATATCAGGATTCAACCCCGTCTGTGGGTTGATGGCCTTGTGCAGATACTCACGGCTCTTCTTGGCACATTCAAGCCAATAATCACTTCGCCCATCGTCAGCCCATTTCGCCCATACCTCATAGAAGGCGGGGATGTGATAGCTGGGATCGGTATAGCGCTGTCCGAAGCCATCAGGGGTAAAGGTAATCAGCTGCGTCTCAGGGTCTATAAGATACATCTTCTGGGGGCCCTGCTGTTGAGGGCCGAAAGCGGGGAAGCCTGCCGGACGGGGCTCGGGCTCATATTCCTTCGGTTGGATGCAGTTGAGAATGTGCTGTGCCTCGGCCTTGTAGTTGATGCCCGTGTCGTTGCCCCAACGGTTGGAGGCGAAGAGGAGGGCTGTGATGAAATAGAGTTCGCCGTCGCTGGCTGCGCCCTGTGCATTGCGAGTGCCGTCGGTCTTACAGCTCCAGGCGAAGTAACCCTCGCGGATGCCGTCCTGGTGTTGCATGTATTTCTTGCTCCATCGCCACAGACGGTCGAAGATGTCCTTTTCACCGAACTGAACGGCGATCATTAGACCATACGACATCCCCTCGGTGCGGGCATCGTGGTTCTTCACGTCGGAGACATAACCCATAGAGTCTCCCACTTCGAAATAGACCTTGTTGGGTCCGCGGAACACATCGTGGAACACTTCCTTCAGCTTAGTGTCGACATCGGCTTGGCTGTAGCCCATCTCGACCAGGAGGTTACGGTACTGGCCCGTCTCAAAGGCCCCCTTCTTCCAAGGGGTGATGGCCATCGCACTGGCTGACACCATCAGCAGTAATGCAAAAATAGTTGATTTCTTCATATCATAAGTTTAGTACGTCGGCAAAGGTAGTCATTTCTCCCTTAACGACCAAACTTTTTGCTGATATTTATCATTCGTTCTTTCTATTTTGCAAACGATAACGTAAAAAAAGATAGTGAAATGCAAGGTGTTCTCTCTTTTTCTTCGTAACTTTGCACCAGAATAACAAAGAATCATAGAAATGGAACAAGTATTCAGTTACATTATCAGCTTGGGGGCATCGGTGATGATGCCCATCCTCTTTACCATCATCGGCCTATGCATCGGCATGAAGTTCGGCAAGGCCCTGAAGAGCGGTCTCTATGTGGGTGTCGGATTTGTGGGCTTAGGTATCGTGACGGCCCTGCTGACGAACAATTTCGGCAGTCCGCTGAGTGAGATCTCCCGGCTTTATGACCTTCAGCTCGGCGTGTTCGACATGGGCTGGCCTGCTGCTGCCGCCGTGGCCTATAATACGGCGGTGGGTGCGCTGATCATTCCCATCTGTCTGGGCGTGAATTTCCTGTTGCTTATTACAAAATGTACGCGAACAGTGAATATCGATCTGTGGAACTACTGGCATTTTGCTTTTATTGGTGCTGTAGCCTACTTTGTGATGGACGAGAGCCTCGCATGGGGTTACTTCGCTGCTATCGTCTGCTACATCATCACGCTGGTGATGGCCGACTTGACGGCCTCGAAGTTCCAGGGCTATTACGACGATATGGAAGGTATCTCCATCCCGCAGCCGTTCTGTCAGAGCTTCACGGCCTTTGCCATCGGCGTCAACTGGCTGCTCGACAAGATTCCCGGCTTCTCGAAACTCGACATCGATGCCGACGGTCTGAAGAAGAAGTTCGGTGTGCTGGGTGAGCCGATAGTCTTGGGTGTCATCGTGGGTGCGTTGATCGGTGCCGTGGCACAGTTGGACATCAAGAAGGTGATGTTCTTGGGCGTGACGATGGGTGCCGTGATGGAGCTGATACCGCGTATCACGAAACTCTTTATCGACGGTCTGAAACCGATTGCTGAGAAGACGCAGGAGGTGGTGCAGAAGAAGTGGGCCGGCAAGAAGGTGTATATCGGTATGTCGCCCGCGCTGGTGATCGGTCATCCCACGACCTTGGTGGCTTCGCTGATATTGATCCCGCTGGCATTGTTGATGGCTGTGGCCCTGCCGGGGAATGAGTTTTTGCCGTTGGCATCGCTGGCCGGTATGTTCTATGTGTTCGTGATGGTGCTGCCTTATACGAAGGGTAATGTGGTGAAGACGCTGATTGTCGGCATCGTTGCCGTTGGCATTGGCCTGTGGTTTGTCACAGACATGGCACCAGCCTTCACGCAGGCCGCCCAGACGGTGTATGCCCAGACGCAGGATCCTGCCGCGAAGATTCCCGATGGATTCCAGGCCGGTGCCCTCGACTTCGCCTCGTCGCTCTTCGGTTGGGTGATCTACAAAGCTGTGGCTTATCTGAAATGGATTGGTGCCGGGGTACTGACATTAATTACCATTGGTATGGTGGTCTGGAACCGCCAGCGCATCGTAGCCGAGGAAAGGAATTCGCAGAAGAATTAAGAAACGAATGTGAATAATGTGAATAATTTCAATCACGAATCAATATAATAATAGATGACAAAGCAAGAGTATATGGATATGTATGATGTGGTTGGAGCTGCCATGGAGGTATATAATACTTTAGGACGCGGTATGGCCGAACCCATCTATCAGGAAGCTCTTGCAGTGGAGATGGACAAACGTGGAATGAAGGCGGAACGTGAGAAAGAGCTTCGACTGCGGTATAAGGATATACTTCTGGAAAAGACCTATTATGCTGATTTCTATTATAATGGTATTATTATAGAATTAAAGTCTGTCGAAGAAATTGTTTCCGACCATAGAGCCCAGCTCTTTAACTATATGCGTATTACGAAACATCATAGGGGAATACTCTTCAATTTTGGCGAAATCGGTCTACATTCGGAGCGTTATCTTTATTTGCCAGAGTCTGATGATTTCATCCTCCTAAACCAAGATAATTTCAAAGCATACATCGATAAATAATTATTATTCATATTTGTGGATAAGATTATTCATATTATTCACATTCGTTTCTTAAATAAATAAGGACTATTAATTTAAATTAGTTATATATGAACAAAAAGACATTTTTGATGATTGTGGGGGCAATGGCCCTCTCGCTTTCTGGAGCGAAGGCGCAGGAAGCAGACAGGTTCGTTGGTGCACAGCACGTGAAGTTCCAGACGGCCTGCCATCCTGAAGACGTGAAGCACTACGACACGAAGCTGCTCCGTGAGCGCTTTGTCATGGAGAAGGTGATGGCACCGGACTCCATCCTGCTCACTTATTCTCATTACGACCGGTTTATCTTCGGCGGTGCGATGCCTGTGAACACCACGTTGACACTGGAGAACTTCTGGGAGTTAGGCCTTGATGTGGACAACACTATCAAGGAGAAGTATTTTCTTTACAACCGAGAGATCGGTATCGTGAACTGTGGCTTGGGCGACGGTGTGGTCATCGTCGACGGCAAGGAGTACGCCCTTTCACCGAAGGAGGCCCTCTATGTCGGTCGTGGTCATATCGGCAAGGACCAGGATGTGAACAAGAAGGTTCAGTTCCGTTCGAAGGATCCGAAGAATCCTGCCAAGTTCTACCTGAACTCCGCCACCGCCCACCAGCATTACAAGACGCAGTGGATCACCCTCGACGGACGAAAGGGTTCGTTGAAGGCTGCCGTCTGGGGACCTGTGGGTACTGTGGAGGAAGCTAACAACCGTACCGTCTATAAGCTCATCGTGAATGATGTGCTGGAGGAGGGACCCTGTCAGTTGCAGTTGGGTCTGACCCAGCTCAATCCCGGTGCTGTCTGGAACACGATGCCCCCTCATACCCATGGCCGTCGTATCGAGGCTTACTATTACTTCAACCTGCCTGAGGGACAGACCATCTCTCACGTGATGGGTCAGCCGCAGGAGAGCCGTAACGTATGGCTGCACAACGAACAGGCCATCATGTCACCCGAGTGGTCGATGCATGCTGCCGCAGGCACCTATTACTATACCTTCATCTGGGGTATGGCCGGTGAGAACCTCTATTATAACGACAAGGATAATATCCCCGTCATCGACAT
>JAEEPF010000298.1 GCA_016284635.1 Prevotella sp.
TTCTCAAAAAGCAGAAGAGTAAGAAGCGTTACACGATGGACGACCGCTACAGCGTCGCGAAATCGAAGGAGATGTTCCTGTTAATTCAATCGTATTATAACCGCGAGAATAGCATCGAGAAGGCTATCCGCTCCTGGAATGGAGGCGTGAAGTACAGTGTCCGCGCGACCAACAGGTACTACAAGAAGGTTATGGCGTTGATGAAATAAGCATTCTATTTTCAGAACTATAGAAGTCCGGTTGTCAAGACAAATGTCTGGCGACTGGATTTAATTTTGTAATTAATCTTAAAAAATATACGACTTTACAACTTTTGATTTACCTTTGCCGTCAAATTCATAAACATTTAAACATCATTCGACTATGACACTGATTATCATCCTCGTAGTGGTTGTGCTCCTCGTAGTATGGGGCATCAGTCTCTACAACAACCTCGTGAAGTTACGTAACAATCGTGAGAACGCCTTCGCCAACATCGACGTTCAGCTGAAGCAGCGTCACGACCTCATCCCACAGTTAGTGGCCACCGTGAAGGGGTATGCCCAGCACGAAAAGGAACTGTTGGAGCGCGTCACTCAGGCCCGCGCCGCAGCCATGAGCGCCACAGGCATCAACGACAAGATACAGGCCGAGAACGCCCTCTCGAGTGCCCTCGCAGGTCTGAAGGTTTCCGTGGAGGCCTATCCTGAGCTGAAGGCCAACCAGAACTTCCTTCAGTTGCAGGAAGAGATCTCAGACATTGAGAACAAGATTGCCGCCACACGCCGTTACTTCAACACCGCTACCCGTGAACTGAACAACGCCGTGCAGACCTTCCCGTCGAACATCTTCGCCAATATGTTCGGATTCCACAAGGAGCCGATGTTCGAGATTCCACAGGAAGACCGTGCGACCATCGAAAAGGCACCTGAGATCAAATTCTAAGCGCGGATGAGATACGTAGGCATACAGAGCCAGATCAAGAGCAACAACATGAAGAGCATGCTGCTGCTCTTAGCCTTTCCAGTAATCCTGCTGGGAATGATCTGGATATTCCTCGCTATCCTCAATTATTTCAGCACGGGCTATTACGATCAGGCTGGCTATTTCGTCAATCAGCTGGATTCAGATTCCGTCAACTGGACTTTTTCTAAGATTGCGCCCTTCGTGATTGGCGGTGTGGCCATCTGGTTTGTCATCGCCTACTTCAGCAATACGAAGATGATCCAGAAGGCTGTAGGTGCCCAGCCTCTGATGCGCAGGGAGAACCCGAGGGTGTATAACATCGTGGAGAACCTGTGTATGGCCTGTGGTATGGACATGCCGAAGGTGAACGTTGTGGACGATCCGCAGTTGAACGCCTTCGCCAGCGGCATTGACAAGAACTCATACACCGTAACGGTCACTACGGGCTTGTTGGATCGTCTGAACGATGAGGAACTGGCAGGCGTGATCGGCCACGAACTGACGCATATCCGTAACCGCGATACCCGTCTGCTCATCACCAGCATCATCTTCGTAGGCATCATCTCCACCGTGCTGACGCTGGTGGTCAGGATGATCTACAACCGCATGTGGTTCGGCGGTTTCAGCAGCAATCGCAACGAGAAGGGCAACGGTCTTTCCACAATGGCCATCATGGTTATCGGAGCCATCTGTGCCGGCATCGCCTATCTCTTCGTGATGCTCACGCGCTTTGCCATCTCCCGCAAGCGTGAGTATATGGCCGATGCCGGAGGTGCAGAACTCTGCGGCAATCCGTTGGCGCTGGCCTCAGCCTTGCGAAAGATTTCCAACAATCCCGGCCTCGGCGATGTGGAGCGCGATGATATTGCACAGATGTACATCATCCACCCGAAGCAGATGGCCCACGGACTGATGCAATTCCTGAGTGGACTCTTCGCCACCCATCCGAGCACGGAAGAAAGAATCCGCATCTTAGAGCAGTTCTAGAAACGAGAAAAGCGCAGCCCTTCGGGGTTGCGCTTCTTGCTGTGTTGCGGAGGCAGGATTCGAACGTGCGACCTCCAGGTTATGAGCCTGGCGAGCTACCAACTGCTCCACTCCGCGATGTTTTTTCGTTTTGCGGGTGCAAAGGTACAAAG
>JAEEPF010000115.1 GCA_016284635.1 Prevotella sp.
TCAGCACCCATAATAGTGCCATAAGCCTCATCAGCGACGAGGCAGAAGGCGACTATACCTATTTGTTGGCTGTGCAGGACAGCACAGGTCAGATAGCCATTGCGAAAGTCTGCGGCACAGACTTCACTATGCTGCCCACAACCTGTCCCATTCCGATGACCTGCCAGGGAGAGCCCATCGAATACGGCACGAACATCATCGTAGACCGTCAGACGCACCGTGCTTATCTTCTCGGCGTCAGTGCCAACATACACGTCTCCCCAGGAAGCACCCGCCTCTACACACTCTGTATCGACTATGACCAGACATCAGCCAACGGCGGAGTACCATTGACACTTTATTTTACAGATACGTTGCAAGTCGTTCCAGACTGCATGCCTCTCCTGACGCCAGAAGGTAATCTGGTAATTGCTGGCGGTCTGACAGAAGGCAGCAACTTCACGCCCTCCAATGCCGTCTGGCTGCTCCGTTTGGGTGGAGAACCCGAAGTCGCCAGTGGTAAAGGCTATTGGATATGGATACTGTTGGGCATCGTCGTACTGGCAGCCATCCTATGGGTCATCCGCTGGAGAAAGCAAAAACCGACATCAGCCACTCTAAAACCCATTGCAACACAAGAGGCCGCAGAAGAAGACGTTCCTCACCTGATGCAGCACATCAACAGCATCATGGAGAGCCAGAAACTATACAAGAACAGCGAGCTGAAACTTTCCGACCTCGCCAATGCCGTCGGCAGCAACAGACGGGCCGTTTCCGACTGCATCAACTCACAGGTAGGCTGCTCATTCAACCAATATGTCAACACCTTCCGCACGGAACACGCCAAGCGCATCATCCGCCAATACCCAGACAGAAAGCTGTCAGATATCTTCGTCGAGGCAGGCTTTGCCAACGAGACCTCCTTCTTCCGTACCTTCAAGGCCTTGACAGGTATGACCCCGTCCGAATATAAGATTAAAGGCCAGTAAATCCAAAGACCCCCATACTCTCTTGACAAAATCGACTTACAAAACACGTTTTGTTAGTATAAAGTGTCAAATTGTAAGTTGACTTCTCGTTTTTTCTCTTAACTTTGCAACATAGATTTAATCAACACATTAATTTCATATGAGAAGAAAACCAATTCACGAGGACAGATATCCTAGGTTCATAACCCACGGGACCTATCCCCCGTGGGGTCCCTACCTTTGAATCATCTTATCAATTAAACAATAAAAGTATGAAAAAAAATCTATTTACAACACTAATGGGTATTATAGCAATGACAGGTTTCATTGCGTGCTCTTCAAGTGGTGATGATGTCAATGATATCAACCACGATCTTGTAGCAGTACCCGACAATCAGAGTGATACATGGGTCGTAGACGACGATATCAAATCAGAGGATTTAGACCTTATGATAGATCTTGCTGTTAGAACAGAGTTCATGCGTTTGGAGTTAATCAAGATGCTTAGTAACAACTTTGAGGGCGACAAGCTGTTCTGTGGTGTGGGTCCCCAAACAAACGTCAAGCCCATCATTGACTGTTTCACAGACATGATGGTGAGAAAAGAAGAGTACATAGAAGCACTTGATAGACTTGACAAGACAGCCTTATTGAAACCAACCACACGTGGTGATTTGGGAAAAGCTAAAGAAATAATCTTTGCAGGAAGCGAAGAAGCGGAGAGAGAACAGGAGAAGGTGCAAAACATACTCCAGCAAATTGGCGCTTTCGGCAATGAAAAGGCCCAGCAACAGCTTTATGATTTCTATAAGGAAATGGAACCAAATAGAGCCAAAGAGATTGGGGCAAAGGATGCCAAGGATTTTTTCAACAAGTTGAATAAAGGTGAATTGAATGACTATATCTTGAATATCAATCATATTTGGCGTGACGGAGGTATCTTGGTGTCAGACCAGACGGACAATTATGTTGGTGATTATTCAAATCAAGCATTCACAGGTCATGCAGAATATCTCAACTCGGCCTACAGAGTAGGAAGCAAAGTGGCTGTGGCTGCTGGTGAACTCTATTTTGGCTTTGTTGACAAGATGGCGGGTGGCTATGGTGGAAAGATCATCGAGTTGGGTGATGGCATAAAAGATATAGTAGATAAGATAAAATGGCTTAAGAAGGCGGCAGCAGGGAAACCCAACTATCAGAATGTGAACACTTGGGTCGTTAACGATCTCGCAAGTGACCTTAAAGAGGCTCTCAGTAAAGCTCTTGGTGATGATAAGAACATTGGTAAAGAGTTGATAGAAATGATTGCCGGCGAAATTATCGACCATATAAAAGAGATGTGTGTTGCAGATAGTGCGGAGGAAGTCGAGGGTGATGAAACGACTGTAGCCAAGAAGCGGGATGAGATTGGCAAGAAGGAAAAAGAAGCAGTACTTGACATTGTGACTGACTTCAACTCTAAGGCAAAGCTTGTGATGATTACCGACGATGCCACAGGCGAAGTTATTGTTGTTTCGCCCAACAATCAAGGTCATGCTTTGTTGGCTTTAGACCCAGGCAGCAAAACCGTCACCGTCATCAATTCTAAAGGTGAGCGCCTCACCAAGCATATCATAGTTGAGGAAGGACTTAATACTGTGGATTTGCAGACCAAGAAATACAGCATCTACACCAACCCATTTGAGATCTCTATTGATAGCAAAGGCGGCGATGAATATGCCACCGTCGTGACCAACTGCAAATATGTCCAGCAGCGCATCACCAAGAAAGACGACTGGTGGAAATCAAAGATTGATATATCAGGGAAATATATCAGGCTGACTATCAATGCCGATCCTAACACAGAAGAAAAGTCGCGTAGCGGTTCACTTGTCCTTGAGGCTTATGACGACAATTCTGCTGATGCCAAGCCGGTAGCTACATATACCGTTAAGTTTACACAGGATGCAAATATGCCTAAGCCTCAAGGTTCCCTTAAGGTGAGTCCCACGACGCTCAGTTTCGATGCCAATGGTGGAACAAAGCGTATTGAGATGGAAACCGATGGTTATGAATATTATGGTGGTTTTGCAGATGATGACTGTGAATCATGGATCACCTGCACAACGTCTAACAATGGCGTGAACGTCACGGTTGCCGCCAACACTACAGGAAACAAGCGCACAGGCAACGTTTATGCCTTTGTCACCAATACGACGAACGCACAATCGTTGGATGATGTTACTTATGCGATAGTCAAGGTGACGCAGGAAGCTAATGCTGAAGAGCCAGAACAGCCAGAGGTTACGTATGAACTTGTGAGCGGAAGCGTCAGAATGTACTATGCTATCGCATGGAGGTGGGAGACGAATTTCAAACCTGGCGACGATGGCGTGACCATCACCCCGAACGGTAAGGGTGCTAAAGTGGTTATCAATCAAGAGGGAACGGATCTGACTCAAACGTGGCACTCTACCATATCCTTCGAGATTGATGACCTGGGCCTCAATGACAGCAATCAGGCAAAAATCAGCCACTTCAAGTTTGAATTGGAGAAGAATGTTATTCCGTATCAATATTATGATTTCCACATTGACAGTGGACACGAATTAATAAGAATGGAAGCGCCAGCACCAGAACCCTCATACATTGGAGGTCTTTGGTCATACTCCAAGGACGACCTATCTTATTATTCCAAGTCAACGATACATTATGACAGATGGAGGCTGGATCCGTACTCGGCTTATACTGAGCATACGGAAGAAAGTGAAACGAGCGAGGTAACAGATGGAAGTTATGTTTCCATCGGCCTGACAGTCAAAAAGAAATGATACAACTCACGGGGGCTAGTCCCGTGAGTTCTCATAAGATAGAACTTCAATCATATCCCTGCTGCTGATATTGACAGCGGGGATATTTTTGGAGGGGTGAGTGAGACGGGGAGGATATGAAAATGTGCATACGGAAATTTTCACAAGGAAGGACAAAATATTGATTATAACGTCACTCTCACAATTTATACACTAAATATCAAGTGTTTAAGTGGTGACGTTTAGTGTTTAAAACGTCACTATAACGTCACTTTTCGCTTAAAAATGCGAAATTACTTTACCCTTCCGATAGTATTTAGAGCTTTCATAAATGGATAAAGGATAGGAGTTTGCCATAGTTTATCCAACCTAAACTGTCAGTTTAGTTTAGCAAAACTAACAGTTTAAACTATATAAACTAATAGTCCAAGCTATTTGTGTGATTAACATACTACCTTGTTATCAGATGTTTAGAGTAGGTTTTCTTAAACTTTAAAGCGAATTAAGTCAAGAATTAATCAATTATGATATTAAAGTGACGTTATAAATAAGCTACCGTCACTACTTAACTGACTGGAATAATGTAATTTAATATAAAGTGACGACATATAGAAAAAAGGAAGCAATTTAAGAGAAAGCTATTTGATAGATTATCACATATTGATAATAAAATGTGACATTTGAAAAAAAACGTGTAGTATATATGAGTGCAATTCTGATAATAAGGCTATCAATCCCCGTCTGCACAGGGTGAAGAATGGCAAGCACACTTACTCCCTCACAGGAGCGTACTCTTTGCAGAAAATCGACTTACAAAACACGCTTTGTTAGTAAAAAAAAACGAATTGTTAGTCGATTATTCAAACTATTTTCGTATCTTTGTCCCCAAATAACCAAAAACGTAACAATATGAGAAGAAAATTATTACTATTCTTGGCGATGCTGGTATGGCCAATGACCATACTAGCCACCATTCCACCCGCACAGCCCGCTAAGAACTTTAAAGGTTTCGTGAAGAGATCTGCCACCCGTGCCGACGATAACAAGATGGGTGTTGTAACAGACTTGAAGTACGAGAAACTGCCCGACATGAAACGGGCCCGCTTGTGGCACCAGGTTTTCGCCACCAAAAACGGCCTAGTCGTTGTGGGCGGCCATACGACGGATTTCGTTCCCACTAAGACGGCGGAGGTCTATCAGGATGGCAAATGGCAGGAACTCAGTATCGGTTCTGCCCACGACGGGGGATTCTCCGTCATGCTGAACGATGGTCGCTGGATGATTGGCGGAGGTTTCTCCCAAGCTAATGGAGTGGGACAATCAAAGGATGTGGACATCTATGACCCTAAGACCAATACGTTTCAAGCAGGCCCAAGTTTGAGCAATGCCCGTGCCTTGGCTAAGGCCATCAACATGAGCGGCAACATTTATGTCAGCGGCAACTGGTACACAGACGACAATACCATGGACTTCTACAACGGCTCTTCTTTTTCTGCCGTAGGCAACATGGACGGTCGCAGTAATCCCTACATGATGCAAGACAAAGACGGCAACATCATGGCATTTGGAACACAGAACACCTATGGCAACGATGTGGAACTCTATACGTACAGCGACGGTTCCAAGGGAATCGTGGCAGACCGTTATAATCCCTCTACTGGCAAAACCGACTACGCCGCCACCATCTTCTCTGTAGAGTGCTTTCCCCTGCCACTACCTAATGAATTCCGTTCTTCCGATGCACTTTTTACTTTCGCTGGCGAAAGATACTGCGTCTTCTTGTGCATGGAACAGACATCCAGCTATGACTACATTTATAAACTCTATCTCTATTGTATTGATGAAGGGAAGTATTACCAATACGGTGATTTCCATATTCCATCAACCCATCCTGAGACTGGCGAGGAAATCTCATACCGTGGTGGTGTGTATGTCAACGAGGCAAAAAGGGAACTCTACCTCATTGGTTCTTCTTTAGCCGACTGGCACGAAAAAAGAATCCACATCATTAGTTTCAACTACACTACTTATGAATGGACAATTGCCTCGACTTCCGGTTTCAATTACGATTTGACACAAGGTTCGTGGACGCTGATGCCCGACGGGCGATTAGCCTGCACGGGTGGCTATACCGACAGTAACAGCCATCCTTCCAGTGAGTCATACCTTTTTGCACCTCCCACAGCAGGCGAGAGCAGCGGCGAGACACCTGACCCACAGAAGAGCGGCAAGACCCTGGTCGTACTGACAAAGGATGGAGCAAAAACTGAGTTCTTGTTAGGCGACAAGCCCAAGGTGCTGTTCGAAGGAAAGAACCTGCGCATCACCTCCACGAAGGCCGACGTCACCTATGCCCTGGCAGACATCCTCCGCTTCACCTACACGAACACCAATCCAACAGGCATCAACGAACTTGCCGAGATGGATGATCCCACGGAGGTCAGCTATCAAGACGGTACCTTAGTGTTGAGTCAGCTGAAGGAAGGAGCCGTTGTGGGTGTCTATTCACTCGACGGCAAGCTCGTACAGCAGCTCCGTGCCGGCCACCGTGGCACCTACCGCCTCAACCTCTCATCGCTCCCTAAGGGAGTGTATATCGTGAAGGCCGACACCATCACCTATAAAATCATGAAGCGATGAAACAGACAAAACATATTATATATATGCTGACAGCGCTGCTGTCGGTCCTCGGCATCCAGTCCGCTCAGGCCCAGGCCGTGCAAGATGCTCTTTACATCTATCGCAACGATGGAGGATTTAACGCGTTCTTCTTCGATGATATTGAGCGATTCGAGTACAGCAACATCGACACCCTGGGCATCGAGCACGACGAAATGGTGGTGCAGGAAGTCTATGCGCTCGACACCCTCTACCGTATCCCCCTCTCAGCCATCGACTCCATCGGATTTGTCACGCCCGAGACCATTTTCAAGAAAGACGTGGCCCACACCTCTACGAGCGAAATGTGGAACTATGTCGTCGGTAGCGATTCCTCTACTGTATTGCTTCTTTCGGATAACACCCCAAAGACGTTAATTCCCAAAGTGGGCGATAAAATAGTGACGACCGACAGTCGCGACTATCTGCCCGGCGGCTTCTATGGCCGTGTGAATCGGGTCGACGATATTGCAGGGAGTACACTGGTGATTTGCGAGATACCAGAACTGACGGATCTCTTCGACCAGTGGGTATGCAAGGCCGCTTTGGTGGGAACCCCGGAGTCCGCAACCCGTGGTGCCACACGTTTCAGCGAGGAATCCTATGTAGACGAATGGGACCTGCCATTCTACGGAAATGATTTCGACCTGAGGCAAATAGAAGGCATTTCCTATTCACTAAACGACAATTGGTCGCTTGAAGGTTCCGGAAGGCTTAAATATGGCATCGCCAACCACGTGTACATCCGTGTCTTCGGTATGCTGAGAGCGACACTTGGTGTGAATTTCGACATGACAGCGCGCCTTGAGACAAGTGCCTTATTCGACCTCTCCGTAAAGGGTAAATGCTCGGGAGGCTTCGACTTCACATTCACCCCCGGCGGGAAGCCTCTGAAGAAATGGATTCCAAAGAGTCCTTGCTTCATCGAGTTCGAGGTGGGCTGGAGCATGTCGGTATCAGGTGAGCCAGACCTGAAGATAGAACGTGAGTACAAAAGCAGCCGTTTCGTTGCTGCCGCATACAACGACAGCTTCTACGAACGGGGCGACGGTATGGTCAACACACACTCCCACTCTTATGCGCCTGTTTCCAAGACCGCGCTCTCGGGTAAGGCAGAGGCTACGGCAGGCTTCTATGCATCACTTGGCGTCAGCACCATAGACAAGAAGATTGCCTATCTCGGCGTACGAGCCGACCTGGGCTTGCGCGCTAAAGCCGATGCCGAAATCAGACTGACAGACTTCCTGCTGACAGCCCTCCCCGGCGTGCTCCCGATCTATATGATGTCAAGCCCTACAGCCTTGTACGACGAACTGAACCGCGACGGATCCATATCCTTCGGCCCGTTTTTCAAGTCACAGGGTGAGTTCAGTATCGGTAAATACAAGAAGCCGTTCCTTGAGTATGACAACAAGGCCGACACGACGTTCCTCGGCGGACTAGTCCCGAAGTTCGCAGATACCGAGATTAAGACAGAAGGGGAAAAGCCAAATCAAGCCTACGTCGGCATCAGCCGCAGGACACTCTTCAACCCAGCCGTCGGCTTTGCCTTGTACTACACAAAAAGCGGGAAGAAACTGGGTGACACATGGTGGAAGACCCAATCTTTCAACCCAGATAAGTTGAAGGAATACACCATGGACCTTCCGAAGTTTGGCGGTGGTAAGGAAGTGCGTGTATTTCCTGTAGTGAAACTATTGAATTTATACGAACTGCTTGGTTCGCCCTATGCGTCCTACACCGTACCTGCCAAATTGGAAAGCATGCCTGAAAAACTGACATTTGACGCCAAGGGAGGTGAAGAGACGCTCACCGTTACCGACAACCTGGACCGCAATGAAGACAGTTATATCGACGAGTACGGAGTAACCATAGAAGATAAAGAAGAGAAATGGCTATCGGTGAAAAAGGAAAACGGCACCTATACGATCAGCGCAAAGCCCAATACCACTGCCCAGGAGCGCTCCGGCTCGGTAGACTTTTACGTGTTTAACGAAGACAGGAGCGTCGACCTCACCCTCAAAGTGCCTGTCATGCAGAAAGCCCCCGAGTACGAGTTCACCGTCAGCCCCGAGGCTCTCGAAGTAGCGGGTTACAGCAAAGATTTCAATGGCGGCGAACTGACACAGCAGATGACCGTCAAGTATCCCAACACAGCCAAGAGCATCAAAGTGAGCAGCAGTGAGGAGTCGTGGCTGACAGTAGACGATGCCTGGGCCGGCAAGACTATTGACGATATCAATACTACCGCGACACGCAAGATCCACATCAAGCCGAACTTCAACCTCGAATCCTCACGCGACGGCGTCATCACCGTGGAACTGACCGATGCCGACGGTGCTGTTGCCACACGTACACTGGCTGTAAAGCAGTCGGCACTCAACCTGAAGGTGGAACTCGAGCCGACAGAGTTGACACTGACGGCAGAGGAGAAACCCGGCGCCAAGTACAGCAACAAGGCCACTGTCAACATCAAGATGGACCCGACGGACAGTTATATTTCCAGCGCCATCCAGAACCGCGATGCAGAGCCATCGGTAACATGGATAGAAGCCAGCGTGAAGGACGACATCATCGAGGTGCGTGCAGAGGCCAACCCCGACGAGACTGAGCGAACAGCCACACTCACCTATACCATCACCATGAAGGACGGTGGCCGTCTGTCAAAGACGATAAAGGTGACGCAACTGGCTTACCAGGTCATCAAGGCCTTCACCTTCAGTCCTGAGACCGTCAGGCTCACCGCCCAAGGCGGCGAGAAGAAAGTCTATGTCGTAGGCGAAGACGTAGAGAAAATCACCGAGATCGACTGCCTGAGTTCATCATGGCTCGGCGGTGCAGCCTCCGGACTGTCCATGACGCTCTCGGCCAAGCCCAACGAAGGCAAGGAGGAAAGGGTTGGCACCGTATACATCACCGCCCTGATGAAGGACGGCACGGTGGCCAAGGAATACCTCCTCGTCTATCAGGATGGAAACGGCTCTAGCGTAGAGCCTGGCCCAGGTCCGGATCCCAGCGGTGACAGCAGCCCCTTCAAGCGCATCAACTTCTGGGTAGAACGAAACGTGCAGTACGTATCAGATGATGAAAATACCCCCGACACGCTGTTCCGCGCAGCAATTGGAGTCAACTTCGAGGCTAAGAACACCCACTTCACGTGGAGCGAGGACAAGAAGACCATGCACGTGGAGTGTCAGGGCTACATAGAAAAAGAACTCAACAACGAGCGTACAAATGCCACGCTATCGTTCGATATCGACAAGACGAACAACATGGTGAAGAACTTGCAGTTCTCGCGGGCCACCAGTGCGAATGTCTTCCATATGCATTGGCTGGGCTACGACATCATCGAAGATGGTGATTTCTCAACGGTCGTGGCCTTGGGTGACTTCCCGCTACAAACCAATTCACGAACCTATAAGGAAGGCAAGTGGACGGTGGCCGACGGCTTGGAGTTCAAGAACTGGACGAACACGGCAGATCTGCACGGCTACTATGTCAAAACGGCGGACATCATTGATCTTGACATGCCCGACAAGCCATATACCAGCCACGTATCCTATAATCCGACTGGTGATGCATCAGACTACGTATGGCTCATTATCAGTATGAAGGAGCAGGAGGAGGAAGAAGAAGTGCCCCTTGAGTGGCCCGATGCTGCGACGATGCAGCAGCTGAAGAGCAACGGCCTGCCCGTCCACGAGGGCAACAACCCGCCGACGGTCAACGGCACCTACCTCATGTCGCCTCTTTCCATCGTGTCCGACAATACCGGTGCCGGGGGAGATATGGAAAGCTTAAATGGACTGGTGATGAAATTCAGCAGCCAGGCAGACGGACAACTCAACTTCGACTACTACTTTATTACTGAGGGCGAGGCCGACTATGCCAATGGCGAATCGAAGGCTCTCATCCAGGGCGACGGCTCGAAGTTCAGCATCTGTGCCCCATGGAAGGACAGTTTCTTTATCATCTCCGGTGATATTTCAAACGGCACAGTCAGCGACATGCACTGCGCCATTGCAAGCCACAACGACACCGACAACCCCTTACAGTATGCTATTATCAAAGACGACGGCAACAGCACCAACACTACCTGGGAGCCGATGCCCGATGACAACTAAAGATTAACAAAAAACGTAACAATATGAAGAGAGGATTATTACTATTCATGACGATGCTGGTATGGCCAATGACCATACTGGCCACCATTCCACCTGCACAGCCTGTCAAGAACTTTAACGGCTTCGTGAAGAGATCCGCAACCCGCGCCGACGGCGACAAGACGGGTGTCATATCAGACTTGAAGTACGCGAAACTGCCAGACATGAAAGTGGCCCGTTTGTGGCATCAGACATTCCCCACGTCCAATGGTCTGGTAGTTGTAGGTGGTCATACCACAGGCTTCTCCCCTACCAAGACGGCAGAAATCTATCGTGACGGCAAGTGGCAGGAACTCAGTATCGGTTCTGCCCATGACGGCGGATTCTCCGTCATGCTCAACGACGGCCGCTGGATGATTGGCGGTGGTTTCTCTCAGGCTAATGGAGTGGGACAACTAAAGGATGTGGACATCTATGACCCTAAGACCAATACGTTTCAAGCAGGTCCGAACTTGAGCAAGGCGCGTGCCTTGGCCAAGGCCATCAACATGAGCGGTAACATCTATGTCAGCGGCAACTGGTACACTGATGACAATACCATGGATTTCTACGACGGCTCTTCGTTTTCTGCCGTCGGCAACATGGATGGTCGCAGTAATCCCTACATGATGCAAGACAAAGACGGTAACGTCCTGGCATTGGGAACACAGAACACCTATGGCAACGATGTGGAACTCTATACGTACAGCGACGGTTCCAAGGGAATCGTGGCAGACCGTTATAATCCCTCTACTGGCAAAACCGACTACGCCGCCACCATCTTCTCTG
>JAEEPF010000116.1 GCA_016284635.1 Prevotella sp.
AGAAAATGAGGCTTTACCCATACTGTAGCCATACTCTAGCCTGCTTCTAGCCATACTCTAAGCATACTCTAGGCATACTCAAACAGTATGAGTAGAGTATGGATATAGCCTGCCATCTCCGACGCAATTACCTGTCTGCCCTATGGTTATGCTTTCACACACACTTTATACGCAGGTAAGTTCGGTTTTTTTGTAAGTTTGATACACTTTTTCTAACTTTCAGCCGTAACATTCCGCTTTTTCGACTACTATAAGGGTAGAAAGTCGAACATTTAGAGTCCCTTGATAAGGGACGGCTATAATGCAGGGATTTAGTAAGAACAATTATATAAAGGATATTTATGACACCTACTCGCGAACAATTCAAGGATTTCATTGCTGCCATACAAAAGGCACTGGCAAAAGAGAAGAACGTAAACAAAGCACTAAAGCAAATCTGGGACGATGACCAAGACCAATACCCGCCTTTTTACATCTCGCCCCTTTGGGAAGCCGTCTATCAGGCCTTCAACATCATGTTCGGCCTGAAAGATGACGATGTTGTCGGTAACGAGCTCTCTTGGTGGCTCGATGCAGCCCCCAAGAACGAGGCCAAGTATTGGATTGACAAGAAGGAATACAACGTCAGCGATGTCGATGCCTTCTATGACTATTTGGTGGGAATGTTAAACAAGGAAGAATAATGAAGATAGGAGCACTTAAAGAAGGCTAAAGGAACACCAAAGGATGGGTCTTCTTACCCTCTTCTTACCCTCTTCTTGGGGTCTTCTTACCCTCTTCTTACCCTAACGAAAGACTCGGCTTGGCTTCTCGAAGGTCTCTCGAACCTCTCCCTAACCTCTCTCGAAGGTCTCGGCTTGCTCTCGGCCACCTCTATCCTCGGCCTATGCTACGCCTATCCTACGCCTACGCTACGCCCTTGCTACGATATAGCTACGACCTACGAACGACGGCGGAACGACCTTGCTATGTGTAGGTTTTCTCAAAGTCAACAAAAACCTTAGTTTCTTTATCCAGATAAAGATTATATCCACGAACAAAGTCGTGCCAAAGATGCCGGTCTGACGACACGTTAACATTGGCACGATTGACAGCGGTCAAAACATCTGTCCCATATATATAATAAGGTGGGACAGCAGTTTTGTGATTTTTTTATTTCTCAATGGGGACTGTCTGCCCCACGGCGAAGCTTGACCTTTGGTCGAGCCTGCTCACGTTCTGCAGAGTAGGTGTGAATTCCACTCTGCTCTCACTTAATCGCAGCCTTCCCCCGAGTGGCGCAACAGGTTATAGTCGTGGATTATCTCCTTCACTTCCGTCAACTCTTCAATCAGCTGCGGGTCAACGGCGGAATAAATCTTGCCCGCCAACATCTTTTCTTTTTCTATCATATCATTCTCGTTTTCTAAATTCTTTTGGAGTTATTTGAAACATGCGCTTGAATATGCGGCAGAAATGGGGCACATCGTTGAATCCGCATTTGTAACAGACCTGCTGGATGGTGAGCGAAGAATGCCCGTTTCCTGCTGATTTTACGATGCAAAGGTAATATAAAATCGGCAACAAACCACAGTTATTGCCGAAATTATGTCCTTGTGAGAGAAAAATCTGATTATTTCTTTGGTTATGTGACTAAATTTAGTTACTTTTGCAGCGATGAATAAAAAAGAAAAGCTAATAAAGCGATTCAGGACTTTGCCGAGAGACTTCACTTTTGAGGAAGTTGTAAGTCTTTTCCAAGGCTATGGGTTCGAACTCGCAAATAAAGGTGCTACGTCTGGTTCTCGCATCAAGTTCTACAATGCTGATGATCAGAACGCATATATCATGCATAAGCCCCATCCGAGTAACATCATCAAGGGCTACATCATGCGAGACATCTTGAATTTTCTGATAAAGAACAACTATATTAAATAGGAGGATACGATTATGGGATATTTGAAGTATAAAGGATACACTGGAAGTGTAGAGTATAGCGAAGATGACAAGTGCCTTTTTGGAAAGGTGCAAGGAATGTCTAAGGATAGCATTACGTATGAGGGTTCAACTGTAGAGGAATTGACAGCGGATTTTGAAGGAGCAGTTGATGACTATCTGGCTTTATGTGAAGAGAAAGGCATTGAGCCAAGAAAGCCATATACTGGTGTTCTCAATGTCCGTCTGACTCCAGAAATTCATAGCGGCGTTGCTATTGCAGCCCAGAACGCTGGCATAACTATTAATGCGTTCATTAAGAATGCTGTTGCAAAGGCATTAGGGATGGTTCTTTGAGAGATTTTCCGCAAAGAGTTCAATGAGTAAAATCGTTGAACTCTTCTTTTTTTATGCGACAGATTCCGGACTGCATTCTGGGATTTGTCGCATCTTCGTTTTTTTGTCGCTACTATCTCAGACAAAAATCATCGAAAAGTTTGGAATGAACTTGAAAAGCGCCGTAACTTTGCACCAGAGATTAAAAAACAGTTTATCAATTTAGAAATTTAAGCAATTATGAATTCAATTAAGTCATCAGTTCTTTTGGTACTTAGCAGTATTATTGTATTAATCGGCTTCTCAGCTTGTTCAAATGACGATATAGAAGTCATTCCAACACCCGATACATCTAGCCCTGACCCCGTGGCAAACGTCCGTGTGGTGGAATCCGGCTTTGTCAGCACTCAGGTTAGTCTGAAGGCCGCCAATCCTGCCAACATGGCAGAGTTCCAGCGCGAGGACTTCGTTATAACACCGCTGACGGAAGAGGAAGCAAAGAGTAAGGCCCTGCAGACGGGCGAGTCTGGCGAAGACGGCAGTACCTTCTGCGTCTATAAATGGGTCACGCTGCTCTATCGCTGCAAGACTGCCGACGGCACTGAGAAAGACCTCTCTGAACTGATAGTATGGCCATACGCCCTCATTGGGGAGGCTACACCGAGCCAGCTGGTGATCGGCTGCCACAGCACCATTACCAGCGACGCCCAGCGCCCCACCAACTTCAGCAATCTGTCGTCGCTCGGAGAGATCAATATGCTGGCACTGTTCACCAGCGCACTCAGCCAGAAAGCACTGGTTATCGTGCCCGACTACGAGGGTTATGGCTCTACCGCTTCCTATCCCCATCCTTACTGCAACCGTGAACTGACTGCCGAGCAGGTGGTGACGGGCGTCAAGGCTGGTCTCAGTTGGTTTGAGAGTGAGGTGTCGAGCATGGACGAAGACTGGTCAGCAGTATCCATCGGCTATTCACAGGGTGGTGCCGTCTCGGCTGGTGTGCTGCGCTACTGTCAGGATCACAATGAGACCTCGCTCAGACTGAAAGGTGCCGTATGCGGTGACGGTCCATACGACCCGCTGGCCACGCTGAAGCGCTATATCACCATGGATCAGCTCTTCATGCCCGTAGCTCCCGCCATGCTGCTGAAGGGTGCCATCGATACCGATCCGGATATGATGGCCGCAGGATGCAAATATCAGGACTTCGTGACCGATGAGTTCAAGGAGACGGGTATCTTCGATATGATTGGGAGCAAGCAGAATACGACCGACGACATTCAGGCAGCCCTGCTGCAGCACTCCTTCGATTTTGGCGACGACGGTGGCTTCGTCATGAAGGCAAAGACCAGCGAAGGTTTCCTTCCCTACACCAAGAAAAATTCTGTAGATGGCAGCGGCAAGCAGCGCGACTTTGAACTCGAGAATGGCAAGGGCTACAACTACTGCACCGTTGACCAGTGTCTCAAGCCTGGTGTCATTGCTTACTTCCGTGACGGCATCGTCACAGGTGAAGTGCCTGAGGCAAAGTTGAAGGCCTTGGAGCATTCACTGGCTAAGAATGCGGTGACAGCCGACAACTTCATGCCCGGCCGCGGATTCACCTTCTTCCATTCCATTGGCGACGAGGTGGTGCCTTACTGCAACTTCGAGAGTGTGCGCAGCAGTTGGGGTATAGATAACATCAAGGCCGTCACCTACCAGTCAGGTTCGCTGCACGTAGCCACAGGCACAGATTTCTTCCTGAAGTACTGCGGTAGCCTGGTCAATGAGATACTCAAAGACACGTGGACTCCTTGCGAAAAGGTCATTGACTGAGCTCACTCGCTTGTCAGTAGCGTGACTTTGGAATTGAGGCCGCTGGGCATTGGAGGCCATTCGGCATAGGTGGTTTTCTTGTAGTCGATATCTACCACGTTGATCTCATTGAACTTGCGCCATTTGATGCCTTTGCGGTCTAAGTCGGCAATGCGGTTGGCTGGGAGATTGGTCACTTCTATGCGGAGTTCGTTCTTACCCTTGCGCGTGGCATCACCGCAGTCGAGTACGAAAGGTACAGCCCAGGCGCAACCCAGATACTGGCCGTTCAGATAGACACGTGCCGACTCGCGGACATCGCCGAGGTCGATCTTCCAGTGTTTCTTGGCTAGAGCGGCAGAGAGTTTGAAGGTCGTGGTGTAGATGCCGGTGCCCATGGTGACAGCCGCAGAGTCGGAGAGGGTTTCCCAGGTCTGGAGGGAGTCGAGGCGGAAGGTGTCTGATACGTGGGGGATTTCATCGGTGAAGGAGAGAGACCAGGGGCCGGAGAGGGGGAGAGTTTGAGGCGGATCAGACCACCCCTGGCCCCTCCTACTCAGGAGGGGAATTGCGGCAGAAGAGGGTTCCTCGGAGAGAGAGGCGGCAGAGCCGAGCTGAGTTGAGGTCTGGAGGATCATGCTCTCGCCGGACTTGAGGGCGATGTAGAGGAGGCCGTCGCTGACGTAGGCAGGCGTGATGTCACCGTCCATCGGATTGAACCACGTGGCGCTGACGAAGGGGACTGCCAGGGGCGTGAAGCCTTCGATATCGTTGGGCGTCAGGTTGGCGATGAAATAGTGGTAGCCATCGGCGGTCTTTCTGCGGATGGCGCGGAGGCCGTAGAGGGCCTTCATCGGCTCGGCCTTGGCATACATCTCCAGATCCTCAGCCGACTCGCCATGGATGACGTAATCGCTGATGGGCGACAGCAACGCCTCTAATCGGCTGTCGATGGTCGTATTGCTGGGGATGATAAGGGCACGGTAGCGTGTGCCGCCTTCCGTGACGAGCATGCCGTCTTCGATGCGAACCTTGGCCAGTTGGCGATCGCTGATGTAGTCGCAGTCGTAGCCGAGGCTGTCGATGGTGAGGATGCTGCGGATGAACTGCGGCGCCTTCTCATCCATCGTGTGGATATCGAACTGCATCAGCAGGTCTTCGCCACCACGGCGGTCTTTGCTCTCCCATTTCGCATCGTCATTGCGTGGGCCTCGCTGGTGCCACATGTCGCGGACGGGCAGATATACGAGGAAATCATTGTCGGGCTGTCCCAATTGCAGGAAACTCTGACAGCGACGGATATACTCCATCAGATAAGGTGCATCGCGCCAGATGGAGTTCGTAGGACTCATGTCGATAGAGGCATAGAATCGCCAGCCCGGCCAAGGGTCGTTCTTGGGTGAGTAGCACGTGCCGTGGAAGTAAACGTGGTTGACACCGCAGGTGAACATCAGGTCGAGGTCGGGCTTCATCTGCGACAGACTGGTGCGGAAGTGCTCAGTCAGCCAAGTGAAGGTCTCGCTCGAAGTGAACGGCTTGCCTGTGACGTGGGCAGCCGATGAGGCATATTTCAGCATCGATACGTCGCTGAAGTTCTTTCTGGTCTTGCCAGGGTCGGTACGCAGTCCTTTGATGCCAAACTCGGACAAGCCGAAGCCTTCAATCTCAGGGATGTCAACGGCCGCATAGAGATCGAGCAGGTTGGCGGGAGAGCCGTGTGCCTGGTTGCGCACCTTGACGCCGTGAGAGTGTGCCCACGATGCCCACTGCTGCGTGAAATTCTCCAATAGCAGGTCTGAGAGCGTCTCACGATAGTCGCAGAGCACTTGGTTGCCGTCATCGACATCACCAAGGAGTTCTGGCAGCTTGGTGCGCAGGTCATAGCCGCGCCGCTTTTGGAACTCCTCAAACAGCGTGGGTGTCCAGTTGGCTTTATACACTTCGTAGGAATCGTTGAAGAAGGTATGAGGGTAGGGGACGCCAGAGGTGGCAAAAGCCTGCTCAAATCGGTCGAGGTAATGATGCACGGCTTCGCGATCAAAATGATCCACCACCCAGCCTTCTCCGCCAGGGGCAGCACGCTTCACCTTCTGTTGCGTGCGTCCTATCTTGACATCGTAGGTGCGCACGCCATTAATAATGGTATCATTGAAGATGGCTTTGCAGGCAGCCTGATCCAGCGAGATATGCGGTCCGCCAAAAGGCCAGCCGGTGCCACAGTTCATATCCACCTCGATGCCTAACGGGCGGGCGATGTCCTGAACGGTCTTCAGGGCTTGCATCCATTGGGGCGACAGAAACGGGATGTTGTTCGCGTCATTACCCTGGACACCATAGAGCGGCGTGATCTCCACGGCTCCGATGCCCACACGGGCATACTCAGCGAGGTTCCACTCAAGGTTCTCTTTGTCAACAGCCGAGCCTAACCACCACCAGCGAGTGCCGGGCTTGGCTTCAGGTAAAGGCGTGGGCCAAGTTTGGGCGTGGGAATTGAGAATTGAGAGTTGAGAATTGAGAATTATGATTACTAATAAAGACAGAAGTCGCATAGCTATTGTTTTTAGTGACGATTAAATAATAATTCGGGATGATTTCTATTTAACATATAATTGTCATGTAATTGTTCATATAATGCTGCGCGCAGCAATTCATGGATAATTCGTGATAATTCGTGTTATAAATCATACAAATTTGTATTTTTACAATTACTTAATCATTTAATTTATAGTATTCTGATAGGCCGAGGAGGTAGCAGCCGGTGCCGTAGTCTTCAAAGTCGGGCACGCGGGTGAAGGTGACGGGCTGACCAGCCGAGGGATCTTTGCCTGTACCTTGGTTCCAGCCGAGGAAGCCGTCGGTGTGGAGGCATGACTCCAGTGCCTTCCACGCCTTGTCACACGCTGGTCGATAGAGGCTTTCGTTGAGCAGTCCTTTCCGGATGCCCCATGACATGCCGTAGAGGAACAGGGCTGTGCCCGTCATCTCCGGCGTGGGGTAGTCTGCGTCTGACACCAGGCTGGCGTGCCAGAATCCGTCTTCGTGCTGACACTTCAGCAGACCGTCGCTCATCAGCATGAAGTCCTTTTTGAGTTGCTTGTAAGCCTTATCTTTAGGTGACAGCACGTCCAGACAACGTACCAGTGCTGCATACACCCAACCGTTGCCACGACTCCAATAACAGTTCTTTCCGTCTTTCTCCTTGTATGGCGGCACATAGTCCTTGTCTCTCCACCACAAACCCTCTTTCACGTTGAAGAGTCCGCCTCCACAAGTGTTACGACTCCACAGGTAACTCTTCATGGCGTAGTCCAGATACTGCTTGTCGCCCGTGATGGCATACATCTTGACGTATACAGGCATGGCCATCTGTATTGCGTCGATCCACGTCCAATAGTCCGTGCGTCCGGAAGCCATCTGCTTGGCAAGGTTCTCTTTGGTGGGTTCCAACGTGCCTTTGCCCGTCAGTTGTTGATACTCGATATACGTCTGGGCGCAGCATTGGTCGTCGGCATCTGTGGTCTTGACGCCGTTACGGGGCGTCCATTGGTGGAAGTCAGCCCATCGGAAAGCGTAGTCGAGATAGGCGTCCTTGGGATCGATGGCGTTCAAGGCCATCAGGCCTTCGTAATAGACGGCGCGTGTCCAGAGCGACGAAGGGCGGATCTTCTTCACGTTTGTAGGAAGGGTGGGATCAGCGTACTTCGCCATGAAGTAGTCGTTGGCCTTCTGGGCTGTCTGGAGCACCTCTTGGCGGGATTGGGCGGATAAAGGTAAAAAGGTAAAAAGGTAAAAAAGTAAAATACTGATTACCCTTCCTTTTTGCATTGCGGTTTTAACTTTTTCTTCCATAGTAACGTTATGTCTTTACTTTTTTGCTATTTAATGAGTTTCGAGTTTGGTGATGATGGGTTTGTAATGTTTGGAGAGGGTTTTCAGAGTCACCTTCGAGGGGTTGGTGCCAGCACGAAGGATGACCATGGCTGAGCCTTTCCAAAGACGACGGTGGTCAGTGACATTCAGTTCCTCGCTGGTGATGTCGCCATTGGTGACGGCTACGATCCGTGCGTCGCCTTCTACCTCGAACCGCAGGTCGTCAGCAGCAGACAACACTCTTCTGCCTTTGCTGTCAACGGCCGTGATACGCAGGTGCTGCAGATCCTGACCGTCAGCGATCCAATCGTTGTTGTCGGGGGTGACGATGAGTTTCACGGCCTTGCCAGTGGTCTCCAAGGTGTGACGGGCTACGGGCTTGCCGTTTTTGTCATAACCAACGGCCTCTAAACGCCCATGCTGATAGGGGATGTCTTTCCAATAGATTTGGTTACGCAGCTTGGGGGCTTCGGGATTCTGCTTCCTGCCAAGGCTTTTGCCGTTCAGCAGCAGTTCCACTTCATGGGCATTGGTAAAGGTGATCAGGCTGACGGTTGAGCCTTCCTGACGGTTCCAGTTCTCTGAGAGTGAGGCATTGCCAGTTTGAACGCCGTTCCATACTACATCGCTGCGGCCACCTTCAGACACTGCGATATGTACCATCGGCTCGTCAGACATGAAACTCTTCATAAAGAATGCCTTTGGCTTGGGTTCCAGCGAGATGTCAAACACGCCTTGTGCCCAGCCTTTTTCCGGCCAGCCCTGACTCTCGCCGAGGTAGTCGATGGCTCCCCAATAGGCCAGTCCGATAACCTTGTCGAGGTTCATCTCAAACCAGTTGGGACCCATATTGCTGATGCTGGCCTCACTCTGATAGAATGTCATCCAGGGGAATCGTCTGCCGTCGCCGGGGAAATACATGTACCTATAGTTATACGCTTGAATGTCCGTCTGCATGGCGAGGTCGCAGGGTAGGGAGTCGGTCTCCCAGTTGCGGTAGCGTGGGTGCATGGCCACCGTGACCTTTCGGGTAGAGTCATAACGCTCCAGCACGGGTTTCATCATCTTATAGCACGTCACGCCCCAGTCATTGAACGGCAGGTTGGGATCTTGCTGCAGTTCATTGCCTAAGCTCCACATCACTACACTGGGTGAATTGCGGTCGCGCTTGATCCATTCCGTTACATCCTGTGCCCAGTGGTTCAGGAACGGCACGCGGCCACCCGTATGCTGTTGGGTCCATTTGTCGTAGAGTTCATCCACGACAAGGATGCCATATTTGTCGCACAACCTGATGAAGTCGCGGCTATAGGGATTATGCGACGTGCGGATGTGGTTGATGCCGAACTGTTTCATCAGCTGGATGCGCTTCTCGATGGCCCGTGGATAGGCAGCAGCACCCAAGGCTCCTAAGGAGTGGTGGTTGGCATAGCCTTTCAGGAGTACTTTCCTTCCGTTGAGTTTCATGCCGAACTGCGGCCCATACTCAATGGTGCGGATGCCAAACTGCTCACTCACCTCATCGGCCACCGTGCCATCTTCCCGTAACAACTGGGCGACGGCCTTGTATAGTCGTGGCGAATCCACGTCCCATAGTTGGGGCGAAGGTATCTCCGTCTCTGGCATCTGGATGGTCAGGGTACGTGTCTGCGGATGGCTACCACGCTGAACGGTTTTCTCTACGACCAACTGTCCTGAAGGATCGTAGATGCTCACCTTCATCGTCGTCTGTTTGGCCTTGGTACGGTTGGTGTAGTCGGCAGAAACCGTTACAAATCGGTTATCGCGGGTGGTGATATAGAGCGGATGACGTTCAAAATACAAGTCGGCAGGTGTACTGATGAGGCTGACATTCCTAAACAATCCCCCACCGGTATACCAGCGCGAGTTCTTTTCTGTCATCGTATGGGCCTTCACTTTGATTTCATTAGGCTGTCCATAGCGCAACAATTTTGTCACATCGATCTCAAATCCCACGTATCCATAGTCTGTTCCTCCGATATGTTGTCCGTTCAGCCATACGTCGCCTACGTACATGATTCCCTCGAAGTCCAGCAGCACCCGTCGTCCTTCCATTGAGGCATCGGGAGTAATGGTCTTGCGGTACCAGCCAGCCCCCATCTCCTTGAATCCCCTGGCCGACAGACGACTCTTGATGTTCGCAGCTACATCTGTGTTGTCAGCCCGTTCATCGGCAGCAGGAGCCACCCAGGGCTGCTCAATCTGGAAGTCATGGGGCACGTCTATCATCTTTGATGCGTTAAAGAGAGAATCGTGGGAGAACTCCCAACTGAAATTCAGGTTGACAGTCTCCCTTGGCTGAGCCCGAAGTCCAGTTGTCAGGCTCAGCAGGCCGACCAGTGTCATGATGCGATTTGTTTTCATTTCTGAGTTTGTTTGGTTTTGTGTGCAAAATTAGGGTAAAAGATTGATTGTTTCCATATTTATCTGTTCTGAATTTATGAAATTTGTACAACTTTGATAGATTTCGCACGATTCTCGGTGGCATAAGCGTTACAAAAGGCTTACCTTTGCATCGTCAATCAAAAAGAACAACTATGCGTAAGATTCTCATCCTCACAATGGCCATCGTTGCCAGTCTGCTTGTCAGGGCTCAGAAGGTCGATACCTTATTAAATGCATATAGTGACCGTCCGATCGATTTCTCAGTAAAGGTGCCCGATGGCAATTACCGTGTCACCGTCACCCTCGGCTCGAAGAAGCGGGCTGCACAAACCGTTGTCCGTGCAGAGTCGCGCCGGCACTATGCTGACCTGGTGAGTACTAAGAAAGGAAAGTTCCAGACAATCGCCTTTACCGTCAACAAACATGAGCCTACGATTGATGCCTCTACCAGCGTCAAACTCAAGCCTCGAGAACTGAGCTACAAGAACTGGGACGATATGCTCTCCCTGCAGTTCTGTGGCCCGGCTCCTGCCGTACAGCGCATCACCATAGAGCCCGACAGTCAGGCTGTCACCGTCTTCCTTTGCGGCAACAGTACCGTCGTGGATCAGGAACAGGAGCCTTGGGCATCTTGGGGCCAGATGATCACCCGATGGTTTGACGAGCGGGTGGCTATTGCCAACTACGCCGAAAGCGGACTCTCTGCCACCACTTTCCTTGCCCAATTGCGACTGGATAAAATTCTCTCCCAACTGCGGAAAGGGGATTACGTCATCTGTGAGTTCGGCCATAACGACGAGAAAGAGAAACGGGCTGGCGATGGTGCCTGGTACAGCTATTCGCGCAATCTGAAGATCTTTGCCGACCGTGTCCGAGAGAAGGGTGGTAACATCATCTTTGTCACGCCCACCGCTCGTCGGTTCTTCAATGATGACCAGAAGACTCTTCGTAATACCCATGGCGACTATCCCGAAGCCATGCGCA
>JAEEPF010000117.1 GCA_016284635.1 Prevotella sp.
TGAGACCATTCGGCTCTCCCACGCTGAGTGACCAGGCCCTGATGCCCTGGCCCTCGCTGAAGCTAGGTCCTGGCGATTCTGCCAGATCCCATTCTGCGGATGAATTTATCACGATTGGGGAAATCGACGAGGCGATTCATACGTACGTCGGATTGTTGGAGGGGTTAAACCTATAGCACTTGTTCAGACCCCCTCTAGCTCCCCCTAACTTGGGGGGAGAAATGGTACCCCCTCTGGCTCCCCCTACTCAGGGGGAGAAATAATTACTACCTTGCCAGCCAGCCCTCGGGGTTGAGTTTCGCGGTGCCTCTACGAAGCTGGAACTGCATCATACCATCGGACCCGACACGTCCGATGGTTTGTTTTGTGTTGACACGTTGGCCCCGGCTGACACTGACGGAGGCAAGGTCACAGTAGACCGACAGGTAACTGCCATGCTTTACGATGACCACTGATGTGCCGCCATAACCAAAGACGGCCGTGACCTCCCCGTCGAAGATGGCCCTCACCTGTGCCCCGGGCTGTCCCTTGATGTCAATGCCTTTCTTGTCGAGGGTGACATGGCCTTTCACGTCTGTCACCGCGTTGGTGCCAAACCGATGCACAATTTTGTACCCTCCGACAATCGGCATGGGCAGACGCCCGCGGTTGCCCTCGAAGGTGGAACTCAGACGGAGATCCTCTGCAGGGACCGTATACTCGGTTTCCACCTTTTTCTTCTCAGCCGCCATCTCACGCTTGCGGGCCTTGGCTTCCTCGGCAGCCTTGCGCTCAGCCGCCTTCCTGGCTTTCTCAGCCTCCCGGGCAGCAGCCTCTGCACGGGCTTTCTCCTCAGCACTGCGCTTGGCAGCTGCACGCGCCTCTGCCTTGGCTTTCTCTTCCCTGGCCTTCGCCTCAGCTATACGACGGGCGTGCTCTTTGGCTGCAGCTTCTGCAGCTGCTTTCTTACGGGCCAGTTCCTCTGCACGTTTCTTAGCTGCCTCAGCTTCAGCCTTACGTTTAGCTTCAGCCTTCCGTTTTGCCTCTGCCTCAGCCTTCGCCTTGGCACGGGCAATCTCCTCGGCAATGAGTTTGTCGATACGGGCATTGAGTTCTGCATCGCGCTTCTTCTGCTGGGCGATGATGCCTTGGATGGCCTTCTGTTCTTTCTTTAGGCTGGTGACCACCTGCTGCTGTTCCACCTGTTTTGATTCGAGCGACTTTTTCTCCCGTTCACCCCGGTAGAGCAGGTCGTCCTTCAGGCGTTTGGCGCTCTTCAGTTCGTCGTAGGCCTCCCTGACCTGAGCCTGCATGGACTGCACAGCCTCACCCTGGGCCTGCTGGTAGGCTGCATATTCGCGGACAAACCGCATACGACGGTACATCTGTGAGAAATGGTCTGCGGAGAAGACGAACATCAGCTGCGACTGGATGTTCCGGTTGCGATGCATATAGCGCATCGACTTCATATAACGCTGCTTGCGCTCCTCGAGTTCTGCCTGCAGGGTGTGGAGCTGGTTGTCGAGCACGTGGATATCCCCGTCGAGGCGGGTGATGTCCTGACGGATGGTGTCGATGGTGCGACGCTTGTCTGCAATCTCGTTGTTGATGACCATGAGGTTCTGCAGACGTTTCTTCACGTCGCGCTCGTTGGCCTGGAGCTTACGCTCCTGTTCCTGGATCTGCTTGCGCACCTGAGCCTGCTCATTTTTCAGAGAATTGACGGTAGGGCCAGAGGGTTTCTGTGCGGTTTTTCCGGATTTACCGGACTTTCCGTTATTTCCGGATTTACCGGTCTTCTTTGCCGGGGCTTTCTTCTGGGGCGTGGATACACGGGTGGTGGTTGTCCGCTTGGGAGCAGTCTTCTTCTTAGACTGCTGGGCGGGGACAACCACCACCAGGCCGACCATGAGCCAGAGTAGCAGCAGGAGTCGCTTCACGGCGTTAAGGAATCGTTATCTTAGAGTGACATGAAACGACGGAGGATCTCATCGACAGTGACCTCACGATACTTGTTGGAGATCTCTGTACGGGGTTCCCACTCCGTTTCCTGTTTGATATATTTCAGCGTCATGCCGAGCTTCACTTCCTTTTCCGGGGTGGTGAGGGTGATGGCCGACTTCTGAGGGAACGCCTTCTTGTTGAGGGCCGTGAACTCGTCGTAGTCCCAGTTCAGCTGGGTGTTGCCGTGGAAACGGTCCTTATAGAGGATGTTCGCCATACGGATGATTGAACCGGTGCGACTGGCGAGCCAGCTGTACTCCATCTTACCCTCTTCGAGACCGATGATCATATCGTCACCACTCTCGAGCAGCGTGTAGTTGGCGATGGAGTCGACAATCAGCTTTTCGTTGGTCTTTACCAGCGTTGTCTGGTTCGGGCGGAAGAGCTCGTTCCAGAAGAGTGCCTGGATTACCTGGAAGTTCAGGCCACTGTTGCGGAGGAAGTCGACAGACATCCAGGGCGCTTTCAGGTACTGTTTGTTGATACGGTCCATGATCAGCACGTAGTCCTTGGTCATCTCGATGCGTCCGGCCTCTACGAATCCGAAGGCCATGAGCTGCAGACGGATGACGTCGTCGCGCTTCATCTTCAGGTCACCGGTGAGGGTGACCTTCTGCTGTCCCACTTCGACGGAGAACTTCACCTTGGAGGTGAGGAACTTCAAGGTCTGGGCATTTCCCCTCACACTATTGATGAAGTCGGATTTGTCTTTCATCTCTTGTGTCATGACGACGGGTTCTGCGACTTTCTTGTGTGACTTACAAGCCGTGAACACTAACGGTAATGCCAAAGCGGCAATTTTCAGGATACTGGTCGTTTTCATTCTTTTAAATATTTTTTAAGTTTGATTTTTCTTGCGAGCAGGGTGTTCTCGGGCAGTTTCTCACTGGCATCCTGCCAGAAGGAGAGGGCCCGGGTGATATCTTTGTTCTGGGCGTAGATGTCGCCTGCATGTTCAATGATGACCGCGTTTTCTTTCTGGTCGTCCATGTTCTGCAATGCCTGATCGATATAGACCTTCGCCTCGGCATAGCGTCCCTGCATGAAGAGGATCCAGGCGTAGGTATCGAGGTAGGTGGCGTTCTTGGGCTCAGCCTTGACAGTCTTGAAGCTCATCTCCTCAGCCTGGTTGAGACGTTCGCCGCGTTCACTGAGGTAGTAGGCATAGTTGTTCAGGCACCCGATGTTGTCGGCCTTCCACACTAGACAGGAGTCATAGGCGGCAAAGGCTTCGAGGGCCTTCCCCTTCTGGTGCAGGATGTCGCCCATAACGGCATAGAAATCTGAGACGATGGCGGGGTCACTTTCGTTGGTGATGACGCCAATGCCGTTCTGGAAGGCGCTGAGGGCACAGTCGAGAGAGTCGCGCCGGTAGTAGGCGATGCCCTGGTAGTAATAGAAGAGCATCTCGTCGGGCGTGTATTGGCGGGCCTCTTGACAGAGGGCGATGACACGGTCCATGTTGTCTGCCTCCCAGGCATAGGCGACGAGCTGCATACGGGCCGGGGCATAGTCCGGGGCGATGGCGACAGCCTGTTCGAGCACCGGGGTGATCGTGTCGCGCGACATCTTCTTCGCGTTCATGTATGAGGCGCAGAGCAGTGCCATCTCGGCATCTGACTGTGGCAATGCAAGGACTTGCCGGAAGAGTTCCAGCACGCGTGTGCTGTCCCCGTCGGCAGACTCTGAGGTCTGGATCTCCTGACGCATCAGACGGAGTTTCTCGTCGGTGGAGGCATGACTGCCCAGGAGTACACGTCTGGTCAGAGAGTCGGCCACCTCCTGTCGCTCGAGACCTTGATAAAGGTTGCGTAAGGAGAGGAGTACGCGGGTGTTATCAGCATCTTCGTCGAGTATCTCATGATAGATTTCGACGGCCTCGTCAGTCTGGTCGTTCATGAGCAGGGCATCCCCGTACATGGCCTTGTAGTTCAGGTCGTTGGGGTATTGCCGGGCGAGGGCTGCCATCTCTGCCACAGCCTCCTTGTTCTTGCCCATGCGGTTGTAGAGCGCACTCTTTGCCAACGAGAGACGCTCGTTCTTGCCGTCGTTCTGCTCCAGTTGGTTCAGTACGCTGATGGCATTGTCGTAGTCCTCCACCTGTTGGTAGAGCTGGAAGAGCATCTCGAGCATCTCCTCCTGGTTCTTGTCACGCTCATAGATACCCTTGATGACCGGGATGGCACTGGCATAGTCCTGTCGGCTGATGTAGGCCTGGGCGAGGGTTTCCATGTAGGTGGTGTTCTCCGGGTCGAGTTCTGCAGCCTTTTTGACGCAGGCCATGGATTCGTCCTGTTGCTTCAGGGCTGCATAGTATTGGCCGAGGAAGTAATAGACTTCAGGGGCGTCAGGATTCAGGTCACGACAGTGTCTCAGCAGGTCGAAGGCCGCATCGTGATGCCCTTTCTGGCGCTGCACCATCGCTTCGAGGAAGAAGTGGTTGAAGGTCTTGTCGTTTGTTTGCGCAGAGACAGGTGAAAAGGTGAAAAGGTGAAAAGGTGAAAGGACGAAGATGATTATCGTCACCCTCATCCACAACATCCTGTTACTTTTAAATCCTTTTTTCACCCTTTTACTTTTTTACCTTTTTACTTTTTTACCTTTATTTCACTCCCGTATGCCCATAGCCTCCTTCACCCCGTTCGGTCTCGTCGAGTACGTCCACCGCTATGAACTGTCCCTGTTCGTGTCTGGCGATGACCATCTGGGCGATGCGCTCTCCGTCGTTCACGATGAAATCCTCCTGCGACAGGTTGATGAGCAGCACGCCCACCTCACCACGATAGTCGGCATCGACCGTTCCTGGGGAGTTGAGCACTGTGATGCCCTTCTTCAGGGCCAGTCCGCTGCGGGGCCTCACCTGGGCCTCATAGCCTGCTGGCAGGGCAATGTGCAGCCCCGTCGGGATGAGTCTCCGCTCCATGGGCTTCAGCACGATAGGCGCATCGAGATTGGCCCTCAGGTCCATGCCGGCACTCTGCGCTGTGGCATACTGCGGCAGTGGCTGATGACCTTTGTTCACGACTTTGATTTGTAGCATACGTTTAAAATTTCATTTTAATCAGTGTGCAAAGGTAATGCTTTTACGGCATATTCCCATGTTTCTGGGCAAAAAATTTTGTTTTTTTCGTTAATTTCTGAGAAATATGCATCATCTGTGGTTAATTTTCGTATCTTTGCAGTCAATTATGATGAACTGGCAACAACTGATATCCAACAAACGACTCGGTCAGGAGCACCGTCATCCCGAACGTCATGATGACCGGACGGAGTTCAAGCGTGACTACGACCGACTGATCTTCTCGGCCCCCTTCCGGAGGTTGCAGAACAAGACACAGGTATTCCCGCTTCCGGGGAGCATTTTCGTACATAACCGCCTCACGCACTCGCTTGAAGTGTCGTGCGTAGGCATGTCGCTCGGTAATGATGTGGCACAGCAGCTGCTGCGGCGTCATCCGGAACTGTCTGACAGTCTCTTGGGTGAGATCGGGCAGATTGTGGCAACGGCCTGTCTGGCGCATGACATGGGCAATCCGCCGTTCGGGCATAGTGGTGAGAAGGCGATCCAGTCGTTCTTTACCGAAGGCCCTGGCATGGGTTTGCAGGCGGAGGTGTCGCCACAGTTCTGGTGCGATGTGACTCATTTCGAAGGCAATGCGAATGCTTTCAGGCTGTTGACGCATCAGTTCTGCGGGCGGAGAGTCGGTGGTTTTGTCATGACTTATTCAACCCTCGCGAGCATCGTGAAGTATCCTTTCTCGTCGATGGCTGCAGGGAAGAAAGGAAAGTTCGGATTCTTTGATTCGGAGAAGGAGCTGTTTGTGCGAGTGGCTTCGGAGTTGGGGATTATTCGCAAATCTGCTGAGGGTGAGCCTTCGCGCTATGCCCGTCATCCATTGGTATATCTGGTGGAGGCGGCTGATGACATCTGTTATGAGATTATGGATATCGAGGATGCGCACAAACTTAAAATAATTTCATACGAGGATACGTCGCAGATGCTACTGAGTTTCTTTGATGCGGATACCCGTGAGCGTATTTCGAAGCGCGTTGTCGAAGAGGGTGTCACGGACAAGAATGAGAAGGTGGTGTATCTGCGTGCCTGTGTCATCGGACTGCTTGAAAGTGAATGCGTGAAGGTGTTTGTCGACCATGAAGACGAGATTCTGGCAGGCACCTTCGATGGCAGCCTGATCGACCATATCAGCGAACTTCCCCGCGAGGCATATCGTCAGTGCAGCAAGATGTCTGTGGAACGTATCTATCGCAGCAAGCCTGTGCTTGATGTGGAGCTTTCCGGTTATCAGATTATCCAGACGCTAATGGAGCGGTTTATTGAGGCTGCAGTGCATCCCGAACGTTTCTATTCCCGTCAGCTTATCGGACGTGTCAGCAGCCAGTACGACATTAGTGCCGAATCCCTTGAGACCCGTCTTATGGCTGTTATCGACTATGTCAGTGGCATGACTGACGTCTATGCCCTCGACGAATACCAGAAAATCTCCGGCATTTCCCTTCCCGTGGTTTAGCACATTGTGGCCAGGTCACCTGTGCTATCAAGATTGGTCCTTATTTTGATGAAGTGAAAAGGAGAGGCGGTTCAGTCTGCCTCTCCTCTGATCATAGTATTAAATCGTAGTATTAGAAATAGGTAAGGTTTGAGGTTAACAGAGTTGAGCTGTTGTCTTTGAATGACGTTGCAAAATTAAGAAATTATTTTCTAATATCAAAAACTTTTATCGGAATTTGTTGTTGTTTTTAAGATTTTTAAATACTAATAAATATTTTACAAGAAATGTACTAAATACACTTTATATATTATATATATCAATAAAATTGAAAATGAAAATACTTTATATAATGTGTAATTTGTTAAAGTTTTGAATTTAAATTCAAATCGGTAAATATATTTGACTTAATGGTTGTAAAAAGAATTGGTTATAAATACTCTTGATTTTGACAAAAATGTATTTTATCTAAAAAAAGTTTGGTTATTCCGAATTGTTTAGCTACTTTCGCACCCAAATGCAGTTGTATATGAGTAGGAGAATATGTTTACTGGCCATGATGCTGGTGATAACGATGGGGACGAAGGCGCAGCAGCGATACTCCGACGGACTGGATGATGTGATGCAGTATGTGCCCTATGCGTCGGTGTTTGCATTGAAGGCCTGTGGGGTGGAGAGTCGGGATGACTGGAAGAAACTGGCGATCACAACCACTGCTTCATGGGTGGCTACAGTTGGTGCGGGGTGGATCCTGAAACAGTCGATCAAGGAGTGGAGGCCCGACGACAGTGACCAGAAGTCTTTTCCTTCTGGCCATTCGATGATTGCCTTTGCAGGTGCAACGGCATTGCATAAGGAGTTTGGGAAGGTTTCGCCCTGGATTTCTGTGGCAGGGTATGGCGTGGCGACGTTTGTGGCAGTGGATCGCGTTGCCAAAGACCGCCATCACTGGTATGATGCCGCTACAGGAGCTGCACTTGGATTTGGCATTACGGAACTTGTGTGGTGGCTTTCAGACAAAGTGTTTCCCCGGCAGAAGGACAAAATCGCCTTCGGCACTTCCGGTACGACCCTTGATGTGGTCGTCGCCTTATAATAATGTTTCTTAGAGGTCGAGGAGGCCTGCGGGCAGGTGCATGGTGATGGTACGTGCATGTTGGTCAATCTGCGTGATGAGATCTTCAGAGGCAGGAATGAGATGACCATCTTCAAGACAGAAGAGGATGTTGAGGGTGGAATCATCGATGGAGGCGATACGACCAACGGACTTGTTGGTACTGGCATCGATGATGCCGAAGCCCACGATGGCTGACCAAGAGATATTGTCGTCGTCGCTGGCAGCGAGATTGCGGGGGAAGTAGACGTCACAGCCCGTCAGTTCACGGGCTCGTTCCTGACTGTCGATGCCCTCGAATTTCATCAGGGCTGTCGTGTCACTGCGGAAACGATATTCTTCGATAAAGAAGGGCACGAGGATGCCATCGATGTCGAGGATGAGGTAGTCGGCATCAACACGGTCGAAGACATCGTCGTCGAAGAGGAAAGAGACCTCTCCCCTGACGCCATGGCTCTTGCCGAGTCTCCCGATTTTGTATACTTCTTCCTGCTTGATCATGTTTTTTCTTTTTGCAACGGACTTGACGGACTTTCTCGTTTTTTTTAGTCCGTGTTAGTCCGTGTTTGTCCGATGCTATTCTCGTTTGATGCAGGCGCCCAGGGCATTGAGGCGTCCCTCGATGTCTTCGTAACCACGGTCTATCTGTTCGATGTTGTCAATGCGACTGGTACCATTGGCACTCATGGCGGCAATGAGCAGGGCGATACCTGCACGGATGTCAGGGCTGGTCATACGACCACCACGCAGGCAGATCTTCCGGTCGTGTCCCACTACGACGGCTCTGTGAGGGTCGCAGAGGATGATCTGGGCGCCCATGTCGATGAGCTTGTCAACGAAGAACAAGCGGCTCTCGAACATCTTCTGATGGAAAAGAACCGAGCCACGGGCCTGTGTCGCCACGACGATGAGCACTGAGAGCAGGTCGGGGGTCAGGCCAGGCCAGGGAGCATCTGCCAGTGTCATGATTGTCCCGTCGATGAAGGACTGGATCTCGTAATGACGCTGACGGGGGATGTAGAGGTCGTCACCCTCCACCTTGACTTTTACGCCCAGTCGTCGGAAGGCGTCAGGGATGATGCCGAGGTTTTTCACAGAGACATTCTGGATGCGGATGCCATCGCCACACATCGCTGCCATGCCGATGAAGGAACCGACCTCGATCATGTCGGGCAGGATCTGATGTTCTGCACCGTGGAGTGTGCTCACACCTTCGATGGTCAGGAGGTTGGAGGCGATGCCGCTGATTTTCGCACCCATCTGGTTGAGCAACAGGCATAGCTGTTGGAGATAGGGTTCGCAGGCGGCATTGTAGATGGTGGTTGTGCCCTTGGCGAAGACGGCAGCCATCACGATGTTGGCAGTGCCTGTCACTGAGGCTTCGTCGAGCAGCATGTAGGTGCCTTTCAGACGTGTGGCAGAGATTTCGTAGACATCACGACCTGGCACGTGGTTGAACTTCGCACCGAGTTTCTGGAACCCGAGGAAATGGGTGTCGAGGCGTCTGCGTCCGATCTTGTCGCCACCTGGTTTTGTGATGATGGCCTTGCCCATACGGGCCAGCAACGGACCAATCATCATCACGCTGCCTCTGAGTTCTGTGCACTTCTGGACGAACTCATCGCTCTCTAAGTATTCAAGGTTGAGGTTCTCTGCTTGGAATGTATAGGTATTCTCACTCCTCACTCCACACTCCTCACTCCTCGAAACTTTCACACCGATGTCACGCAACAACTGGATGAGGTTGTTTACATCACGGATGTCGGGGATGTTGTGGATGGTCACCGCCTCACTAGTCAGCAGGGTGGCACAGATCACCTGCAGGGCCTCGTTCTTGGCGCCCTGTGGACGAATCGTACCGCGCAGTGGATGACCTCCCTCAATGATGAATGATCCCATAGACGTCAGGGGTTATTTCTTTTTCTTCTTCGCTTTTGGTTCCTCAACAGCAGTAGCCTTGTCCAACTTGATCGTCGACAGATCCAATTGGATGACGCCGTCGGTGAAGCGTGCCAAGTCGTCGGCCACTTTCTCGTCACTCATGGAACCATGGCCCCAGGTCATCAGATTTCGCTTCATCTGATTAGCCGTGTAGTAGGCCAGGGCGTCGCGCTCCTCGCCTTCGGGCATCGTTTTCAGCTTCTCAAATAGCTGTTCGAGTAATTTGCCATAGTGACGCAGACGCATGCCCTCCTGAGGGAGGGGGATGGCCTTGGGCTTCTCCTGGAGCTTCTCGGCTGCTGTCACGTCGAAGGGCCAGTCTATATCCAACTGCTTGTGGCTCATCAGGTAGAGATGATCCCACAGCGTCTGCTCGAAGTCGGCATTGTCATGGAGTTCGGGCACTTTCGTTTCCATCATACGGATAATCTCCTGAGCGCAGTTCTGACGTTCGGACTTGTCCGTCAGGCTGACGGCGTAATCCACCATCTTCTGGATCTCCCGGCCATATTCCGGCATCAGGAGCTGCTCACGATGGGTGTTGTAGTCTAATCCTTTGATATTCATATCTTCTTCTTTTAACTTCCTTAACTTCTTTAACTCCTTATAACTTCTTTAACTCCTTATTTAAATCAGTTTCTTGGGCATCTTGGCCACGAAGTCCTTCAGATAGAAGGGCGTAAAGTAGGCTACGTCTTCTGTCTCGTCGTTCAGTAGGCGACGCTCTGCCAGAGGCTGCATCCACTTGGCCTGAGGCTCAATGCCTTCTATCAGATGGGCGTTCGGGTGATGGATGACCTCCATACATTTCTGGGCGCCATTGCCGAAGAAGTACACCGGGTGTGCGTCAAGATAGTCCTTGTAGGTCTCTGCCGTCACAATGTCTGCACCAACCTCTCTCACGGGTTTCAAGGCACGGGTATAGACCCCGGCGTAGACCTCCATCCGTCGGGCATCAAGCATCGGACAGAGCAGGGCATCGTCCTCCACCATCTCTCGTAGCAGGACTGGTACGCAGAGGAGTTCGAGGGTTGGCACGGCAATCAGTTTCAGATTACGGCCATAGCAGATGCCTTTTGCCATCGAGACCCCAATGCGGAGACCTGTGTATGAGCCCGGCCCACAACTAACGGCTACGGCATCAAAGGGAATGGCATGGTTGTCGGTAAACGAGAGTGCCTCGTCTACCATCGTACCCAGTCGCTCTGCGTGATTAGGGCCAGAGTGGTCTTCCTGTTGAAAAATGACCTGAGAGTCCTCTGACGCAGCTACGGAGCAGACGTTTGTACTTGTCTCTATGTGTAATATCGTCGACATGATGATGTTCAGTCATTTATTATATTGGGCGCAAAGGTACTGCTTTTTTTTGAATCCGCCAAATCTCCGGTCAAATAATTCCCCAATCTTCCCCTCAGGCCTCCTCGATCTTCTTCTATCTTCTTCTATCTTCTTCTATATCTTCCTCTATCTTCTTCCCTCTCTTATATATATTAATAAGGTGTAGCCTGTTTCGCGTCTTGATATTTGTCAAGAGTGACTAAAATTTTGCATAAAAGTTGAAAATTTCTCCGGAAAAGTTTTGGCGGTTCGGAAAAAGTTTGTACCTTTGCACCCGCTTTCAGAGATGGAGGCAAAAAAGAAAGAGTTCTTTGAAAGATTTACATAGACAGAAGTAGTACAAGAAGCGAGAGTATTTTTATGATACTCTTGGGTGAAAAAGAAACGAACCGTCAAGAAATTGAAGAGGTGCTTTCAACTTG
>JAEEPF010000118.1 GCA_016284635.1 Prevotella sp.
GGCTTTCAAACACATACTTTCCAACCCTTTCAGGCACGAAATCCGTAATGCCAAGTTCCTCGCCGACCTCCCTGACCAGCGCCTGCTCAGGCGTCTCACCATAGTCGATATGCCCTCCCACAGACGTATCCCACTTTCCAGGCTGGATATCCTTCCACTCCGGCCGTTTCTGGAGATAGACCTCACCCCGCGAGTTAAACACGTGCAGGTGTACCACAGGGTGCAACAACTTTGAGCCATTGTGGCACTCACCCCTCGTAGCAGCACAAACGACTCGTCCCTCCTCATCTACAATCGGAAAACGTTCTTGATTATTATCTTGCATTTCACCTTAAATGAATTGTGTCAATTTAATCATGATCTATTTCTTCACTGGAACGAAACACTCCCAAGTCTGATCGTCATAGAAGACACGGATCTCTGTTACACGGCGCTGAGGTTTGTCAATGATTTTTACCTCCGTTCGTTCGATATTCGATGGTGTACTTTTTACACTATTAATAAAATAAGGTGCCTGAGGACCCTGTTGTGGGGTAGGTGACTGGGGCTGGTCAAAATCAAGCACCGGATTTTTAACGATCTGACCACCATTTAGCCCTCCGTCATCAGCTGAAAACAGACTGTCAGCAGGGGCAGGAGAGGCAGGGGAGGCTACATACATATCACCTGAGCCGAACATCAACCAGTCGGTACTGATGTTAGGAATTTTCTTTTTGATGGCTTCCACCACACTTATGGTAGGACGGGTACGTTCATTATAGATACTACTGAGGGTGGCAGGTGCCAGACCTATGAAGTCTGCAAATACCTGTTGAGTCATGTGCTGGGACTCCATAATTTGCCTGATTCTATCTTTCATATTGCTGATTGATTACTTTTAGGGGCATTTAGCCGCTTGTTTCTTTCAGTTTACAAAGGTAAAGCAAAATTTTGAATTATACAAGAAAGTAAGAAAGAATTTAGATTTTTAAACTTTTGATTTATTGTTTTAGATTTCCAAATCCAATGTTCATATGCTTTAGAATCTCGCTTCATAATCACAAATCTGAATTTACATCAATAAATCGTTACAAAGTCTTTGTAGAGGCCACGATATTCAAATAACTGGTTATAAATAAGGTATTTACGATATACATATTAAAATTTAGCGTATATGCAATGCCTGAGGGGATCAGACATAAGGTAAATTGAACTGTTTTAGGCAAATAGTGTATAAATGACTGAGTTTTAGACGTTTAAAAGTGCCAAAGTGCCTGCGCATAATTATGAATATTAATTACTGAATTGAAAGTTTTGTGTTTGCATATTCAAATATTAATCTTTAAATATCTCTATATTATCTACAATTTACATTTCTGAATTGTAAATATAGTGCACGTATCGTTTGAATTTTAAAATCTAAATGCAGAATACTGAATCTTAATAAAAGTGAAAGCCAAATCTGAAAGAGCGCATTTTTCGAAAAATCTTCATTTCTCGCGTATTCTGGACAACGGGAGGAAATTCTGGAAATACGCGAGTTTTGAGGCTTCACAAATCACTCGAAACCCCTGATATATGGGCATTTAGGCCTAAAAAAAGCACTCACGAAAAGTGCTATTTTGGGAAATTCTAGAGTCAGAAAAGAGGGTATTTTAGTGCAAAATGTAAAAAATCAGTTCCTTCATCAGCTCCCCAGGACCCGTATTGGGGTTGTCCAAACCCTTACTTTTGGCATCTATCTCACGTATCTTGGAAATTATCTGCATCACTTTCATTCCTGAGTAATTTCTCATACCCGTCATATAGTCCTTGGCAGCCCATGGTGATCGCATTTCCAACCACTCAGCAACCGCCTCCTGGCTCTTCGGATTTGGCGAATAAAATGCGATCATCAGATTCTGGAAGTAATTGAAGAGCAACGGGAGAAAAGAGTAGATACTACCCGCCTTCGGATTTTCGTCAAAATATTTGATGATGAGATTTGCCTTGTACACATTCCGGTTCACGATGGCGTCACGAAGTTCGAAACCGTTGAACTCCTTGCTGACTCCGATCTGATCCTCCACCACCTGAGGGGTCACTCTCCTATCCTGCTCCGGCAGCGACAGCACCACCTTATCCAGTTCACTCGTCAGCCGACTCAAGTCAGCGCCGATGTTATCGGCAATCATCTGGGTGGACTTCGGATCGATGCTCACCTGTCGCGAAGAGAGATAGTTCTCGATAAACGCAGGCAGATCCCTATCGCGCAGTTTTTTGCTCTCAAAAAGTACGCCTGCCGACTGGATACTTCTCACATATTCCTTCTTCCGTCCGTCGATGGTACCGTTCTTATGGCACATCACCAGCACCGTAGAGGGCATCGGCTGCTTGAAATAACGCTCCAGAGGCTCCGTATTCTTCACATTCTGCGCCTCTTTCACGATAATCACCTGCCTTTCTGCCATCATCGGATACCTCCGAGCGGCATCAGCAATCTGCGAGGCATTCACATCGGAACCAAAAAGGATGGTCTGGTTGAAATCACGCTCCTCTGGCTGCAAAGCATGCTCCGCGATATAGTCGGCAATCTTGTCGATATAATAGGGCTCGTCACCCATCAGATAATAGACAGGAACGAACTTTCCGGCCTTCAAATCGGCCATTATCGCGTCGAAATTGACATTTTTTGCCTCAGCCATTGCGTTATTTCGATTATTATTTGTACTTTTGCGGGGACAAAGTTACAAAAATGTTTCGATTAAACCTACCTCCATACCCAATAAAAATACAAGAGAAGGGTGAAAAACGTCAGATTTTCGACTTCCTGCGTCGAAAATGGGTGGCATTGACGCCTGAGGAATGGGTGCGCCAGCACTTCACCCACTTCCTGGTGGAGCACAAAAAGTACCCTCAGGCGCTTCTCGCCAACGAGGTGGAACTGCGCATCGGTGAGAAACGCCTGCGCTGCGACACCTTATTATATAATAAAGAGCTGCGTCCGAGGATGATCATCGAATACAAAGCCCCTACGATACAAATACAGCAGAAGACCTTCGACCAGATATCGGTCTACAATCTTCTGCTGAAAGTGGATTATCTCGTGGTCAGCAACGGCCTCCGTCATTATTGTTGTAAGATGGACTATGAGCGCCAGTCTTACCAGTTCCTAGAGGATATTCCAGACTACGAAACTATCTGACAAACGGATTACTCCATATCGTCGGCATCGGTAATCTTCTTCGATGATGCCGTCTTACGGATAGAGCGCTTGCGCGGCTTCTTCTCCTCACCAGTTACCTTGTCGATCTTCACGCCTGCCAGTTCGGGATCGATCATGATACGACCGCAGTACTCACAGACGATGATCTTCTTGTGCATCTTGATGTCGAGCTGACGCTGGGGCGGGATCTTGTTGAAGCAACCACCACAGGCATCACGCTGCACATAGACGATACCCAGACCATTACGGGCATTCTTACGGATGCGCTTGAATGAGGTGAGCAGACGGTTCTCAATCTTCGACTCCAGGTCCTTCACCTTCTCCTTCAGCTTATCTTCCTCAGCGCGGGTCTCAGTCATAATCTCCTCGAGCTCGCTCTTCTTCACCTCAAGGTCACCCTGACGCTCAGCAATCAGCGCCTCGCTGCTCTCCATCTCCTCACGCTTCTCAGCGATGCGATTGTTTGCCTCGCGGATCTTCTTGTTGCAGAGCTCGATCTCCAGCGTCTGGAACTCGATTTCCTTGCTCAGCATATCATACTCGCGGTTGTTCTTCACCTCGTTCAGCTGGGTCTGATAACGCTCCACGCTGGCCTTGGCGTCGCTGATCTCACCGTTCTTCAACGTGATGGCACGCTGGAACTCGTCGATCTCGTTCTTGATTTTCTCCACACGGGTGGTCAGACCTTCGATCTCGTCTTCCAGGTCCTGAACTTCCAGAGGCAGCTCACCTCTCAATGCACGCTTCTCGTCAATCGACGAAAGGGCGGTCTGAAGCTGATAAAGGGTCTTCAGTCTCTCTTCTACTGACAAATCTGTCGGATCTTTCTTTGCCATAATTCTGATTTAATATTTGACAATTACTATTTATAATTTATTTTACAATTATCTCGTTGAAGGGTTTAGAGGTACAATATCGGATTGGTGCAGGTTTCGGCGATATAGGTCTTCACTCCTGGACATTCCTTTTCGATGATGTCGCGGAAGATCTCCGCCGTATACTGCTCACTCTGATAGTGCCCGATGACACAGATCTGAATCTGCTGTTCATAGCCGAAATACTGATGATAGTGCATCTCTCCGGTGATAAACGCATCGGCTCCGGCTTTCAGGGCTTCATCGAGCAGGAAGTCCCCAGCGCCGCCACAGAGCGCCACCTTTCTGACAGGTCTCCGCAACAACTCGTTACACATCGCGCATTCCACACCGAAGGCTTTCTTCACCGCCAGCACAAAGTCGTCAGAAGCCTGTGCCTCAGGGAATTCTCCGATGACACCACTACCCGACTCCACACCGTCGACCGTCTTCGGCGCCAGAAACTGCACATCACGCAGTCCCAGTTTCTCGGCCATCTTATAGTTCACGCCTCCCTTCGCATTGTCCATATTCGTATGCATCGAGATAACGCAAACACCATTCACGATGGCCTTCATCACCGTCCGCTGCACGTCTGTCAGGTCGCTGATGGTCTTCAGTCCCCTGAACAGCAACGGATGATGGGATACAACCAGGTTGCACCCCTTCTGAATGGCTTCGTCGACGATCTTTTCGTTGACGTCCAAACACAATAATGCCCCTGAAACCTCCGTCTCTGTCAATCCAACCTGCAGGCCAGCATTATCCCAGCTCTCCTGAAGGGGCAGAGGCGCGAAACGTTCAAGGGCGCTCAGCACTTCTTTTATTTTCACGCTGCAAAGTTACGAAGAATTGACGAAACCTACGCTCGTCAGACGAATTAATTAAGCGTTTTTAACGAATTATCCCAGTCTGAGAAACTGGCTTCGGACTCTACCAGACGCTCTACCTTATCTTCGAGAGACGGGAAAAAATCAATACCTGTCAGCGCTTCCACCTTATCGACGGAGCATACTGCCTCGTCCACACGCTGCTTCACACCCTCGTTGCGATAGATGAAGCCGATAGCCTTAGTGCGCCCCTGACGACAGAGTATCACCTTGAAGAAAGCATCAGGCACCCACACCTTGTTCCGACCGATGGTCTTCTGTTCGCTCTGACTGTCCTTGCCTACCCTATATCGTTCTGCTCCAGACGAATAAATCGGCCCGCAGACGATATCGACGGCACCATACGCCTTCGCCCATTCACGACAGAGTATCTCCAGATTGTTCCACTCGTACTTGTTCAGACCGTGATTCTGCGGACAGACATTCGTGAAGAGAAACGACTCCATCATCGCCTGCTTGTCCCACTTGTTATCGCCAGCCGGACACATGTGTCCTCGGTCATATCGGGAGTTATAATAGTCGCGGTCCGTAGCCCGTGGGGCCTCCACATCCGTATCCTCCGCAAACACCTCCTGATTGCGCTGGAACGAGCCGCTGGTGTGCGACTTCGTCAGATGCCACGCTACCCAGTTCGGGTTCTTCGTCTCGCTATTGTACGACACCGTATAGCCCTTGCGCTTCAAAATCTGCTCAGGACGATCCTTCAACGGCGCCGGTATCTCATACATCACGATGGTCTTGGCCTTCTGATGGTCTGCCTGAGCCTTCATCGACCTAGCACTCGCAACATTCTCAGAGACATAGAAATCGCGCCTGTCATGGGCATCTATCGACTCTGCAGTCTCCATCCAGTTTTTTCCCTTACATGCCAGCATTGTCGCCATCAGCGCCATCACCAGCCAGACATTTCCTTTCTTCATCATAATCTTCATATTACGGCAGCAAAATTACGAATAATCGCCGACAAATGAAAATAAATCGCGAATTATTTGGCTTTTTGTTCACTTAATCGTACCTTTGCAGCCATATTTGAGAATCCCAAAAGAAATTTAAGACCCCAAAAATGAATAGAAAGATGAAAAAGGTATTATTGACGGCAGCGCTCGTGGTTGCAGCGTTGCCCACGATGGCTCAGCAGGTGAAATTCTCCGTCAGCGGAATCAGTGACAACAATGGAAAAATGGTTTATCTCATCAACCAGAATAACAGTTCCGTCATCGACAGTACGGCTGTGGCCGAGGGCAAGTTCTCGTTCAACGGCGAAGTCGACAAGGACGCCCTGATGGGTGTGAGACTTAAGGAGAGTGGTTGGACGACACCATTCTTCAACGACGGGACTCCTGTCACTATCAATATGAACGAAAAAACATTGAAAGGCTCCCCGTTGAACGAGAAGGTGACCGCCTACGACTTGGAATTAGACCGTCCGCTGTCAGCTTTCAGGACAAAACTCTCGACGATGTCGGAGGATGAGAAGAAGGCGAAGGGGGATGAACTGAATAAAGAGTTACAGAAAATATTCGACGACCAGATAACCTTCGTTAACAAGATCTTCGTCGATGAGCGTAACACCCTTATCCCTGTGGCTTTTGCAGAACTCTATTTCTATGACAACGGCTTGGAGGCCTTCGACAAACTGCAACAGGAAAAGGTGGTGTTCGCCAATCATCCTGCGCTGAAAAAGGCGAGAAATGTCGTCGCCAAGGCGTTGGCTCCCGCAGAGAAGGCTGCCTTCATCGGCCAGCAGTTTACCGACCTGGAGATGGCCGACCCCGACGGCAATATGCACAAAATCAGCGAACTCGTCGGCGAGGGCAAGTGGGTACTCGTAGACTTCTGGGCCTCATGGTGCGGTCCCTGCCGTGCTGAGATGCCCAACGTGCTGGAAGCCTACAACAAATACCACAACAAAGGCTTCGAGGTGGTTGGCGTCTCGTTCGACCAGAAGAAGGAAGCCTGGGTGAAGGGCATTAGTCAGCTGAAGTTGCCTTGGTTGCAGATCTCCGACCTGAAGGGTTGGAACTGTGCTGCTGCTCCAATATACAAGATCGACGGAATCCCCGACAACATTCTCATCGACCCACAGGGAAAGATCACAGATCGTGCCCTTCGCGCCAAGGCGCTGCAAAATCGTCTGCAGGAAATCTTCGGAGAGTAAGAGAGACTTCTACTGCTGCTTGCCGAACTTGTCAAAGAGTAACTTGTCGGCAAGCAGTATCGTGATGCCCAGCGAGAGGACGGAGGCAGAGATGCAGCCACAGACCATCGAGAGCATCAGGATAAAGGCGTGAAGGGGTGAGAGTCCACCCAGCAGCAGACCACCCAGCAACAACGGCATAGCGGTGAGGGCGAGCACCTTCAGATTCGCGATTGTAGGCTGGATGACGGCCAACAGCGCGCGACGCATAAACGGCTGGAGAGCCTTCAGATGCAGGATGCCGTTGCCACGCAGGAACTCATATTGTTGTTCGTCGGCTTTCAGGGCTGTCAGATAGGTACTCAGTCCCCGGATGAGCATCGACGTCGTATGCCCCATCAACAGCGCCATCACAGGCACGAACCATCGGGCATCGAGCGCCCTACCAGGCAACACGAGCACCAGCAGCCACATACCCACGACAAATACGCCCACAAACAATCCTACAGCCGCAGCAGGCATCAGCGCCCTACTCTTCACGTCGCAACGCTTCTTCACCAGCCACGACATTCCCAAGGCCAGCACGATAAGCCACGCAATCGACAACCAAGGATTGTTAATCTTGAACAATCCCCACACCATCAGACAGAGCACCAGCAACTGCACGATCATCCGTCCGATGATAAAGCACAGTCTGGCAATCTTCTGGCGTTCCAGCCAATAGAGCGCCCCTGCGGGAATCAGCAGCAGGAGCAGTCCGAGAATCGTATGTAATATCAGTCCCTTATCCATTATTTACCTTTTTACTTTTTTACCTTTTTACTTTTCCCCATACAACTGTATCACTTGGTCTGCATAGTCAGCCACCTGAGGCTTACGGGTGGTGACAAGCACCGTCTTACCTGCCTCGGCCTGCTTTCGGAGGAGTTCCATCATGCGCACCGTCAGTTCCGGCGTAAGAAAGGCCGTCGGTTCGTCGGCAATCACGATGGGCTTGTCAGCAGCCTCCTTCAACGTCTGTTCCACCAGCATCAGGATCTCCTCGGCGTTCAGAGGCTCAGGCGTCGACTCCTTATTGGCAGCAGGCATCAAATCATTCCACACCGCAAACTCCTCCGCCTCAGGCTCTTCCGGTTCAGCCACTCGCAACTGATGAGCCAGAAGCTGTATCTGTTGGGGCAGATAGACCATCATCTGACGGAAGGCGTGGGAGGAATGGATGGTGAGCAGTTCGCCGTCGACACTCACAAATCCCTCATTCACAGGCAGAAAGCCCATCAGCGTACGGATCAGTGTAGTCTTGCCCGAGCCCTCAGGACCCGTCACACACGTCACCTCGCCGTCTCTGGCAATGAACGAGAGACGCATCGGCAGAATCCACTCGCCCACCTTGATGGTGGCATCCTTAAACTCTAGCATCCTTGATATTTTTGGCAAAATTACGAAATAATTATGAATTATGAATTATGAATTATGAATTATTTTGTACCTTTGCAGCAAATTTTTGATTTTGGAGCCGAAAACAGACAAACGGAAGTGGCGATTACCCGCAGAATGGGAACCGCAGTGGGGCGTACAGCTGACTTGGCCGCACGCCCAAACCGACTGGGCCCCGATGCTCGATGAGATCACCGCCACCTACCACGAAATCGCCCGTGAAATCGCCCAGCGCGAACACTTGCTCATCGTCGCCCCCGAAGGTGCGCAGCCAATTATCAATTGTCAATTATCAATTATCCATTCTAACGACACTTGGGCCCGCGATCACGGATTCATCACCCTCACCGACGATGAGGGTCACCACCGCCTGCTCGACTTCTGTTTCAACGGCTGGGGCGAGAAGTTCCCTGCAGAACTCGACAACGCCATCAACCGCCGTCTCTACGACGAGGGGCTCCCACCCCTCAGTCCTGCGGACAGCCCCCCTCTGGCAGAGGGGCAATCTGGGCAATACGTAGACTGTCTCGACTTCGTGCTCGAAGGCGGTTCCATCGAGAGCGACGGACGCGGGACGGTATTCACCACCACAGGCTGTTTGCTGGCCCCCCATCGCAACCAGCCTCTCACCAAAGATGACATCGAGACTCGCCTGAAACGCGATCTCCACGCTGAGCGCATCCTCTGGATCGATCACGGAAACCTGACGGGCGACGATACCGACGGACATATCGACACACTCGTGCGCATCTGTCCCAATGATACCTTATTATATATGGGTTGCGACGACTCCGACGACGAACAATACGACGAGCTGCGACTGATGGAAGAACAGCTGAAGACCTTCCGTACTCTGGAGGGCAAGCCATACAGACTCCTGAAGCTCCCGATGCCTCGTCCCATCTACGACGGCGACGACCGCCTTCCGGCTACCTACGCCAACTTCCTCATCATCAACGGTGCCGTACTCTGTCCCACCTACGCACAGCCCGACCTCGACGCCGAAGCTTTACGGCTCATCGGCGAGGCCTTCCCAGACAGGGAGATTGTCGGCATCGACTGTAGAAGCATTATCAAACAACACGGCAGCCTCCATTGCTGCACGATGCAGTTCCCACAGAAATAAAACAAACAACAGCCAACAGGACAAACAAGGCATAAAAGAAAAGTCCTTAAGTCCTGAAGTCCGTTGCAAAAAATAAAGAAAATGAAAGAACTCAAGATCGGATTCCTGCAACAGCACAACACCGCCGACACGAAGGACAACATCCTGCGCCTGGCGGAGGGCATCAGCGACCTCGCCAAACGGGGCGCACAGCTCATCGTACTCCAGGAGCTGCACAACTCACTCTACTTCTGCCAGACGGAAGACGTGAACAACTTCGACCTCGCCGAACCCATCCCTGGACCCTCGACGAAGTTCTTCGGCGACCTCGCCCGTCAGTTCGGTGTCGTCATCGTCACCTCGCTCTTCGAGAAGCGCGCACCAGGCCTGTACCACAACACCGCCGTCGTACTCGAGCGCGACGGTTCCATCGCCGGCACCTACCGCAAGATGCACATCCCCGACGATCCCGCCTACTACGAGAAGTTCTACTTCACCCCTGGCGACCTCGGCTTCCATCCCATCCAGACTTCCGTCGGCCGTCTGGGCGTGCTCGTGTGCTGGGATCAGTGGTATCCAGAAGCAGCCCGTCTGATGGCCCTGCAGGGAGCCGAACTGCTCATCTACCCCACTGCCATCGGCTACGCTCCAGAGGACACCCCTGAGGAACAGCAGCGCCAGCGCATTGCCTGGCAGACGGTCCAGCGCGGACATGCTGTCGCCAACGGTCTCCCCGTCGTCACCGTCAACCGCGTCGGAATTGAGAATTTAGAATTGAGAATTGAGAATTCTGATAACCTTGCAAGCCCAGCTTCTGCCGCTCCCTCTGCCGCAGACTCTACCGACAGCTGTAATCATAATTCTCAATTCTCAACTCTCAATTCTCAATTCATTCAATTCTGGGGTACTTCGTTCGTCGCAGGCCCGCAGGGTGAGATTCTCTACGAGGCATCCACAGACGAGGAGGAGAGCATCATCGTCGAACTCGACCTCGACCACTCCGAACAGGTCCGTCGCTGGTGGCCGTTCTTCCGAGACCGGCGCATCGATGCCTACGACGACATCCTCCACCGCTTCATAGATAAGTCATGAAAAGAGCCACAGATTACACAGATTCTCACAGATAATGAGATTTACACAGATGATGAGAATCACACAGAATCATTCTGTGATAATCATTTCTTCTGTGATCATCTGTGCAATCTGTGGCTTAAACCAAGCTGAGTAATCATCAAGTTCAAACTTCAAACACCAAAAATATAAATGAGTAATCTCCTTAGATTCCAAGTCGTAGAGGAAGCCTTCAAGAAGAAGGCTGTGGAAGTGAAAGTCCCTTCCGAGCGACCCTCCGAATACTTCGGCAAGTACGTGTTCAACCGCGAGAAGATGTACAAGTACCTGCCCACAGACGTGTATAACAACCTCATCGACGTCATCGACAACGGTGCCCGTCTCGACCGCTCCATCGCCGACGCCGTCGCCAAAGGCATGAAGCAGTGGGCCCAGGAGATGGGCGTCACCCACTACACCCACT
>JAEEPF010000299.1 GCA_016284635.1 Prevotella sp.
TCTTGGTCTTGTCCTTTCCCTTCCAGAGCCATATCTCGCGGTCAGAGCCGATGTGGCTGGTGATGTTTGAGGTTTTCTTGTCGATTCCAGGATTGGGGATTTCGCGGAAGTTCTCGACGAGGGTGAAGAAGCAATAGTCCTTATCCCACAGATAGGCATCATAGTACAAGTCCTTGTTCACGCCATAGCGACCCAGGCAGACAAGCGCATCGGTATGCTTGTCGCCGTTCAGGTCGATGAGAATGACACGGCCCACCTCCTTCTTATTGGCAGGCGTACCGGGCAGGGGTTGGAACAGATTCTGCAGCGGGCGGTCATAGCCCAGATTCAGATTGTAGCGTATCTCGCCCTCTTCTTCGTCCTCCTGATAGACGTCATCCTCGTTCCAATACGGGATATACTTTTCCACATCGTCCTTAACGTCCGACAGGTTCAGGGGTTTGTCGTTCTTAAGGTCTGGAGCAAACACCAGTTCGTCGATGGCGTCGTCCTCGTCAGTCGCCTCGTCGGCAACGGTTTCCACAGAGTCGGTAACGGCTGTTGCCTTTGCGTCCGTTGAGTCGGCAACAGCTGCATCGTCACCGCTTGTTTTCTTGCCTCCACATGCCACAAGCAGCATCAAGGCCGATACAATCAAGATACTTTTTCTCATAATCTCATTTTATTTGTTGTTGATTAACTGCAAGCTGCTTCAGCTTTTTCTTACCACCTAAGGCGAATATCCAGACGAGGACACCAACTATCGCTAACAACGCAATACCCACGATAGGACGATAGAACAGCCAGGCGACGGCGATGACTAACAACGACCATACGACGCCTAAGACAGTGCAGATCACGCCTACGCCCCACCCTACGATGGTTGACAGGAAGGGTACAATCCTGGTGAGTGTCACGACGAAGCCGAAGATGAGTTTCAGGGCTCCAATGACCATCACGATGCCCAGTATGCGATACGCCCAAGTATTAAAGGTGTTGGTTTCCTGCTCGTTTTCGAAGAACTGATTCATGTCCTTCCTGCCCATCACCAGCTTTTCTAACGTATAGCCATTCTTGGCCTTAAAGGGTTTGAAGCCGTCACCATCGACGACGGCCACTACGGTTACCTCACTGGCAGGCGCCACCTTTTCGAAATTGATGCGGACGTCACCCACCTTAGAATCATTTGGATCAAGACCAAGGTACAGCTGTCCGTCGCTGACGTGAACGAAGTTATAATCGTTACTGTTCAAGCCTTCCTTTTTTGTATAGTGACGCTCGTACGACGCCTGAATCGTCTTGTCCAGCACGCGCAGCATGTCGTCGCTCATGTCCGGTCTTAACGGCTCGTAGGCGTTAATGCTGTGAATCAGGCTATTGTTGAGGTTGTAAGCACCGAAAGACACGTGCTCAGCCCACTGCTCGTCATCCTCAAACTCGGCCAGCACCACGTTGACATGCGTAGAGTGCTCTTTGAAATGTTTCGAGCCGATAGGGCTGGAGCTCCACTTCAAGTTGTAGTCGTAGGTAACGACCTTCTTCTCGCTGCCGTCAAGCTTCTGCTTCGTCTCCTCGGTCCTCTTCTCATCCCACTGATAGTACTCCACACTACGCTTCATCGAGATGGCGTTGACGCTGAAGCCGAAGTCCTTGTCAGTGAGCAAGTCAGTAGTAGCCGTCATAGCCGTACCGCACACCAGCTGACCTTCCAGGCTGGCATCCTTCTTGTTGGGGTCCTCCATCTCCACGCAGACCCCTTGCGCCTCCTCAAGCATGTCGGCAGTCTTCACGCTGTTGCCCTCGTTCCACCACAGCATAGCCGTGGCACCCAGGAATAGCGTGAAGCCTGTCGCAATTTTCTTGAACGACTGCTTGACTTGCGTGCCGTAACCTGTCGTTACTGTTTCTTGATATGCCATTACGTATTATTTTGCCTTACATGAAGCGATGATCTTGTCAACAAGGGGCTGGTACTTAGCCTCGTCGCTCTTAAGGAACTTCAGTTCACCAGTGAAGGACTTCTTGTTTAATGTCCCCACACGGAAGGAAATCCTGACC
>JAEEPF010000300.1 GCA_016284635.1 Prevotella sp.
CCGCTCATGTTGAGTGATGTCTCCTGAGCCATGGCAAAGCCGAACTCCAGTCCGGGGATCTCCTGCGTGAGCATCTCTTGGATATTGGTGGCATCGGTGATCTTGATGTCATGGAGGGTGATCAATCGCGTCACGACGGGTGCATCTTTGAGGGCCTTAGGCGAATGGGTAGCTGTCACCACAACCGGCTCCAGTTCTATAGAGTCGCGTATGCCCTGGGCAGAGAGTCCAATAGCTGGCATAGTCGATACCATGCCAGCTAAAAGGGAATTTATAAACTTTCTCAACAACTTTTCTGTCACAACTTACTTCTTGTTGCCTGTGAACTGTCCTTCAAAGGCAAAGGGCATATTGCCGTAATTCATCGTAAACGTCATAACTACTGTCTTGTCACTAAAGATAACAGTTAACTTACTTATTGTATACATCTTCTCTTCCCCTTTGGCATTTTTTACACTACCTTTGTATTCTTCGAGCTTGCCTGTAATCGTGTTGCCGCTCTTGGTTAGAGTAATACCTTTCACGGGAAGTGCGGGGATAGTCATCATACCCTCACCGTATGCGGGAAGAGTCACGTCAACAGATACGTCTGTAGCTTTGGTAAACTCAATTGTCTCGGTACTTTCTTCAGGCTCTTCCATCACAATGAGAATTTCATTGCCTGTATAGGAACCTGCCACTTGTGTGGCAAGGGCTGCCTCCGGCACATCTTTGTCATCATCACCACATGAACTCACTCCCATTACTAAGGCTGCCATAGCAACCATCATTGTCATAAAACTTTTGATTTTCATCCTTTAATTTTTTAATTATTTAATCTTTCAATTTTTTAATTTTTCAACTGTTGTGTTGTATAGTCATACTCCGATCCGTAGGCGCTGTGGGGGATGCTGAAAATGGCTATCATGAACAGCACCGCCAGACAGACCACCCATTTGTTGTACTTCCATTTCAACGTCGCCACGGCAGCCATGAAGAAGAGGAACGACAGGAGTGTCTTGTTGTCCGTCAGATCCGTGCCGTAAGGGAATCCAGCCCACCAGGGCCCGAACGCCACATGTTGCACCAGTGGGCCGAGGATGAACCCGCCAACAAACAACGTCCCCACCGTGATCCAAAGCCACTTCTTGTATGCCTTACGCGTGATGACCAGCAAGAACGTATAGACCGCAAACAGCATGGACGCGAACATCAGCAGGATATGCGGCACCAGGATGCTGACAGGTACATCATTGCGGAAACGAATCACAAGCGGCTCATCTGTGGGATAGTCCTTTCCATCGACGGTGATGTAATACTGCAGTTTTCCGGCGACGGGCTGAACGGGCAGCACGGCCTGGCATGTACTGTCTTTCCATGTGAAATCCACCGTGGTGTAGTCATCTCCCGACGGATAGCGACGGTAATGCAGCTGGGCCTCGGTGTCTGACGGAACGCCTTTTAGTGTCACGATCTCATCCTGCTGCACACCACTACGGGGCAATTTCAGTTTGTATTGCTCACCATTGAGTTCCACAGTGACTTTCTTGGGGTACGTAGGGCCAGTCATGCGCTGGTAAATGCTCAATACCAGTGTGATGACAACAGCTAAAAGCCAATAGACGGATTTCTTCATCTTACGGGAGGGGTTAAATGAACTTCAAACGTCATGATCTCCTCGTTCCGGAGCACTTTCACGGGGATGGTGGTGTCAGGCTGGAGTTCTGACAGACGCTCCATGTATTCGTTCATGTCCTTCACGGGTTTGCCGTCGATCTCCTGAATGATGTCACCACTCCTGATACCTGCGTTGTGTGCCGGTTTCCCTGCCACCACAATGTCGGCACGAAGACCGGGGATGCGGCTGGCTCCCATCACATCGGGCATGAGACCCAAGGTGACCTTGAACTTCGCATGCTTCATCGTCTGACTGCTCGGTACACTAATATAATCCGGTGTCTCAGACATGCTGGCCAGTCGGGTAATCAGTTCTTTGGAGAAATCCAGCGTCTGTTGCATGCCGTCGTAATTCAGGGTCGAAGGCAC
>JAEEPF010000119.1 GCA_016284635.1 Prevotella sp.
GAGGCTCGGAAGGGTTGCAAAAGAGAATTTTTAAAGCTTATGTTTAATTAAAAAAAAGAAAGGAACAAAAGAAATGGCAAGATCAAACATTCCAATGGTAATTAACCTGCGTCAGAACACCAATGACGCTAACGCTGCTTACGGCAAGTGGTTCGCTGAAGTAGACTCGAAGGAGCCTCTGAACCTGAAGGGTTTCGCCAAGCACATGACCGGTCACGGCAAAATCGCCGACTACCAGATGTGTGTGCTGGTGCTGGGACAAGTGGTGGACTGCATGAGCGAGTTGCTCGCACAGGGCCAGCCCGTGAAGCTCGACGGTCTGGGAACGTTCTCACCGAGCGTCGACGGACAGAAGCTGGGTAAGGACACCCTGGCAAAGGCCGTGGAGGCCGGTGCCGATTCGATGATCAACGGCATCAAGATCAACTTCACGCCGGAGAACATTAAGGGTGAGAAGCTCACCTCACGAGCCTTCAAGGAGCAGTGTGTGTTCGAGCTCGGGTACGTCGTGGAGAGTGAGGTGCGTATGGTCGGTGGCAAGGAGCGCCGCGTGCAGAAGAAGACCCCGATCAGCTATCTGCTGGCACCTGCAGCCGACGGCAACGGCGGTGGCAACAACGGCGGTTCTTCGCAGAACGGAGGCACCCAGAACGGTGGAACCTCTGGCGGCGGTTCTCAGTCTACAGCACTGGCTTCGCCCACGATCAGCGGTACGACCCCGTTTGCTGAGACCACCTCGGTGAGCATCAGCGGCCCTGCTGGCGCAGAGATCCGTTACACCACCGATGGCTCGACACCTACGGCTGAGAGCACGCTCTACAGTGAGGCATTCACCCTGAGCGACACGGCTACCGTGAAGGCTATCGCCATTAAGGACGGTGATTCGAGTGAGGTTGCAAGCAAGCTGTTCACCAAGGGTGAGGGTGACGACATGGACCAAAACTGATTAGCGTATGAAGAAGCGTTTCATTGAGATTGCGGTGAAGGTCGTAGTAGCCGCTCTCACAGCCTTCCTGACGGCCATCACAACGACGAGTTGCATGGGGTACGGGCCCATTGCGCTCTAAGGAGCGCGGCGAATCACAGGGGACAGCCCCCCAGTGCGATAAGTCGCACAGATGGGACAGTCCCCATGATTCACCCGGAGCGCAGAAAACGACGAGAGGACTGACAGATGTCAGCCCTCTTTTTACATAATGGAGACTATGTACTCAAAACCATCAATTGTCCCCAAACTTTAATTATAAAGGGTTATAGGCGGAGGCCGAAGAAGGCGCGGGCGCGCCATTTGTTCTGGTTGACGATGACGACCTCGTCGTCGAAGACGGAGTTGTTCATCACCAGCGTGGCTCCGGCGAAGTAACGGGGCGAGAAGTTATAGACCACCGCAGCGCGCTCGTTGAAGATCATATTGAAGCGCATGTGCTTCGCCTCCCGCTCTTCGTTGTTCACGGTCAGCTTGTTGTAGTTGTAAACGACGAAGGTGGGCAGTAAGGAGAGGTGCAGCAGCCACTTCTGACCGAGGACAAGGTTGTATCCATAGCCGCCACCGATGCCCACGTGACCCAAACGGATCTGCACTTCGGGTGATTTCGGACTTCTGGCCTTTAAGTCGTCGGTGGTCTCGATGCTGCCACCCTGAAAACTAATGCCCGCCAGCCATGAACCTGCGGAACGCCGTTGGATGTAACTCTGTGTAAAGGCGGCAGGGTAGGAGAAACGACGGTGGTTGAAGGTGTAGTAGCCCACGAGGTTCACCACTTTCATCTTCGCGTCGCCTGACTCCATACTGTAGAAGTTTCCCATCCGCTCAATATCGCCCGACAGCGATTCTGCCCGCTGGTAACTGAAGTCGAGGCTCAGGCGGCTGCTATAGTAGTTCAGATTGAACTCATAGTCCTTATAGACTCCGCTCAGCTTCGCTGGATTGATGGCCACGGCGGCAGAGAGGCCCCGATAGGTGGCAGCAATGCTCACGGTGGTCTTGTGGCTGGTGCTGAGGTCGGCTTTTGAATGGATACCGTTTTCCTCTGCTTTGGCGTGGATGGTGTTGCCCGTCTGGTTCAGCCTCACCTTCAGCGTCCACCGCCCCTCAGGCCTGATGACGTAGTTTGTGTCGTAGGGCGTGCGGTAATAGCGGGCGGTGAGGGCACTGTCCAGCTTCGCCTTCTTCTGCTGGTAACGGCTCTGGGCATACACTGGCAGAATCATCGCCATCGCAAGGGCCATCATTATAAACTTCTTCATATCGGGGCAAAGTTACAAAAAATCTGCGAAAGTGCAAGACTTTCGCAGATATTTTTTTAATCCTGGCCTGTGGCCTGACGGTATTCCAGCTGCTTGGTCTGGAAGTCGGCGTAGGCGTCGGTATAGCGGTCGCGTGACTGCTGGAACTGCTCCTGAGCCAGAAGCAGATCGCTCATCTTGGTCTGTCCCACGCGGTAATAACTCTTGTTCAGGCGCAGGTTCTCCTCTGCCTGGGTGATGGCATCGCGGGCAATGAGCAGCTTCTTGTGGCTGGTCTCAACAGCCGACCATGCACTGTTCATACGGATGATGAGCTTCTGACTGTTGTCCTGAAGCTGTTCCTCGGCATCTGCGAGGGCGAGCTTCCGCTTCTTGATGTTATGGCTCCCGCTCCACCAGTCGCTGATGGGCACGATGACGGTGGCAAACAGCATGCCGTTGCTATCGCCGCCCAGGAAGTCGTTATAACCATAACTGGCACCAACGCCCACAGTAGGCAGATTCTTACCGACCGTCATGTTGCGCTGGATGCGCTTGCTCTCAACGTTCTTCTCCAACAGACGGTACTGGGGTGTGGCTGCGAGCGCCGAATGATGATCCTGCCGCAGGGTCGCGGGGAGCTCAGGAACGACATCGAAGCCGAAACCTTCGGGCAGACTGACATCGATGGTTTCATTAGACTTGCCCACGTGCTGTGCCAGAAGCTCCATGATGGTGTTGAGACCGTTCTCCACCTCTAAGGTAGTGCTCTCCACCTCGCCCTTACGAAGCTGCACCTGCAACAGATCGTTGCGGTTAACGGCTCCCACGCGTACCATATTATTAACATCCTTCTCCAGCTCTACCAGCATCTCATGGACGGTGCCGAGCGTCAGCAGTTTCTCCTTCAGGGAGACAATCTGCCAGTAGTATTGCTCGGTGGTCAGCTCCACCTGGTCCTCAGAGGCCTCCAGCTGTATCTCGCTGGCCTGAACGCCAACCTTCGCCAATTTGTTGCCATTGATGATCTGGCCACCCATGAACACAGGCTGCAGGGCCGTAATGGACCCATAGATTCCACTCTTGATCATGCTGATGTTGGAGGGTATGAGACCCTGGGGAATCATGGCGGCGAGTACGTCTGGCAGTTCGATGTCAACGTCTATCAGATATTTGTTGCTCGTGAATCCTAAGCCCAAAGCCGACAGACGGGGGAAGTAGTTGGTGAAGGCCGACTTCTTCTGCTCCTGCGACTGCTGGATGCTGTTACGGGCAGAGCGGAGGCTGTAGTTGTTGTCGACGGCCAGCTGCTTCAACTGCTCCAAGGTATAGGTCTGCGCTACGCTAAATGATAAATGACAAATGATAAATGATAAACTTATCAGAAGTCTCTTGCTTATCTTTGTAATCATAATTCTCAATTTTCAATTCTCAATTCTCAATTATTTTTCGCTTTTTCCCATCACCTTCCAGTAGGCTATCGGCATGATGGTGAGGATGAAGAACATGGTGATGAGTGCGCCATAGCAGATGACACAGCCCATCGGCGACCACAGGCCCGAGCCTCCGAACACCATCGGCACCACACCCATCGAGGCGGCAGCCGACGTGAGGAAGATAGGACGCATACGGCGCTCAGCAGCCACGTGGATGGCATCCTTCAGCGAGAGGTGCTCCAGCTCGCGCACCTCCGCCGCATAGTCGAAGAGGATGACGCCGTTTCGCACAAGGATACCCATCAGCGACACGAAGCCGAGGACGGCGGTCAGAGATACGGGCACGCCGCCGAGGAGGATACCCATTGCCGTACCGAAGACGCACAGCGACAGGCATACCATGATGAGCACGGCCTCGCTGACATTCTTGAAGTGCCACAACAGCACGAAGAAGATGATGGCAATCGAGATAATCAGGGCACTGATAATCTTCGGCGTGGTCTCGTTGTCATCTTCATATTGACCGCCAATTTCCATCTGCATATCTTCGGGCAGCTGGAAAGTCTCTAAGAACTTCATGATATCATTCGTGACAAAGCCCACATTCTTGTCGCGGGCCACCTCGGCCATCACCGTCACGGTGCGCAGACCGTTGCGGTGGCATATCTGGCCGTACTGCCAGGTGGGAACAACCTCTGCAAACTGGCGCAAAGGTACGCTGGGCATGAAACTACCACTCTTAGCCACACTCCTCAATTCATTAAGATCAGTGGGGAGGGCAGCAGAGATACCAATCGGTATCAACTCGTCCTTCACATCCTGCTTCGTAGCCTGGTCAGCATCCTCGGTCTTCATCTTCACGTTGATGTCGTAGTCACCCTCCCAAGCCGTACTGACAGTAAGACCCTCACCATAGCGGAAGGCCATCTGCAGTTCTACGTCCTCATTGGTGATACCTAAGCGCGAGGCTTTCTCGTCGTCGATCTTGATACGGGTGGTAGAGAGCGGCTCCAGCATGTTACTGCGCACCAGCATCAGTTCGGGCATCCGGCGCATGATGCCTACCAGACTGTCACTGTAGTGTGCCAGCTGCTCCAGGTTGTCGCTCTTCAGGCGTATTTCCACGGGTACGGCCACGGAAGAATAGCTCAACTGCTTGATCTTGACGTATGCCTCAGGGAAATAGTTCGTATAGGCATCGGTACATTCATCCACCAGACGTTCGGTGGTCTTGTTGTCCGCGGTGTTCACAATGAACTGGGCGTAGTTCTCGCCGGCAATCTGTGGCGCATAGGCCGTATGGAAACGCGGCGAGGCACAGCCCTTGAACGAGGCAATGCTCACGACACCCTCCTTCTTGGCAATCATGTGCTCCAAGGAGTCGGCTACCACGGAGGTGCGCTCGATACCCGTACCGACGGGCAGGTAGATCTCTACGGCAAACTGGTTACGGTCGGCGTATGGCATCATGCGCTGCGGCAGCTGGGCGAAGATCCAGGCGCCTAAGACCACGCTGGCTACACCGCCGGCAATAGTCAGCCAGGGATGATCGAAACACTTGGCCAGGAGCTTCCGGTAGTACTTGTCGAGAACGTCGAGCAGGTTGAAGGGCTTCTTGCCGTCTGCGCGCGTCTTCGTCTCCATGGGTTTGCGGATGAAGAAGTACTGCAGGATGGGCAGTAGCGTCTGGGCGATGATCATCGAGGCGAAGAGTACGATGGAGATGGCCCAGGGGAACGAGAGCAGGAAGTCGTGGAACTGTCCCTCCATCACGATGAGGAAGGGGAAGAACGTCACTGAGATACACAGTGTGGCGGTGAAGATGGACTTCAGGAAGTGGACGGTGGCATCGATAGAAGCCTGCCAGCGTGTCTTTCCCTCGGCCATCATCTCTAAGTAGGAGTCGATGATCACGATGGAGTCATCGACGATCATGCCTAGCGTCACAATCAGGGCGGCCAGCGTCACCGTGTTCAGCTCGATGTTGAACATATAGAACAGTCCCAGCGAGACAAAGATGGTGATGGGCATCGTGCCTGCAGCCACGGCGGCCACACGGAATGGCATGATCAGCACCACCACGAGGATAACCGTAAAGATGGCGATCATCAGTTCGTGGAGGAAGTTCTCAATCGAGTCGTCCACCACCTTGGCCTGGTCGGTAATGGCGTTCAGTTGCACGTCGTCAGGGATGTGCTGCTTGAAGTTGGCCAGCTTCTTGTGGATGGCCTTACCCATGCTTGACACGTCCTGTCCTTTCTTGATTTCCACCGACAGCAGGATACAGCGTGTACCGTTGTTGGTGATATATTTGGTCATGCTCGGATATTCGCGCTTCACCGTGGCCACATCCTTCAGGCGTACATTATTACCCTTGCTGTCAATATAGATCAGGGTGTTCTCAACGTCGTAGATCTTGTTGAGGGCGTGATCCACATAGATGGGCGACTTGTAGTCATTGTTTTTCACACGTCCGGCAGTGGTCACAAAACCCTTGCCTCTCAGTATCTGGGCAATCGTCAGGTAGTTGATGCCGTAGTGTGACAGCTTGTCCGAGTTCAGATAGATACTGATCTGGTCGTGTTGCAGTCCGAAGACACTCATCTTACCCACGCTGGGAATCATGCGCAGCGAGTCAATGAGCGAGTTCATGTAGTCGTTCAGTTCGCGATAGGTCTTATCCTTCGACTCCATAGCCAGCAGCAAGGCCGAAGTGTCGCCGAAGTCGTCGTTCACCTGGATGGCCAGCACACCGTCGGGCAGTTCGTTCTTGAATCCCTGCACGCCGTGCTTGAACTTGCTCCAGAACTCATCCTTGTTGTTCAGTTCGTCGTTGAGTTCCACCTGGATGATGCTCAGGCCATCTTTCGAATACGATACTGTCTTCTCCTTCTTCACCTCTTTATAGGTAAAGATGTATTTCTCCAACGGTTTCGTCACCTGCTCTTCCATCTCCTGGGTGTTCACGCCAGGATAGACGGCAACCACGATGCCCTGACGGATGGTGAAGTCGGGGAACTCGTTCTTGTTGATGTTCGCGAGGCCATAGATGCCCAGAGCCACAAAGCAGCTCACGAGCAATATGATGATCTGCCGGTAGTGCATCGACCACTCCTGCAGCGACATCTTCTTTTCTTTGTTCTCTTCCATAATTGTCAATTATCCATTATCAATTGTCAATTATCCATTATTTAACGATCTCCACGCTCATGCCGTTGCTCACCTTCTGCTGTCCGGCTACGATGATCTGGTCGCCGTCAGAGAGTCCGCCGCTGACTTGAGCGCCCTGGGCTGTCTCATTGCTGATAAAGATCTGACGCTTCACAGCCTTGCCGCCGTTGACCACCCATACAAAGGTCTTGTTGTCTGAGTCAAGCTGCACGAGGTTGGCGGGGATAAACACGCCTGTCGTGCCCTGCATATAGTTGGTGAATGCCTGACAGATCATGCCCGGCAGCAACTGTCCCTCGTGATTGTTGATGGTGGCCTTCACCTCGTAGGTACGTGAACGGGGATCGGCACTCACGCCACGCTCCGTGACATTGCCGGAGAACTGGCGGTTGCCCAAGGCAGGCACGATGATCTTCATCGACGAACCCTTCTTGATGCGCTGCACGTCATCCTCAGGCACTGAGATCTTCACCTTCACACTGCCGATGCTCACCAGTTTCACGACAGACATCCCCGGTGCGGCAATCTGTCCCACCTCGGCATTCTTCTCAGCGATATATCCGCTGAAGGGAGCGTAGAGCTTCGTGTCGGTCAGTGTCTTCTTGGCCATTGCCTCTGAGGCCACGGCTGTCTTCAACTGGTTCTCGACGGCGATCCACTGCATCTCAGGCAGCGAACCGTCATCGTGCAGTTCCTTCATACGGTTGTACGTGTCCTGAGCCTGCTCCAACGCGGTCTTGCTGATGGTGTAAGCATTCTGCATCGTTGTGGGATCAAGCTCGGCAATCAGCTGTCCTGCACCCACGGTCTGTCCTTCGTTGATGTAAATACGTTTGATAGTACCCGAAGTGGCAAACGACAGCGAAGCGCCACTCTGCTCCTCGATGGTACCCGAGAAACCCTGTTCGCCATTCACTGCCTCAGCCTGAATCTGCTGCACTTTCACTCTTACCGTCTGCTCAGCAGCGGCCTGTTTCTTCTCTCCGCAGCTGCACAGCGCCATCAGCGCCCCTGCAGCCATCATGAAATGTACTTTTTTCATTTTCGTGTTATGATTTATTTTTTTTATATGTATCTCCGTGTAATTCCGTGTTACTCCGATGCTAGAACTCATATCCGAGGTTTAGATAGAAGTACGGCTCCTTCGTGCGGTTGCTGTAGCCGACGGTGGCGCCAACGGGACCGAACATCGTGTTATAGTAGAAAGCCCCCTGTACGCCGAGCAGCGTGCTGTAGTCGAAAAGCTCCTTCAATTTGGGAGCCTTCTGGGCAGCGGCTATGCGGAGCAGGATATAGGCCTTGGTACCTATGCGCTCCTGCGCCTGCAGCTGTGCAGCCACGAACTGCTTCTCCACATATTCCATATTACCAACGCCTGCGAAGGGCATCTGCTGCTCCACGTAGTGTCCGAAAAAGTCGCCGCCGATGGTGTTGCCGAAGACGGGTGGCACCACGTCGCCTAAGAGCAGACGGCCGTAGATCATCGGCTGGAGGGTGAAGCGCTGGCCCATGGTGAACGACATGCGCCAGTTGGCACTCACGTCACTCATACCTGTCTGACCGTCGAGTTTGGCGAAGTTATCCGTCAGGTAGGCATATTCTGCGTTGAACCTTGCACCACGGGTGGGGAAGTACCAACTGTCCTCGGTGTTGAATTTCAGACGGGCACGGTAACTGAAGAAGTGCTCGTTCCCTAACTCCACCTGGGCCGAAGTCTCCGAGCCGAGTTTACTGCGGTAGTGCATGTAGTCCCAGCGCACGCCTATCTGCAGGTTGAAATGGCGGAGGTCGAAGTTGAAGGGTGTCAGTTCGGCCTGCGACTGGTTGTAACGGATGTTCCAGTCACGGTCGCCCTCCACATATACGTCAATGTCATTACGATAGAACGAATAGGTGAACTTCGGACGTGTGAAACTGCGCGGATGGACCGTGAACTCACCACGGGCCATCATGCGCTTGCCCAGTCTGAGAGTGATCTCCGTATTCGTAGGCACAGCAGTCTTCAGCGGGATGTCGAGTCCTAACTGCACGGCAGCGTATTCCTCCGTGTCGAAACGGAAACCGGCGTGGAACTGCACTGACTTGCGGTTACCAGCCGAGAGGACAACACGCACACCGTCGGCATTGGTCCAAAGAGAGTCTACCTCGTCATAGATGCCGTGGATCTTCCGTGTGGCACCAGTTCCCAATTTCACAGGCACCAAGTGGCATTCAGCCGTCTGGTAGAACAGATCCATACGCATCGAGGTGGTCAGCTCCTGCTGCAGCTTCGAATCGATGCTGTCGGTGCGGTTCAAGTGGAACTTCTGGCGGAGGAACTTCTCGTCCTGCGGCGTCATATTCTCAAACGCGATGTCGATGATGCGATGCTTTTCGGTCATCACCTCCGGGCGCAGCGGATGCAGAATCTGGGGACGGAATGTGTCGTCGATGCCGATGCGCTGCTTCAGGGCGATGATTTCGTCCCAGTGGCGCATGGCCTCCTCCTCACCACGGCGCACCAGGGTGTCGATGGCTGCCAGCGAGAAACTGGCGGCGTTGTAGCCCTTCGTGTCCACAGACAGATGCAGGTCGGTGATAGCGAGGTTCTCGTCGAGTTTGTTCTTACAGTTCACGTCCACGATCTGGCTGATGATGCTCATTGTGCCACCCATGTCCTCGGCCGTCTTCGGCGCACCTTGCACCGTCACGCCGATGATGATGTCGGCTCCCATCTCACGGGCGAGGTCTGCCGGATAGTTGTTCTTCAGACCACCGTCCACCAGCACCTTGTCACCCAGTCTCACAGGCGAGAAGGCAGCGGGGATGGCCATCGAGGCGCGCATAGCCTGTGGCAGCCGTCCGCTGTGGAAGTCCACCTCGTCGTTGGTGATGATGTCCGTCGCTGCACAGGCGAAGGGGATGGGCAGGTCGCGCGTGAAGTCGAGCGAATCGGTAAAGCCCACGCAGAGCTGATTGAAGAGTTCTGCCAGGTTCTTACCCTTGATGATACCGCCCGCATTCACATCCTTCTTGCCGATGGTCATACCTGTCGTAAAGAAATAGGTGTTCTGCTTCTTCCAGTCGCTGAGGCTCTGGTTGCGCAAGTCCTCCTTGTCGGTGATCACGTAGCTCCAGTCCTGCACCCTCACCATCGAGTCCAGAGAGTTGGCGTTGTAGCCGATGGCATAGAGGCCGCCGACGATGCTACCCATCGACGTACCGGTGACGATATCCACGGGGATGCCCGCCTTCTCCAACACCTTCAGCACGCCGATATGTGCCATACCCTTCGCGCCGCCGCCGCTCAACACGACGCCGACCTTCTTCCTTTCCTTTTTGCATTGTGCATGATGCATTTTGCACTGTGCACTATCCATTTTGCATTGTGCACTATCCATTGCGCATTGCGCTTTCACCATGCTGCACATCATCGCAGCCATCAATATCAATACTATCTTTTTCATTGCGGTAGCAAATTTTTCACTTTTCACTGTTCACTTTTACCTTTTTCTCTTACCTGTGGTACTTGTTCCGATACTCCAATGGCGTCATACCTAAGTGTTCTTTCACGTACTTGCCAAAGAACGACGCATTGGGGAAGTTCAGGTCGTTGGCAATCTCCTGCATCGTCATATCGGTGAAGCGCAGACGGTGCTCTATGGCCTTCAAGGTAAAGAAACGTATTGTCTCGCTTGGCCGACGGTTCATCGTCTCCTTGAGCAGGGTTGAGAGATACTTCGGTGTCACGTTCAGCTGGCTGGCGTAATCATCCACCCTGCGTATGCGGCCATCGCTTTGTTCTACTAAGTGCATAAACTCGTTTGCCAACCGCTGACGGTGAGGGCCGGTCGCTACCGTGTTCTCAGGCTCCTGCCTTCGCATCATGCTGAGTATTTCCAGCATCATCGTACTGACGAGTGATCTTACGATAATGGAATACAACACGGGACTTGGGTCTCTCATCCGGCGGCATAACAACTGGAAATAATCATCAAGCAACTTCACGTCATCTTCTGTCAGATGTATTATTGGGTGTCGTTTGAGATAAGGCAGGTCTGACAAACTTACTTCGCCGTATTTATTGATGTTCCATAATTCGCCTCTGGAGAACCAGATCTGTCGGCAATTGAAATCCGGTGATGACATGAAATTTGTGACCACGCTATGCGCCATGTATAGGTACAAGTCGTTTTTGTGAAGCTGTATCTGCTGCCCG
>JAEEPF010000301.1 GCA_016284635.1 Prevotella sp.
CAAACTTTTACACATTCAGCCATAATTAAACCGCCTTTTGTTCCGGTGCGGGCTTCTGCTTTGTCACAGCAACAGCCGAGGGTTTAGCAACACGTTCACCGGAGGTCGCAATCATACGGTATTCGTCACCGACCTTGCCGTTCGGATCCACAAAAGATTTGTCCTTCACGCCCGGCTCGCCCACGGCGACCCAGTCGTTGCCGTTCTTCTTTTCAACAACAATCTTCGTGAATTCCGGAGCGCCCTTCCAAGTGAGGGTAGCACCCGTTTCGTCAGCTTCGGACTTGACATTCAAAACCGGAGACGGAGGAGCGTAGTCTGCCACCTGCGGCTTTGCAATTGCACCCGGTGCACCCGGATGACCGCAGTGGCCCTTCACCGTACCGCCGAGCACGTCGTGCTTCGGGATGTTGTCTTCATGGGCGTAGCACCACTTGAGGATGCGGTCGATGCTGTCGGTCGTGAGCTTTGAGCCCGGCTTCATTGTGAGCACGTCACCATCGGCATCCGTTGCAAAGTCGTCGTTCACGAGCATCATCGGGCCGTTGCCGCAAGAACCGAGGCATTCCACCTGGAGGATTGTGAAGAGACCATCCGGAGTCGTTTCGCCGGTCTTGATATTCAAAGCATGTTCCACATAAGCGATTAAACTCGGAGCGCCCTTGATGGTGCAGCTGATGTTACGGCAGAACTGCAAGAGGAACTTGCCCTTCGGAGCGTGATTGTACATCGTATAGAACGTAGCAACGCCAAGAGCATGAGCCGGAGCGCAACCGCAAACGTTAGCAGCCCAGCGGATACCTTCACGCGGGACCCAGCCAAACACGCCCTGCACAAGCCAAAGCACTTCGAGGAGAGCGCCCTGCCCCACCGGGTAACGGCTGAGGAGGTCTGCACAACGTTCCTTGATTTCGGGAGTGTTGAGCTTGGCGAGCACTTCAGCCGTAGGAGGCTGCGGCACAGGCTTGTTCACGTAGCCAAACTTCTGGCCCGGATCCGGCAACGCATCTATCGGCTGAGCCGGACGGTCGAACTTCAAATGATTGTTCGAGACAAATTGGACAGCGCCAGTAATATGTTCTCTCATCGGTCAAGTTCTCCAGCAATAATGTTGAGACCCGAAAGCACGGCCATGGAGTCAGCCAAGAGACCGCCTTCGACGAGTTCATGGAATGCAGCAAACTGCGTGAGGCAAGGCGGACGCACCTTGATGCGGTACGGATGGCCAGAGCCGTCAGAAATAATCGTGAAACCAAGTTCACCGTTAGCGCATTCGCTCCCGCAGTAGTATTCGCCTTCCGGAACGCGGATGCCTTCATAGACGCTCTTGAAGCGACCGATAAGGCCTTCCATATCCTGGTAAGCAAGCTTGTGAGCCGGCACGCGGATACGCGGATCAACGATATCGACCGGGCCCGGAGCAAGGCGTTTGAGAGCCTGGCGCACAATCTTCACGGATTCTTCGATTTCGGCCAAACGAACCTGCAAACGGTCGTTGCAGTCGCCCTGAGTGCCGACCACGACTTCCCAGTCGTAGGTTTCATAATCGTAATACGGTTCATCCTTGCGGAGGTCTGCGGCAACGCCAGAGGCGCGGAGGCATGGGCCCGTCCAACCGTAGCTGATAGCCTTTTCGGCAGAAATCTTGCCGATACCCACCGTACGGTCAAGGAAGATGCGGTTTCTGTCCAAGCAGGCGTGCAAGTCCTTCAAAGCCTTTTCGGTAGAATTGAGGGCCGCGAGAACATCTTGTTCAAAACCTTCGTAGCTATCACGAGAAAGGCCGCCAATTCGTGCAAAGCTGTTCGTAAGGCGTGCACCTGTGAGCTTTTCCCAAATGCACATGATTTCTTCACGCGGGTTGAAGGCGTACATGAACGGTGTGGTACCGCCCAAATCCTGGAACGCAGCAGCGACGCACACAAAGTGGTCGTTGATACGGCTAAGTTCGTTCACAATCACGCGGAGCACCTTGCAGCGTTCCGGGATTTCAACACCGAACATATTTTCAACTGCACGGCAGA
>JAEEPF010000302.1 GCA_016284635.1 Prevotella sp.
GAGAGAACCAAACACGATGATAACCGTATTCAGGATGGAGGGCAGGAAAGAGACATTCTCCGAGGTGTAAGTGAGAGAAAACAGGGAGGGTTTCAGGAATGGGATACCCTTCACCAATATATAGAGGATCAGGAACCCCAGGGTGCATACCGTAATGGCGATGGCCAAGGACACGAGGATTCTCAGAAACAGCGAAAAGGGCGCATGCTTATAGTATCCGATCATTTGACAACCCTCTTCTTGAGAATGGAAAACAGCAGGTTGATAGTAAGGATAAAGGAGAATAGCACCACACCGGTGGCAATGAGGGCTTCGCGGTGCAGGTCCGTGGCATAGCCCATTTCCAACACAATGTTGGCGGTCAAGGTCCTGACTCCCTCGAAAATACCGTCGGGCATTCGGGCCTGGTTTCCAGCCACAAGAATCACTGCCATGGTTTCGCCAATAGCCCGGCCAAAACCCAAGATGATACCCGCCACGATTCCCGAAGTGGCCGCCGGAAGAACCGTGAAGAATACACTCCTTTCGTGGGTGGCCCCGAGAGCCAGGGAACCTTCGTAGTAGCTGTTGGGGACCGCCCGCAGGGCGGCTTCGGAAACGGAAATGACGGTAGGCAAAATCATGATTCCCAGCAGAATCGACGCCGTAAAGATGCTGAAACCGCTCCCGCCAAGGTGCTGCCGCACAAAGGGGACGATGATCACCAAGCCAAAGAAGCCGTAGATCACCGAGGGAATGCCGGCCAGGAGTTCCACGGCGGGTTTCAACACCCTGTGGAGCCTTTCGGAGCAGAACCGAGCCAGGAATATGGCCGACAGGAGCCCCACCGAGACACCGATGGCTAGGGCCCCCAGTGTCACGTAGAGGCTGCCGAGAATCATGGGAAAAATCCCGTAGATCGCAGGCTCGTCCGTGGGGGCCCATTCCGTTCCGAACAAAAAGTCCGTAAAGCCTATCTTTAGAATGGCGGGGACACCGTTTGCAAAAAGGAACACGCAGATTAGGGCAACAAACAGAATGCTTGCTAGCGCAGAGACCAGGAAGATGGTGGACGCGGCCCGTTCCTTGAATGGACTGGATAGTTTGAATTTCATGGTATTACTTGATGGAGGTCGTGAGGCGGGCGCTAAAGCCTACATCGGACATTTTGTTTTCGCTATAGACTGTCGCTTGGATTTTTCCGTGGGAACCGATCTTTTTCACGAGACCTACAGCCCAACCCAATTCATCGGCATCGGCGTTCAGTTCGTCACGGTTAGCGACGTATTCCACTTCGGCAAAGGCCTTGTCGAGAATGCCGCCGGTAGGAAATTCCACGCCGCCGTACACCGGGAAGTACTGGGTATCCTGACTGTAGAGAGGCTTTACAGCAGCACCCGCTTCAATGGAGGCCACATTCACTTTGTCGTCTTTGCCGGTCATGATAGCAGCCGCTTCGGCGTATACCGCCAGTTGCTTGGATCCCTGGTAACGGGCCCGAAAATCCACCACATGGGTCAGGACTGCGCTATATTGCATCGGGTCAAGAACATTGGCGCGATAACCCAGACCGAGTTTCAGGGCTTCTCCCAATTTCAGGTCGTCGTTTACGCGGAGGTAACCCTTGTTGAAATTACCGTCATCGGTACCCACCATCACGTTCAGCTGGTTGCCGGCCATTTTCCAGCCCAGCTCAAAGGCGTCGTGGGCGTAATCTCGAACTAGAAAGCCCCGCTTAGAAAGATTCTGGTCCAGGTAGCCACCGAAATTACCGGCACCTTCCGTATCCGTCTTCCAGTGACCCAGTTTCAAGTTCAGTCCGGAAGTTGCCCACTTGTAATTTCCGTAATAGGTATCGGCCTGAAACTTGTCTGCACCTCCATTAAAGTGGGGGGCGTACATGCGGATAGTCACCTTGGCATCGAAATCTTCGGAGCTGTACGTTCCGCCGATATTGGCTCGAAACCAGAAGTTATCCAGAGTGTTTTCCTTTTCATTGTCGTAAAATGCCTTGTAGGCCTGAGTTTGAATATTTCCGGTCA